>DATLBJ010000040.1:0-24878 GCA_035526975.1 Ramlibacter sp.
GCTCGGGTGCGAGCCGGCGCCGTTGCTGCTCGGCTTCATCCTCGGGCCGATGATGGAAGAGAACCTGCGCCGCGCGCTGCTGCTCTCGCGTGGGGACTGGAGCGTCTTCGTCACGCGCCCTCTGTCGGCAGGCCTGCTTGCGGGCGCCCTCGCGCTGCTGCTGATCGTCGCGCTGCCCTCGATCAAGGCCAAGCGCCAGGAAGCCTTCGTCGAGGAGTGATCCGTGGCTGCGACAATCGCAGCCATGGTCCCGAAGAGCCACCCGCAGCGCACGGCGCTGCACAACGAGATCCACGCACGGCCGCCGGAGGCGATGACGGCGCCGCTCGCGTTGTCGCACCTGGTCATGGTGGGCGACGCGGCGCAGCGCGAAGCCAGCCGTGAACACCTCGCGACGCTGCTGCGCGACCATCACCTGCCGCAACCCGATGCCACCAGCACGCACGTGCGCCTGGACGTCGGCGCGTTTCGCGTGCGCTGGGAGATGCACACCGAGTTCGTCACATGGACGTTCTCGCGCGCTTTCGACACGCAGGGCTTCGGCGAGCGCGAGCCGCTGACCGCGATCGAGTCGGTGTCCAAGGAGTGGCTCGCGCAGCTGGCCGGCGAGTGCATCGCGAGCCAGCACCTGTGGGTGCTGCCCGCGCGTGAGTCGGCCAGCACGACGCTTGTCAAGCACGTGCTCAACGAAGACACGCTCGTCGCATCGACAGTCGCCGACGGCCATGGCGAGGTCTACACCGACTTCGCGCTGCACGGCGATGGCTTCGGCCGGATGGTGCTGCTCGCCGGCGGGATGACGCCGCGCCGCCTCGGGCGCCTGGTGCAGCAGCTGATCGAACTCGACACGTACCGGATGGCGGCGCTGCTCGGCCTGCCGCTCGCCCGCGAAAGTGCCGCGATGCTGGCGTCGGCCGAACGCGGGCTGGCCGACCTGGCCGAAGCGATCCGCGCCGCGGGCCCCAGCGAAGAGCCGCAACTGCTCGACCGCCTCACGAAGCTCGCAGGGGAAGTCGAGAGCCACTACGCGGGGACGCACTCGCGGTTTTCCGCCAGTGCGGCGTACTTCGAACTGGTCGACCGCCGCATCGAAGACATCGGCGAATCGCGCCTGGCGGGCCTGCAGACGATCGGCGAATTCATGGACCGGCGGCTGTCACCCGCGCGTTCGACGTGCGCGTGGGTCGCGCGCCGGCAGGATGCGCTGTCGCAACGCGTCTCGCGCATCAGCAATCTGCTGCGCACGCGCGTGGAGATCGAGCAGCAGCAAAGCAGCCAGCAACTGCTGGCCACGATGAACCGCCGGCAAGGGCTGCAGCTGAAGCTGCAGGCAACGGTCGAGGGCCTGTCGGTCGCCGCGATCACGTACTACATCGTCGGACTCGTGAGCTACCTCGCCAAGGGCGCGCATGCCGTCGGCTGGCCGTGGAGCGCCGAAGGCACGGCGGCCTTCGCGATCCCCTTCGTTGCGGTCTCGGTGTGGGCCTCGCTGCGGCGCCTGCATCACAAGGTGCTGCGCGATTGAACGAACCGCAGAAAGACCGGCTCGGCAGCGGGCTCGTCATGGCGCTGGCCGGCTCGATCGCATTCAGTGGCAAGGCGATCATCGTCAAGCTCGCGTACCGGTACAACGTCGATCCCGTCACGCTGCTCATGCTGCGCATGCTGTTCGCGCTCCCGCTGTTCGCGGCGATGGCGTGGTGGGCGGGGCGCGGCCAGGCGCCGCTGCCCATGCGCGACTGGGTCGGCGTCGTGGGCCTCGGCTTTTCGGGCTACTACCTCGCGAGCTTCCTCGACTTCGCCGGGCTGCAGTACATCACTGCTTCCCTCGAACGGCTGATCCTGTACGTGAACCCGACGCTGGTGATGGCGTTCGGCTGGTTCCTGTATCGCCGCACGTTCACCCGCCGCCAGGTTGCCGGCATGGCCGTGAGCTACGCGGGAGTGCTGCTCGTGTTCGGCCACGAAGTGACGTTGCAGGGCGCCAACGTCCTGCTGGGGGCGGCGCTGGTGTTCGCCAGCACCATCAGCTACGCGCTGTACATGGTGTACAGCGGCGAGCTCGTGAAGCGGATCGGTTCGATGCGGCTCGTCGGCCTGGCCACGAGCGTCGCGTGCTTCTGCTGCATCGCGCAGTTCGCCGTGCTGCGCCCGCTGGGCACCGCGTTCGCCGTCGCACCCGAAGTGATCGGGCTGTCGGTGCTCAACGCGAGCTTGTGCACGGCGGTGCCGGTGCTGCTCGTGATGATGGCCATCGAGCGCATCGGGCCGGCATTGTCCGCGCAATCGGGCATGGTGGGCCCGATCGCGACCATCCTCATGGGCGTGCTGATCCTCGACGAGCCGCTCACGGCGTGGATCGTCGTGGGCAGCGTGCTGGTGATTGCGGGGATCTTCGTCTTCAGCCGTCGTACTTGAACGACAGCGACACGCGCGCGCGGTAGGCCACGACCTTGCCGTCCTCGATCTTCATGTCGAGCTGGCCGACTTCGGCCACGCGCAAGTCGCGCAGCGATTTGGCCGCGGTCTCGACGGCGCTCTTCGCGGCGGCTTCCCACGACACCGGGCTGGTGCCGATGATCTCCGTGACGCGGTAGACGCCGGAGTCGGCTTTTTTCCTGGCCATGCGTTTCTCCTTCGGGTTGGAAAGGTCAGACTGTCGTCTTCGGCGGCGTGAACTTCCAACCCGCCGGAGCACCGGACTCGAGCTTCGACTTCATCTGCGCGTTGGCGCAGTTCGGCGTGAGGCTCAGGCTCACGTCGCTGCCGTTCGTGCCGGCAAGCGCGAAACAGGCTTCGCCCATCTTCGCGTTGAGCGGCTTCACGACGGCTTCCTGCACGATGTCGGGCGCGCTGCCCGGCGGCAATTGCACCTGGAACTTGCCGGCGTCGCCGCCTTGCGCGTCGAGCACGGCGCGCAGAGAACGCAATTCGCGCAACATCAGCGGCACGCCCCCTTCGGGCAGGCCGGTGAAGACCAGTGTCGTCTTCTGGGGCCGGTAACTGAAATACGAAAGAAAGAAGTTCTTCGAGAACTCGTCGCCGACCAGCTTTCCGATTTCGGCCAGTGCGTGGTCTTCGCTGGCCCAGCTCTGGCCGGTGGGCAGCTTCGTGCTGAGGTAGACCTCTTCGCCGCTCGTCGTGTCGATGGCTTTCAGCGTCCAGGACGTGATCGCCGTCTTGCTCACCGTCAGGCCGGAAGCCGGGAGTTTCATCGACATCGTCTTGAGCTTGACGTCGCTCTTGATCGCGAAATCCGCCGCTTGCGTGCTGGCCGGAGCCGGGTTGTCGCCTTCGCCGGACCACACGCGAAAGCCGAAGGACTTGATGCGGTCCTTCACCACGTTCTCCGCCAGCTGCGAGCGCTCGCGCCCGATCGCGGCGCCTTCCGCGTTGCCGATGTCGATGCGGATCGAGATGCGCGGGTCGCCCTGGTTGCGGATGAAGTCGATGCGTTCGTCGCGCGAGAGCTGGTTGAGCGAACGCTGGACGTCGCGCACGCTCACCACCGCGCGGGTGGGCATTTCGACGCGCGAGCCGTGTGCGTCCGCGCTGCCCTCCTGCACGACGCTGCGGATGAACGTCGCGGGGTTCGCGAGCAGCTTCGTTTCAATGAGCTGGCGGTTCTTCTCGAGCGACGACCGGTCGACGTACAGCGCAAGCACCTTCTCGACGAGTTGCCGCTTGGCGTCGTCACGCGCGGCCGCTTGCGCGGCGGCGGCATCGCCCTTGAACGCGGCGCTGTCGACCACGCCCAGCGCCGAGAGGACCATCGTGCCGGGCTCCGCAGGGGCCGGCGCGGGCGCGGCAGCAGCGGCGACTTGCGGCGCGGGCGATGCAGCTTGCGCGGGCTGCGGTGCGGAAGTTGTCTTGCTTCCGAGGAGCGCATATCCGCCTGCTGCGACGGCGACGAACGAAGCGGCCACCGCGGCCCACACGCCTGCCGGGATTGCTTTCCTGCTGGCGGGCGACGCTTGTCCGGCGATAGCGGCCGCGACGGGTGCTGCCGGGGCGACAGTTTGTGGTGCGGCGATCGCGGCGTTCAGCGCCTGCGAAAACTCCTTGCCGGTCTGGAAGCGTTCGTTCGGGTTCTTCGCGAGCGCCTTGCGCACGACGGCGTCGAGCGCCGGCGCCAGGCTCATGTTGATCTGCGACGGCGGCACCGGCTCTTCGCGCAGCACCTTGTACATGATCGTCGTCGTCGATTCGCCGGTGAACGGTTTCTCGCCCGTGAGCAACTGGTACAGGATGACGCCGCAGGAGAAGAGGTCGCTGCGGCCGTCCACGGGGTGCCCCATGAACTGCTCGGGCGACATGTACGACGGTGTGCCCAGCACCATGCCCGTCTGCGTGAGCTCCGACGCCTCGACACGTGCGATGCCGAAGTCCGCGATCTTGACGCGGCCGCTGTCGAGCACGATCAGGTTCGCGGGCTTCATGTCGCGATGCACGACACCTTGCGAATGCGCATGGTCCAGTGCGTCGAGGATCTCGCCCATGATGCGCGCGATGTCTTCGCCCTCGAAGCGCTCGCCCTTCTCGAAGAAGTCGCGCAACTCGCGGCCCTTGATGAACTCCATCGCGATGTACGCAATGCGCTCCGCCGGCTTGGCGTTGGCGTCCTGCTTCGGCGCCATCATCGTGGCTTCTTCTTCGTTCAGCTCCTCGGGGATTTCCTCGCCGTAGTCGTAGATGGAGACGATGCCCTGGTGATTGAGGCGGCCGGCGGCCTGGGCCTCGCGCTTGAAGCGGGCCATCACCTCCGCGTACTGCGCGCCATTGAGCTGCGAAGGCAGGATGGTCTTGATCGCGACGGTGCGCTCGATCGCAGGATCGAAGCCTTCGTAGACGATCCCCATCGCGCCCTTGCCGAGCTGGCGGCGGATGATGTACTTGCCGAGCTTGTTCATGCGCTTCCCTCGACGGCCCGCGGGGCGCGGATCACTTGTACTTGTTGTCGATTTCCCAGACTGCGGTCTGCACGAGGCGCTGGAGCATCGTGTCGAGGCCGACACCGCCCTTGGCCTGCTGCGACACGCCCATCACCGACGTGGAGTTCGCGCCGATCTCCATCTTGAGTTCCTTGTAGCCTTGCGCGACCTGCTCGGTGGTGGTGGCATCCATGATCTTGTAGCGCATGCCGATCAGCCACACCGAGGTGGCTTCGTCGGTTTTCACGGTGCTCACGGCCTGGCCCGCAACGAGGTTGCCGATGCCGCCGCCGAACAGGCCGCCACCGAAGCTGGAGATCATGGAGCCCGCCGCCTTGCCGTCGAATCCCTGCTTGGCCTCGGAGATCTGCTCGGCCTTCAGCACGTCGAACTTCACGACCCACTTGGTCGTCTTGAGCTTGCCGATCGACATCGTCTTGCGTGCAGCGTCGGCGTCGCCGAGGTTGTAGGCCAGCGAGACTTCATTGAGCAGCGGCCCGAGGTTCGAGCGCTCGAGCACCTGGAAGTTGGCTTGCGCGAGCTCGACCTCGCCGAAGTCGGCAATGTTGTTGGGCCCGAACTTCTGCATGAACCCCGCGTTGTTGCTCTTGAACTCACCCGGGATGACGACGAGCACCGGCCCCGGCTTGCCCTTGTTCGAATAATCCACGGCCTTGTACGCGGCAGCATCGGCCGCGGCATTGGCCTGCTGCGACGTCGAGCTGCCCGTATTGGGCGACGGATTGCCGAACGTGGGCTGCGCCAGCGCCGCGGCGCAAGACAGCAATGAAGCCGCGGCGAAGGCGGCGGTGGCGCAAAGGCTTCTCTTCTCCATGTCTACCCTCTCGTGTAATCCGTTTTATCGCGTGGTGCTGCAGTAGTCGGCATACAGCCGCGCAACCACTTCATCCGCCCGCTCTTCGATCAGCTTCAGGGCCATGCCCGACACATCCGAGCCCGCATAGCTCGCGTTCGATGCATGCACCGTCGACACGGGGCGGCCCGAGGCATCGCCCAGCGTGAAGTCCATCGCGACATTGACCTGGTTCACGTTGACCATCTGGTTGCGAAACGCCTGCGTGGCGATCACACCCTTGAGTACGTACTGCGCGGCAAGGCGCTTCGATGCGGACAGGGCGCGGTCGGGGTCGTTCTTGAAATACGCGTCGACCTCTTCCTGCGCAACCTGCTTGCGGATTTCTTCCGGCGAGTAGGTCCTGAGCCCGAGCATCTTCAGGCGCGAGTTGATCGCATCGATGTGGCGGCTGTACGAGCCCTGCGCCGCGACGACGCGGCCGTTCTGCTCTTCGCCGACCAGCACGACGATCTTGCGGTTCTTCATCCGCTGCACGCACGGCGTGGACAGCATCATGTCGATGGTGAGGCGCTTGCTGGCCTCCCATTGGGCCTGCGCCTTCTCGTCGGCAGAGGGGTTGGAGAACTTGAAGCCCTGCGATTGCGCAAGGCCTGCCGAAGCGAATGCGCAGCAGGCGAGAAAAATGGCCGATGATGTGCGCATAGCTTCGGTGAAACAAGCTCAGCTATAGGAGGGCTGATTGTCATGGATATGGGTATTGCGGGCAAGTGGGCGCTGGTGTGCGGCGCCAGCAAGGGGCTGGGCTACGGTTGCGCCCAGGCATTGGTGCGCGAAGGCGTCAATATCGTCATCGTGGCGCGCGGGAACGACGCTTTGGAAGCCGCCGCCGGGCAATTGATTGCGGAGGCGTCGCGGCCGACAGACACGGCCGTGCAGCACGTCGCGGCCGACATCACCACGGCCGAGGGCCGCGCGAAGGTTTTCGAGAAGCGCGCCCAGTTCGACATCGTCGTCACGAATGCCGGCGGGCCCCCGCCCGGCGACTTCCGCGAATGGGACCGGGATGCATGGCTCAAGGCCGTGGACGCAAACATGCTCACGCCGATCGAGTTGATCAAGGCCACCGTCGACGGCATGGCGGCGCGGGGCTTCGGGCGCATCGTCAACATCACGTCGAGCGCGGTGAAGGCGCCGATCGACATCCTCGGCTTGTCCAACGGCGCGCGCAGCGGCTTGACCGGTTTCGTCGCCGGTGTCGCGCGCAGCGCCAAGCTCGCGTCGGCGAACGTGACGATCAACAACCTGCTGCCGGGCGCGTTCGACACCGATCGGCTCAAGGCGACGCTCGAGGGCGGCGCGAAGAAGAGCGGCAAGACGGTGGAAGAAGTGGCGGACTTGCGCCGCAAGACGGTGCCCGCGCTTCGCTTCGGCACGCCGGCGGAGTTCGGCGCGACGTGCGCGTTCCTTTGCAGCGTGCACGCCAGCTACATCACCGGCCAGAACATCCTGATCGATGGCGGCGCCTACCCCGGCACGTATTGAGATCCTCGCCCTCGGCGAGGCGATGGTGGAGTTCAACCAGACCGGGGAGGGCGGCGGGCGGCTTTACCTGCAAGGTTTCGGCGGCGACACGTCCAACTTCGCGATCGCCGCCGCCCGGCAGGGCGCAAGCGCTGGGTACATCTCGGCTGTCGGCGGCGATGCGCACGGGCGCATGCTGCGCGAGTTATGGGCGCGGGAAGGTGTGAACCACGATCATGTGCACCTGGACCGCAGTGCCTTCACCGGCATCTACTTCGTCACGCACGGCGGCAAGGGGCACGAGTTCAGCTTCCTGCGATCGGGCTCCGCGGCCAGCCGCATGACGCCCGAGCATTTGCCTCGCGCGGCGATCGAGTCGGCGCAGGTGCTGCACTTGTCGGGCATCAGCCTTGCAATCTCCGAAAGTGCGCGCGAGACGTGCGACGCAGCGATCGAGATCGCGCGCAATGCAGGCGTGAAGGTGTCCTTCGACACGAACCTGCGGTTGAAGCTTTGGCCCATCCAACAGGCGCGTGCCGCGATCACCGCGGTCATGCGCCGCTGCGACATTTGCCTGCCGAGCCTCGACGACATCACTTCGATCACCGGCATCTCCGATCCCGATGCCCTGGTCGATCATTGCCTCGCGCTCGGGGCCAAGGTCGTCGCATTGAAAATGGGCGATCGCGGCGCGATCGTTGCGGATGCTGCGCACCGGCACCTGTTGCCGCCGCACCGCTGCAACCCTGTCGATGCGACCGGTGCGGGCGACGCGTTCGGTGGCGCATTCGTCGCGCGCCTGGTCGAAGGCGACAGCTTGCTCGATGCGGGACGCTATGCAACGGTGGCCGCTGCGCTGTCGACCGAAGGATGGGGCGCGGTGGATCCCATCCCGGATGCCGCGCGCGTGCGGCAGCTCATCCATTGAATACTCCAATGGCTGAGCTGGACCGGGGCGCAATAATGGTTGCGTAGCAGCTCGCACTTTCGAACCATGGGACACGCACTGATCGTCGACGACGACGCCGACGCGGCGCGGATGGTCGCCGCGCTCGTCAGCGCACAAGGCTTTACCGCCGAGACGGCCCACACGCTGCGGGATGCGCGGCGCCAGCTTGCCCGGCTGCATCCGGACGTGGTGCTGCTCGACCTGCAACTGCCCGACGGCGACGGCATCACGCTGCTGCGCGAAGAGCCGCTGATCGCCGATTCGGAGGTAGTGCTCATCACCGGCCGGCCCAGTCTCGAAAGCTCGATCGAGGCCCTGCGCTACGGCGCCTCCGACTACCTCGTGAAGCCCGTGAGCGCAGGCCAGCTCCAGGGCACGCTGTCGCGCGTGATGCGTCCGTCGATCCTGCGCGCCGAAGCGCAGGCGTTGATGCGAGACGTGGACAGCGACGGGCGCTTCGCGGAGCTCGTGGGGCGATCGCCCGCAATGAGGCGGGTGTATGAGCAGATCGCGCGGGTGGCCGGCACGTCGGTCTCGGTCCTGATCAACGGCGAGAGCGGCACGGGCAAGGAGCTCGCCGCACGCAGCATCCACCAACTGAGCCGGCGGCGTACGAAGCCCTTCATCGCCGTGAACTGCGGCGCGATCTCGCCGCACCTGATGGAAAGCGAGATCTTCGGCCACGAGAAGGGCAGCTTCACCGGTGCGGATCGCCAGCACTTCGGATTTTTCGAGCGGGCGAACGGCGGCACGCTGTTCCTCGACGAGATCACCGAGATGCCGGCCTCGTTGCAGGTCAAGCTGCTGCGCGTGCTGGAGAACGGGACGTATATGCGCGTGGGCTCCGCAGTCACGCAGGCCAGCGATGTGCGTGTGATCACCGCGACCAACCGCGACCCGCGCGAGGCGGTGACCACCGGCGCGTTGCGGGAGGACCTGTTCTACCGCCTGAACGTGTTCTCGCTGGCAATGCCGCCGCTGCGCGAGCGCATGGACGACGTTCCCTTGCTCGCGGCCCACTTCCTTCGCGAGATCGGCCGCCGCGAAGGCGAGTTCAAGCGCACGTCCAATGCCGCGACCGCTTCGCTGATGGCCAGGGCCTGGCCCGGCAACGTACGCGAACTTCGCAATGCATTGCAACGCGCCTGGGTCATGGCTGATGGCTCAGACCTCGGCCACGAATGGCTGAATGCGGCTGAGCCGCCTGCGTTGCCGGCGGGCGATGGCCGGACCCTGAGTGTGCGCATCGGCACGCCGCTGGCCGATATCGAACGCGAAGTCATCCTTGCCACCTACGAAATGCAGGGGCGCAACAAGGAAAAGACTGCCGCCGCGCTGGGCATCAGCCTGAAGACGCTCTACAACCGGCTCAAGGAATACCAAGGCTGACTTGCTTCCTGCTCTGCGTTGCGGCAAGAATTGCAGTCGAGCAGCCTTTGCGCACCGCAAATCAACGGCTTGCAGCTGGCACGGTCATTGCCTAGGTGAGGTCCCAACTCACCAGGAGCATTCCATGACCAACATCGACAGCGTTTCCCCGTCCGAAGGCCGCACGGCAGAGCTGGTGCCCGCGCGCCGCAAGAGCCTGCGCGGATTTGCGGCGATGGACGCGCAACGCCAACGCGAAATTGCCAGCCTGGGCGGGCGCGCGGCCCACCAGAGCGGTCATGCGCACGAGTTCACCAGCGAAGAAGCCCGCGCGGCCGGCCGCAAGCGCCACCAGAAGCGGCAAGGCCCCGCCGACTGACAACCGGCTAATCCGCAAGGCGGGCGACCACACGCCTGCCCTTTGCCGATTGTTCGAAGCGGACCTGTGCGCCGCTGCGCTCGAGCAGCGCGCGCAGGAACTGCACCCCGAAGCCGCCACCCACCGGCTCCAAGGTGAAAACGGTAGCGGCTTCTTCTTTTGCCTGCTCGAAGCCCGCGTGAAGAGATGAGGGCGCCTCGTTTCGCGTGCGCTCCAAAGCCTCGTCCACCAAGGCTGCGTCGATCGTGATGTGCACCGGCCCGGCGCCGTCCGCAACTTCGACCTGGCATTTGCGCAGCAGCGCAACGAAATCCACCCCTGTCTCGCTGGACCCCCCGCGCTGCCAGACCAACCGACCCAATTGCTCGACGTCCGCCAGCGCGATTGCGAGCTTCTGCGATTGCCGCGCAATCACATCGCGCGCCTCCCGGCCTGAGTCAGAGGCCGGATCGCATCCTTCCAGCACTTGAGAAGCCGCGCCGATCGCGGCCACGGGACCGCGCAGCTCGTGCGAGACAACCGCAATGAATTCGTCGGGGGTCATGACAAGGGAGTGGGCCCGCCGGGGACCAACGGCGCGTTCGGCATTCCGAGATGATGCGACAACGCGTGGATGGAAGCCATGTGTTCGTTTCGCGCAGCAGCGAACGCCGCGCAATCGCGATCGGCGCGCAACGTGTACCCGGCAGCGGCGAGCCGGGTGAAAAACCGGTCGGCGTCCTCGATCGAGGTGTCGACCGGGACCGCGGACGCGCTGACGAGCTCCGCGAGATCGTGACTGAGACGGTCGGCTTCTTCGCGCGCCAGCACCGCAGGCCCTCGCAGCGGGGGGTCGTCGATCAGCAATTCGGCCGCGAGGGTGAGGTCGACGAGTGCGCCGAGCGCCGCCGGCCACCCGGACCGCGTGCCGGCGCTGCGGAAGTAGACAAGCCACGGATGCGATGCGTGGCTTTGCAGGACGGTGGCGCACCATGTGCGTCCTTCGCGCATCACGTCGAGCAGTTCATCGCGGCAACCCAGTGCCGCGTAGCGTTCGAGGATCGTCAGCGCGCAAGGCGGGTGGCCGGCGGTGGTCGTGATCTTCAGGACGCCCGTGTCGCGATGCGCAACGTTGCTTTGCACTTCCAGCAGGTAGGTCACGGCGAGCGTCATCACCGCAAGGCCGCAGAAGCCGCCTCCGACCGTGACGGCTCGCGCGAGCCCATGCGGCTCGACCTGGCCGAACCCGATCGTTCCCATCGAAGCGCCCGCGACGTACAGCGCATGGCCGAATCCTTGCAGCGGCGGGTCGAAGTGATTCGACAGTGCGTGCGCCATCAAGGCGAACCCGAGCACGAGCAGCAGCATCCACGTGACGAACGAGCCGACCAGCACGACCGGTGCGAAGTTCACGCCGATGCCGCGGCCGCGAATGTGCTTCCACACGGGCAACGCGGCCTGCACCAGGCGTTTGGAGATCCTCAGCGAGCCGCGCGTCCCGCCCGGCACCACGACTGTGTAGAAAACATCGCGCAGCGTCCCCCACGCGAGCAGCAGCCCGAGGAGGAATTCGAGGATGCGCAGCGCCATGCCGCCGATTCTGGTGGATGCGACAGCTCTTCCGGGCGTTTATGAACGTTTCGACGAGACGACGATTCCACCGACGATCAGCAGGAATGCGATCACGTGGTATGGGCGCGGGATCTCGCCGAGCAGCGCGGCCGACAACACCGCGGCGAACAGCGGCGTCAAGTTCGAGAAGAAACCCGCGATCGTCGGGCCGACACGTTGTACGCCGAGGCCCCAAGTGCGGTACGCGATCACCGCGGGCCCGATCGCGACATAGGCGAGCGCCAGGGCGAGCGGCCAGCCCCACACGATCGTCGTGTCCCCGGAGGCCCACTCCCCCGCCGAGAACAACAGCGACCAGCCGAGACCGAAGAACATCTGCGCGATGAGGAATGCGGCCCAGTCGTTGCGAATCTCCGGCGGGTCGCCCGGGCGGATCAACAACCAGCTGTAGAACGCCCATGCGAGCGTCGCGACCAGCACGTAGAAATCCCCCGGCACGAGCCGCACCTGCATGAGCGTGTCCCAGTCGCCCCGGCTCAGCACGACGAGCACACCTGCGATGGACAGCACTGCACCCAGCGACTGCCGGGGCGTGATGCGCTGTCCGAAGAAGATCGCTCCCACGAACATCATCCAGATGGGCGTGCTCGACGCAACCAGCGTGACGTTGAGCGGTGTCGAGGTTTTCAGTGCGACGTATTGCAGCGCGTTGTAGCAGCCGACGCCGAGCAGGCCAAGGATGGCGAAGCGTTTCCAGCGCGGCCACAGCGGGCTGTTCCGCTGCAGGACCCAGCCGGCCAGCGGCAGCAGGATCAGGAAGGCCAAGAACCAGCGCAGCAGGTTGAGCGTGACGGGCGGAACGAGGCCATTCACGAGTGCGCCCGTCACGGCATTGCCAGCCCACAGCAGCGGCGGGATGGTGAGCAGTGCAGCGTTGCGAAGGGAAAGGCGCGAGTCCATGCGAGGTCATGACTTTAGCCGTAGGATGGCGCGGCATTTCTTTCAAGAGGACGACAACATGACACGCGCCATCCAGATACTGAAGACCGGCGGCCCGGAGGAACTGAAACTCGTCGACGTGAAGGTCGGCGAACCCGGCCCGGGCGAGATCCGCATTCGCCACAAGGCCGTGGGCCTGAACTTCATCGACGTGTATCACCGCACCGGCCTTTACCCGCTGCCGATGCCCGCGACGATCGGCGGGGAAGGCGCGGGCATCGTCGAAGCCGTGGGCGAAGGCGTGACGCACCTCAAAGCCGGCGACCGTGCGGCCTATGCGAGCTCGCCGGGCGCCTACTGCGAGGTTCGCGTCATGCCGGCCAAGCACGTCTGCAAACTTCCTGATGCCATCGGCTTCGACACCGCGGCGGCGATGATGCTCAAGGGCATGACCGCGGAATACCTGCTCAAGCGAGCGCCGCTCGGGACGCTCCAGCAAGGCGATGCGATCCTGGTTCACGCGGCGGCCGGCGGCGTCGGGCTGATCGCCTGCCAGTGGGCGAAGGCGCTCGGGTACGAAGTGATCGGCACGGCGGGCAGCGACGAGAAGTGCAAGCTCGCGAAGGAGCATGGCGCCGCGCACATGATCAACTACAACAAGGAAGACTTCGCCGCGCGCGTGAAGGAGATCACCGGGGGCAAGGGCCTGAAGGTCGTGCTCGATTCCGTCGGCAAGGACACGTGGGACAAGTCGCTCGATTGCCTGCGCCCGTTCGGCATCATGGTCACGTTCGGCAATTCGTCCGGGCCGGTGCCGGCATTTTCGCCCGCGATCCTGGGGCCGAAGGGCTCCATCTACGTCACGCGCCAGACCCTGTTCACCTACCTTGCGACGCGCGAATCGACGCAGCAGATGGCCGAAGGTCTGTTCGACGTGGTTTCGAGCGGCAAGGTCAAGATACGCATCGACCAGCGGTATGCGCTCGAGGACGTGCAGCAGGCGCATCGCGACCTCGAGGCGCGCAAGACAACGGGCAGCACGATCCTGACCCTGTGACGCTGCCGCTGCCCGCGTCGTGGCTCGCGCAGCTTGCGCAGCGCGTCGACGTTGCGCCGCGGGCGCCTCGGGTTGCGTTGTTGGCCGGCGATGCGCGCATCGGTTCGGTCGAACCGGAATTACTTTCGGGGCTGCAATTGCCCGCATCGGTCGTGCGCGAGCAAGCGGGTGCGTGGCAGGTGCAGGCAGACCTCCAGACGTCCCTCGATGCGATTGCAACGGCGATGCGCGACGCGGGCATCGCGCACTCGTGGCGCAACGAGCAACTCGCCGTGACGGACGAAGCAGGCCGGAGGCTGGCGACCATCGAGCGTGCCGCGGTGCGCCCGCTGGGCATCACGACCTTCGCCGTCCACCTCGCAGGTATGACGCGCGAAGGCCGGCACTGGGTGCAGCAGCGTGCATTGACGAAAGCCACCGACCCGGGGCTGTGGGATACGCTCATGGGCGGAATGGTCCCCGCGAGCGACTCGCTGGAGGCCGCGCTCGAACGCGAAACGTGGGAAGAAGCAGGCCTGCGGATGTCGCAACTCGAGAGGCTGAGCCACGCGGGCCGCGTGCTCACGCGCCGCCCCAGCGTCGATTACGCAGGCGGCTTCATCGTGGAATGGCTCGACTGGTACCGCTGTGTCGTGCCGGCGGGAATCGAGCCGCGCAACCAGGACGGCGAGGTCGAACGCTTCGCACTGCTCGATGACGCTGAACTTGCGCGCCGCCTGCTGGGGGAAGATTTCACGCTCGAGGCCGCGTGGGTGTTGTCCGAATCCGCGCGTTGACTGCGTTGCCAGCGGATGACTACAGGCGGTTGCTGCGCGAGACGGCAACCATGCATCGTGCCCGAGCGTAGAAACGGACTCATGGCGTTTCGTGCATACATCGTGGAGGACAGCCCCACCATTCGCGAAAATCTCATCGAGACCTTGCATGAGCTTGCGGAGATCGACCCCGTCGGCACCGCGGAAACCGAGAGCGAAGGCAAGCAGTGGCTGGCGGCGAATGACGATTACTGGGACCTGGCGATCGTCGACCTGTTCCTCAAGGAAGGCAACGGGTTGAATATCGTGGAGGCATGCCGGGCGCGCAAGCCCTGGCAGAAGCTGATCGTGTTGTCGAACCACGCTACCAACGACATCCGCTGGCGCTGCGCGCAGCTCGGCGCCGACGCGGTGTTCGACAAATCGACGGAGATCGAGGAGCTGGTGGACTACTGCGTCAAGGTTCGCAGCGACGACTGATCACTTCGGCATCAGCATCGCGCCGTCCGGCGCCGGCTCCTGCTGGCGCAGCCGGTTCGGCGCCAGTGCGCCGGCCGAATCGAGGATGGGGTAGGCGATGGAGCAGATGTGGGAGTTGATCCGCTTCAGGTCGCTGATCAGGTCGATGTGGAGCGAACTCGTCTCCACGCTTTGGGCCGTGTTGCCGCTCAGGCGCGCGAGGTGCGTGCTGGCATATGCGCGTTCGAGGTCACGGAATCGCGCCTTTTCTTCGAGCAGCTTCTGCGCATCGCGCACCGACCCGTTGAGGAACACGCTCATCCCGAGGCGCAGGTTGTCGATCAGGCGAGCGTGCAGTTCGCAGATCTCGTTCATGCCCGCGTCGGAGAAGCTGCGTCCCTTCTTGATCTTCTTGTCCTCGACGTCGATGATCACGCGCTCGATGATGTCGCCCACCTGCTCCATGTTGATCGTGAAGCTGATGATGTCGGTCCAGCGGCGGCTTTCTTCCTCGCCCAGCGCCTCGCGCGAGATTTTCGTGAGGTAGTACTTGATCGCGGAGTAGAGCTCGTCGACCTGGTCGTCCAGGCGCCGCAAGTCCTCCGCGAGCTTCAGGTCATTGTTGCGGATCACCTGCAGCAGCCCGACGAGCATCGTCTCGACCACGTCGGCCTGGTGCAGCGCTTCACGTGCAGCGCACGAGATCGCCAGCGACGGCGTGGCAAGCGCCGAGGGATCGAGGTGGTGCGGCCGGCCGGCCACGAGCGACTTCTCGGGCTGCGGCAGCCATTGGCTGACCCACCGCGCGATGATCTGCGTGACACCGATGAACAGCACGGCGACCACGATGTTGAAGCACAGGTGGAACAGCACGACCAGCGTGGCCGCATCGTGCACGTACGGGCTGGCGTGCCGCAACCACAGGCCCGCGAACGGCGACAGCACGATCACCCCGATGGCCTTGAAGACCAGGTTGCCCACGGGAACCTGCCGCACCTCGACACTCGATTTCGCCGTGGTGAGCACGGCGAGCAAGCCGCTGCCGAGATTCGCGCCGAGCACGAGGCCCATTGCGGAGTCGAGCGGCACCAGCCCCGACGCCGCCATGGTCGCGGTGAGCAGCACGATGGCAAGGCTCGAATACGACACGACCGCCAGGAACGCGCCGACGGTGATCTCGAGCAGCATGTCGTGGGCGATCGAAGACAGCAGTTCCTTGACGACGGGAGACTGCGTCATGATCGCCGTGGACTGCGCGACGAGCCGCAGTGCGAGCAGCATCAGCCCGAGGCCGATCAGGATCCGGCCCACGCGCCCGACGACGGTGGCCTGCCGGGACACATACATCACCACGCCGATGAAGATGAACAGCGGCGACAGCCACGACAGGTCGAACGAGAACACGACCGTCATCAGGCTGGTGCCGATGTCCGCGCCGAGCATCACCGCAAGCGCCATCGGCAGCGTGACGAGCGACTGCCCGACGAACGACGCGACGATCAACGCGGTGGCGGTGCTGGACTGGACGAGGGCGGTGACGCCGAGGCCGGAGATCATCGCCGCCCAGCGGCTCGCGACGCTGTGGGCGAGCACGTTGCGCAGGTTGGCCCCGAAAACGCGAAGGATGCCGGCGCGCACGAGCTGGGTACCCCAGACCAGCAGCGCAATCGCCGCCAGGAGATTCAACAGGTGCTTCATTACTCAGGTCAACTATACGCCGACCCACCCGGGCCGGTTGATCACGAGCGGCGCACGCGCAACAGCTCGTCGACGATCAGGCATACGGCCCCGATCGTGATCGCGCTGTCGGCGATGTTGAACGCGGGAAAATAATAGGTGCTGCGCCAGTGGACCTGGATGAAATCCACGACGTAGCCGTGCACCAGGCGGTCGAAGACGTTGCCCACCGCGCCGCCGAGGATGCAGGCCAGCGCGAAGGAGAACATCTTCTGGCCTGCGTGCTTGCGCAGCAGCCAGATGATGAACACCGCGGCCGCGATGCCGATCGCCGTGAAGAACCAGCGCTGCCAGCCCGAAGCCGCCGCGAGGAAGGAAAACGCCGCGCCGGTGTTGTGGGCGCGCACGACGTTGAAGAAGCTCGTGACGTAAGTGGAGTCGCCGAGCTGGTAGTAGCCGAGGATCAGGACCTTGGTGAACTGGTCGAGCAGGAGGACGGCCACGGCCACCGCCAGCCACGGCACCCAGCTGCCGCCACTCGATGCGCGCGCCATCAGGCGAACTTCCTCGGTTCGCCTTCGCCGAACAGGTTCGACGTGCAGCGGCCGCAGATCAGCGGATGCTCCTTGTCGACCCCCACGTCCTCGCGCCAGTGCCAGCAGCGCTCGCACTTCACGCCGACCGACGGCTTGACGTCGACGCGCATCTCTTCGCCCGCGAGCACTTCGGCTTTCGACGTGATGAACACGAAGCGCAGGTCGTCCCCCAGGCTGGCCAGCGCCTCGAACAGCTCGGGATGCTGGTGCATCGGCACCGTGAGCGACACGTTGGCTTGCAGCGACGAGCCGACCTTGCCGGCTTCGCGCAGCGACTCGATGTCCTTGTTCACCATCTCGCGCGCGGCGCGGATGCGCTGCCACTTGTCGACCAGCGCGGTGTCGGGCCCGCCGATCTCCGCGTAGGTCTCGAGGAAGATCGATTCGGAGTTGCCGAAGATCTTCCACGCTTCCTCCGCGGTGAATGACAGGAACGGCGCCATCCAGCGCAGCATTGCATGCGTGATGTTCCACAGCGCCGTCTGCGCGCTGCGGCGCTCGAGCGACTTCGGCTTCGTCGTATAGAGCCGGTCCTTCAGCACATCGAGGTAGAACGCGCCCAGGTCTTCCGAGCAATACACCTGGAGCTTCGCGACGACAGGGTGGAATTCATACACCTCGAAGTGCGCGAGAACCTCCTGCTGGAACTGCGCCGCGCGGGACATCGCATAGCGGTCGATCTCGAGCATGTCCCCGAGCGGCACCGCATCCTTTGCGGGATCGAAGTCGCTCGTGTTGGCGAGCAGGAAGCGCAGCGTATTGCGGATGCGGCGGTAGGCGTCGACGACGCGCGCGAGGATCTTGTCGTCGCCGGCGATGTCGCCCGAGTAATCGGAGGCCGCGACCCACAGGCGAACGATCTCGGCGCCGAGCTTCTTGTTCACTTCCTGCGGCTCGATGCCGTTGCCGAGCGACTTGCTCATCTTGCGGCCCTGCGAATCGACCGTGAAGCCGTGCGTCAGCAGTCCGCGATACGGTGCGCGGCCATACATCGCGGCGGACGTGAGCAGCGACGAGTGGAACCAGCCGCGATGCTGGTCGTGGCCTTCGAGGTAAAGGTCGGCTTCCGGGCCGCTCTCATGGCCCGAGCCGGGGTGCGAGACCTTCAACACCGTCGAATGCGTCGTGCCCGAGTCGAACCACACCTCGAGGATGTCGCTCGACTTGGTGTAGTTCGGCGCATCCGCCGCAGCACCGACCTTCGAGAAGATTTCCTCGGTGGTGGCCTTGCTCCACGCTTCGATGCCGCCTTGTTCGACGATGGCCGCCGCGACGTCGAGGATTTCCATCGTCTTCGGATGCAACTCCTGTTTGTCCTTGTGCAGGAAGAAGGGCAGGGGCACGCCCCACGAACGCTGGCGGGAGATGCACCAGTCCGGCCGGCCCGCGATCATGTCGCGCAGGCGCTGCTTCCCGTTCTCCGGGTAGAAGCTCGTCTCCTCGATCGCATCGAGCGCCATCTGGCGCAAGGTCTTCGGCGCCTTGTCCTGGGTGAACACGCCCACGCCTTCGTCCATGCGGATGAACCACTGGGCTGCCGCGCGATAGATGACGGGCGTCTTGTGGCGCCAGCAATGCGGGTAGCTGTGCGTGATGTTCTCGGTGGCGAACAGGCGGCCGGCGTCCTTGATCTTCTCGATGATTGCCGGCACCGCCTTCCAGATGTTCAAGCCACCGAACAGCGGAAAGTCCGCCGCGTAGGAGCCATTGCCTTGCACGGGGTTGAGGATGTCGTCGTATTTCACGCCGTGCGCGACGCACGAGTTGAAGTCGTCCAGGCCATAAGCCGGTGACGAGTGGACGATGCCGGTGCCGTCTTCGGCCGTCGCGTAATCGGCGAGGTACACCGGCGACAGGCGCTTGTAGCCCGCATCCGCTTCGTACAGCGGGTGACGGAAATTCAGGCCGCCCAGCGCTTCGCCTTCCACGGTGGACAGCACCTTGCCGTGCAGGCCGTAGCGCTTGAGAACGCTTTCCACCAGCGACTCGGCGACGATGATCATGCCGCGCTCGGTGTCGACCAGCGCGTAGATGATCTGCGGGTTCAGGTTCAGCGCCTGGTTCGCAGGGATGGTCCACGCGGTGGTGGTCCAGATGACCGCGAAGATGTCCTTGCCCGGCGCCTTCGCGAGGCCGAACGCGTCGAGCACCTTCTGCGGTTCGTCCGCAAGGAAGCCCACGTCCAGCGTCTGCGACTTCTTGTCGGCGTACTCGATTTCGAATTCGGCGAGGGACGAGCCGCAGTCGAAGCACCAGTACACAGGCTTCAGGCCGCGATACACGAAGCCACGCTCGATCACGCGCTTGAACGCGCGGATCTCGGCCGCCTCGTTCACGAAATCCATCGTGCGATAGGGATGGTCCCAATCGCCCAGTACGCCCAGGCGCTTGAAGTCGCCCTTCTGGATGGCGATCTGCTCGGTGGCATAGGCGCGGCTCCGGGCCTGCATCTCGTCGCGCGAGAGGTTGCGGCCGAACTGCTTTTCGATTGCGTTCTCGATCGGCAGGCCGTGGCAGTCCCAGCCCGGGATGTACGCGGCGTCCAGCCCCTTGAGCTGGCGTGCCTTGACGATCATGTCCTTGAGGATCTTGTTGACCGCATGGCCCATGTGGATCTGGCCATTGGCGTACGGCGGGCCGTCGTGCAGCACGAACTTCTCGTGGTTGCAGCGTGCGGCGCGCAGCTTCTTGTACAGGCCGTTGTCTTCCCACTCCTTCACCCACGCGGGTTCGCGCCTGGGCAGGTCGCCGCGCATCGGGAACGGCGTGTCGGGCAGGTTGAGCGTGGCGCGGTAATCGGTCTTGTCTGTCATGGGAGCCTCGGAGCGGTGAAAGGAAAACACGTCATGCCGGACTTGGTCCGGCATCCAGTGGCTTTCGTCGGGAAGACACTGGATTGCGGGGCAAGCCCGCAATGACAACCTCACCGCTTTAAATTCGGTCGCGCGTCGTCTGGCGGCGCGTGGAAGCGAAGAAGGCGCGCGCCTGCTCGACGTCGCCTGCGATGCCGCCCTTGAGCGCATCGAGGCCGTCGTACTTGAGTTCGTCGTGCAGTTTGTGCAGCAGTTCCACGCGGATGATTTTACCGTAGCCCCCTTCTTCGCCGAGCGAGGCGGGCCACTCGAAGCAATGCGTCTCCAGCAGCACGCGCCCGCCGTTGGCGTCCCCCGGGTCGAGCGAGGGCCGGATGCCCAGGTTGGCGACGCCTTCGATCGGCTCGTCACGCAGCCCATGCACATGCACGGCGAAGATTCCACTGGCCGCCGGCTTCCAGTGCGAAAAGCGCAGGTTCAGCGTCTTGAAGCCGAGTTCGCGGCCCAGCTTGCGCCCGTGCACGACGTGGCCGCTGATGCTGTATGGGCGCCCCAGCAGCGCGGCGGTGCCTTCCATGTCGCCGCGGCCGAGCGCCTCGCGCACGGCGGAACTGGATACGCGCAAGCCGTGCACCTGGTAGCTGTTCATGCGCGCGACATCGAAGCCCTTTTGCGCACCGGCCGCATCGAGCATCGCGTAATCGCCCGCGCGCTTTGCGCCGAAACGGAAATCGTCGCCCACCAGCACGTACTTCGCGCCGAGCCCGTTCACGAGCACGTTGTCGATGAACGCCCCGGGAACCTGGGACGACAGGCGCGCGTCGAACGGAAGCACGACGCACTGGTCGACACCGCAGCGCGCGAGTTCGGTCAACTTGTCGCGCAGCGTCGCGACCCGCGCTGGCGCGAGCTCCGGCTTGCGCGCGATGCGGGCGAAGTAATCGCGCGGGTGCGGCTCGAACGTGAGTACGCAGCTGCTGACACCGCGATGCTTCGCTTCGTTGCTCAGCAAGGCCAGCATCGCCTGGTGGCCGCGGTGCACGCCGTCGAAGTTACCGATCGTCACGGCGCTGGCGGGCGCGATGCCGGGGTGGTGGAAGCCGCGGAAGATGTGCATTCGCCCGGGTCGCCTTTGATATCTTTTTGATAGCAGGCCGTGCCCGGCTGCCAAGCACCGCAGCCCGGTGTGTCAGCGTACGGACACGGTTTCAGGGTATATTGTGCTGTAGAGCGCGCGTGCCCGCTGTTGCATGGGCCTCTTCCATCCGAAAGGAGCCGTGATTTGAAGGTCTTGAAGTTATCGGCCCAGGGACTGCCCCAGTCGTGGATTTCGCTGGAGCAGGCCGTGCTGCACTACGCCGCCGATGAAGTGCGGTGGGAGGCCGGCAGGCAAGTCGCTGTGTTCCGCGGCGGCCACAATGCAGTCACGGGGCGCCAGTCGCTGATCGCCGTCAGCTCGATCATCGGCACGAAGGGCGTGCCCAACATCAACCCCTTCGACCTCAAGCCCGGCCTGACCAACAGCAAGCTGTTCGCGCGCGACCGCAACGTGTGCGCGTATTGCGCCGACTCCTTCCACGAAGAAGAGCTCACGCGCGAGCACATCATCCCGTTCGCGCAGAACGGCAAGGACCACTGGATGAACGTGGTGACCGCCTGCCGCTGCTGCAACCACCGCAAGGGCAGCCGCACGCCCGAGCAGGCGCACATGTCGCTGGTTTATGCGCCGTACGTGCCGAGCCTGTGGGAAGACTTCATCCTGCGCAACCGCCGCATCCTGGCCGACCAGATGGAGTTCCTCATGGCTCACTTGCCAAAAAATTCAAGACTTCATTCCTGATGTCTTGAATTTTTGGCCGTGGGCCATTCGCTGGCTGCGGCTTCACGAACCCCCTCTCCCCATCCCTCTCCCCCGAGGGGGAGAGGGAGCAGATCGTTAATAGGTGAGTTCCAGGACGGAGATGTGGTTGTCCTTGAGCGGCCACGTGCGGCCTACGACTCGCTCGCCATTGAACTCCGCCACGATCGCGCGCGGCAAGCCTTCGGGCTTGAGGCGTGAAGTAGCGACGCCCGCGCCGAGCACCGCACCCGGCGGCGGTGTCTGCCCATCGAAAGTCATCTTGTCGCGGCCCGGGTCGAGATAACCCCGGGGCCGGCTCATCAGCGCAAGCGAAGCCGCGTTCTTGTCCGCTTCGGGCACGCGCTCGGGCCGCATGGTGATCAGGGTGCTCGAACGCGGGAAGGGGCTGCGGTAAAAGTGCGTCGTGGCGTATCCCGCCGCAGTCACTTCGAATTCATAGCGCACATCGCGTTGTGCATTCATGGGCCCCCATGCACCGTCTTGTCCGACCGTCTTTGCGTAGACGGCATCGCCGCGCCGCTCGCCCGTGACGGCGTCGATCGCGAACACGCGAAGTTGCGCGCCGGCGAGCCCGATGTTCGTTCCGGCAGCGCTGATCTTGCCCGACAGCGAAACCTTTTCTTCTGGGACCACGTCGGTTCGCGCCGCGGCTTGCCCCGTGATGAATTGATATGTCGCTGCGAAGGCGGGGGCCGAATACGACGTCTCGCGGTGGTCGATGCGCGGGATCACCACATTCGTCGCACCCTTGAGCTCCGGGCCGGTGAACGTCACGCCGGTCGCGACGCCGCGCTTGCCGACCCACAGGCCGTCGGGCTGCGCGAACTTGTCGTTGCTGTCGGAGCGGATGGTCATCCACTTGACGGGGCCGGTGACTTCATCGCCGTTCGCATTCTTTGCCTTGTTCAGCGCAGTGAGGTTCGGCCCGTGTCCCGCGAACTCGCTGTTGTCCGACAGGCCGTCGATGTGCACGGCCCACACGCCGTGGTTCGGTGTGCCACCGAGGACTGCGTGGCTCACGAACGGCTCGCCCCCGGCGTTGTAGATGTAGTTGCGGATCGCGTTGCCGCCGCGCGAGTTGCCCACCAGCACGACCTGCTTCGCACCGGTGGCCTTCAGGACCTTGTCGACCTCGGCCTTCAGGTAGGCCGCGTGTTCCGCGGCGGACGTGCGACCCGCTTGCGGTTTCGTATCGTCGTCGCGCGCGAGCGGCAGCGGCACGTCGATCGCATAGAGGCGATCGCGCGGCCAGCCATTCGATTCGAAGCGCCACACGACGGTTTGCCACAGGCCGGCGGTGTCGCCGTTGCCGTGGACGAAGACGATCGGGGGCGCGTCCTGCAGCGATGGGCCTTGTGCGCATGCGGTGAGCAAGGCGGCCGCCGCCGCGAGAATCCAGCGTCGTGTGAAGTCAGGCATGGAGGTTTCCTCGTCGTGCAAACGGTGGGAGTTTGCTCAAGCGTGCAGTTCGGCGCAACGGCCGGGAAGTGGTGCGAATGTCATCCAGTACGTAGCGACGCTGGATGGCGCCATCGGCGAGATTGTGATTTCTGCAGCACCGTTACAACTTTCCTATTGACCTCGTTGCGTCAGCGTTTACACTTGAAAATAAATGTAAGGACGGTCCGCGGGCAGTTGTCGACGGGCCGCAGAAGGACCTGATGACCCTGCTTGCCCAGCGCGATGTGCGCGGCTGCTCGCCTATCGGCGCTCTGGACGAATACGTCCAGGCGCTCGACTCCGGTGAGGCAGCGCGTTCACTGCACCATCTTGCCGGCCAGTTGCACAGTGCTTTGGGACGCGAGCCCGAAGTGCGGCGCTGGGTAGCCGCTGTGCGTCAGCGCTTCGACGCGAACCACGCTTCCACGTTCGAATGCGAATTGGGTACGGCGGATGCGCGGCGCTTTGTCTGCGACCCCCAGGAAGCTCCTGAAAGCGTGCTCGCGGCCGAAGCACTGAGGGCAATGCTGCGCGGCGCGAACGTCGGCGATGCCGTGGTGTACAGCTCGTTTGGCGGTGGCAACCCGCAGTCAGGCGTCGTCAGCGCAGCAGCGGTTCGCGTTTCGCCGAAGCGCGCTGTGGGGATCGCCATCGTGCGCGACTGCGATGCGGTGAGCGACGAAAGCGCCGTCCTGCAATACCTTGCAGCGCTCGCGTGGCACCTCCAATGCGCAGACGCTGCGGCAACCGAGATGCGTGCGCTCGAAGGCCGCCCCTCCGCAACGGACCTCGTCGAGATGTTTCCCCTGCCGTGCGTCCTGACGGATTCGGCGGGTCGCTCGATCGAGCGCAACGAGGCGTTCGGCGACTTCATGGATGCAGTCGGCATGCGTGTGTCGCTTGGCCGCATGATTTTCGAAGACCCGTACACGCAGGACTCGTGGCATGTGGCGCTCAAGGAAATCCAGCTCACGGCCGTGCGGCAATCCTTGCTGGTGGCGAGTGCCGACGGCAGCCAGTGGCGAGTGCACCTCGTTCCCACGCAGTGCCCGCTGGAGGACGGCGATGTCCCCGACCGTGCGCTGATCCTTGTGATGGCGGAATCGCTGGCGCTGGGCTCTGAGGTTGCCCTGGATCGCGCTTTGCATGAAGAGGCCCGTCCGCTGACCCCGGCCGAAAGCGAGGTGCTCAATGCGCTGCTGCAGGGACATTCGGCGAAGGTCATCGCAAATTCGCGGGGGGCATCGGTCAACACGGTGCGCAGCCAGATCATGACCATCCTCGACAAGACGGGCCACCACAACCAGAAGTCCCTCATGGCTGCCTACGCGCCTAGCGGCTTTCGCATCAGCGTACTGCCGGGCTATTCCATCGGAATGCCGCGCCCGAGCCGGCCGGGGCGATAACGGCGCATCGCGCAAACGCACGATGAAATTGCACCCTTGCGCGCCCACAATCCTGGGTCAGCATTACGACGAGGAGCTGGACAGATGGAAACCGGCAACTGGGCCGACTTGACGGGCCTGACCCGCTCGATTCGCAAGAACAAGGGCAAGGATTCGGTCGCTTCGCATTTCGATGAAGGGACATGGCGCGCGCTGGCCGAATGCCTCGTGCCGCAGGTCACGGAATACCGCCAGGTCGTCATCAGCCAGGGCGCGAAGGACCGCAACCTCTACTTCGTCGAGTCGGGAATGCTGCGCGTGTACCGCTCGGACCGCGACGCGCGCTTGCAGCTCGCCGTGCTGGGGCCGGGCTCCGTCGT
>DATLBJ010000041.1:0-7244 GCA_035526975.1 Ramlibacter sp.
AGCGCGAGCTTCTGGCTGCCGACGGTGGTTTCGGGATCGAACTTGGCGCCGGCGAGATTGACCTGCGCCGATGCGCCGATGCAGAACGCGGCAAGGACTGCCGCAACAGGCAAGGCGATGAACTTCATGAGAGCCCCCAAAAGCAAAAAAGAACGACCGTTCGCTTTAACAATCTTCGTCGCGGCCGCGCGACGCGGCAAGAGGGTTTTCTCCAGTCGGTTTGCTACACTGGCCGCATGTCCATCCACCGCATGAATGTCGTGGCTTGCAGGGGCAGGGGAGCCTGGCCCTGGCGCAAGCCTGAATTTTTGCGTTCCTGATCTGCACGGGGCCACCCCGTGCCCCCGCGCCCGGCACCGGGCAATCCCGATCAACGCGGCCCATGAAGCCGCACGAGCTTGTGGAGGCTCATTGCAGTGATCACCGAACTCGAATTCAAAAGCCTTGCGTTGCAGGGCCACAACCGCATCCCGCTGATCGCCGAGGCGTTCGCGGACCTCGAAACCCCGCTCTCGCTGTACCTGAAGCTCGCGCACTCGCGCGGCCAGGGCGCGTTCAGCTTCCTGCTCGAATCGGTCGTCGGCGGCGAGCGTTTCGGCCGGTACAGCTTCATCGGGCTGCCCGCTCGCACACTGTTGCGCGCCAGCGGCTTCGGCGCCGACGCGATCACGCAAGTCGTCACGGACGGCGAGGTCGTCGAAACGGCGCGCGGCAACCCGCTCGATTTCGTCGAGTCGTACCAGAAGCGATTCAAGGTGGCGCTGCGCCCCGGGCTGCCGCGTTTTTGCGGCGGCCTGGCGGGCTACTTCGGCTACGACACCGTGCGCTACATCGAAAAGAAGCTCGAGAAGTCGTGCCCGCCCGACACGCTGGGGTGCCCGGACCTTCTGCTGCTCCAGTGCGAGGAACTGGCGGTGATCGACAATCTCTCCGGCAAGCTGTACCTGATCGTGTACGCCGACCCGGCGCAGGCCGAGGCGTACTCCAACGGCAAGAAGCGGCTGCGCGAACTGAAGGAGCAACTGAAGTACTCGGTGAGCGCGCCGATGGTCAAGCAGACGCAAGGCTTTCCCGCGGAGCGCGAATTCGCGAAGGCCGATTACCTCAAGGCGGTCGAGCGCGCGAAGGAGCTGATCGAGGCCGGTGACTTCATGCAGGTGCAAGTCGGC
Organism: Ramlibacter sp.; assembly: GCA_035526975.1. Classification (GTDB taxonomy): domain Bacteria; phylum Pseudomonadota; class Gammaproteobacteria; order Burkholderiales; family Burkholderiaceae_C; genus Ramlibacter. The sequence continues at coordinate 1,170 of DATLBJ010000041.1, forward strand.
CAGCGCATCAGGAAGCGCTACACCGAATCGCCTTTGTCGCTGTACCGCGCGCTGCGCTCGCTGAATCCGAGTCCCTACATGTACTACTACCACTTCGGTGATTTCCAGGTGGTGGGCGCGTCGCCGGAGATCCTGGTGCGCCAGGAGAACACCGACGAAGGCCAGAAGATCACGATCCGGCCGTTGGCGGGCACGCGCCCGCGCGCCGCGACGCCCGAGCGGGACAAGGAAGTCGAACAGGAACTCATCAACGACCCGAAGGAACGCGCCGAGCACGTGATGCTGATCGACCTCGCGCGCAACGACATCGGCCGCATCGCCAGGACCGGCAGCGTGAAAGTGACCGAGGCCTTCGTCGTGGAACGCTACAGCCACGTGATGCACATCGTGAGCAACGTCGAAGGCATCCTGAAGGACGGCATGAGCAACATGGACGTGCTCAAGGCGACGTTCCCCGCGGGCACGCTCACCGGCGCGCCGAAGGTGCATGCGATGGAGCTGATCGACCAGCTCGAGCCGAACAAGCGCGGCTTGTACGGCGGCGCGTGCGGCTACCTCAGTTATGCGGGCGACATGGACGTGGCGATCGCGATCCGCACCGGCATCGTCAAGGACCAGATGTTGTACGTGCAGGCCGCGGCCGGCGTCGTCGCGGATTCGGTGCCCGAGCTCGAGTGGAAGGAAACCGAAGCGAAGGCGCGCGCGTTGCTGCGTGCGAGCGAGCTCGTGGAGGAGGGGCTCGAATGAAGCTGGTGATGATCGACAACTACGACAGCTTCACCTACAACCTGGTGCAGTATTTCGGCGAGCTCGGGGCGGACGTCGAGGTGTTTCGCAACGACGAGATCGACATTGCCGGGATCGCTTCGCGCGAGCCGGACCGGCTCGTCGTTTCACCCGGTCCGTGCTCGCCGGCGGAAGCGGGAATCTCCGTCGAGGCGATTCGTCATTTCGCCGGCAAGCTGCCGATCCTCGGTGTGTGCCTCGGGCACCAGGCGGTCGGCGCGGCATTCGGCGGCAAGATCGTGCGGGCGCGGCAGCTGATGCACGGAAAGACGAGCATGATCTCCACGACGCGCGAAGGCGTGTTCGCGGGGCTGCCGGCGCAGTTCACCGTGAACCGTTATCACTCGCTCGCGATCGAAAAGAATACGTCGCCCGAAGCGCTGAAGACCACCGCGTGGACGGACGACGGCGAGATCATGGGCGTGCGCCACAAGGACCTTCCGATCCAGGGCGTGCAGTTCCATCCGGAATCCATCCTCACCGAGCATGGCCATGCCATGCTGAAGAATTTCCTGGAGCAGACACCATGACAAGCAAGACCGTCGACCTGCGCAGCGACACGGTGACCCAGCCGACGCCGGGCATGCGCGACGCGATGATGCGTGCGCCCCTCGGCGACGACGTTTTCGGCGACGACCCCTCCGTGAACGCACTGCAGGACAAGATCGCGGCGATGCTCGGCTTCGAGGCCGCGCTGTTCGTGCCGACCGGGACCCAAAGCAACTTGTGCGCGATCCTGTCGCATTGCCAGCGCGGCGAGGAATACATCGTCGGGCAGATGCACCACTGCTACCGGTGGGAAGCCGGGGGCGGCGCGGTCTTCGGCAGCGTGCAGCCGCAACCGGTCGCGCACCAGCCGGACGGCACGCTGGCGATCGCGGACATCGAAGCTGCGATCAAGCCGGACGATCCGCACTTCGCGCGCAGCCGCCTTCTTGCGCTGGAGGACACGCTGGGCGGGCAGGTGATCCCGATGGCCTACATCGAGGAAGCGACATCGCTGGCCAAGCGCAAGGGGCTGTCGCGCCATCTCGATGGCGCGCGGCTGTTCAACGCGGCAGTCGCACAGGCGGCGCAGAACAAGACCGATGCACGCACGGAGGCGCGCCGCATCGCGCAGTGCTTCGATACCGTTTCGGTCTGCTTCAGCAAGGGCCTGGGCGCGCCGGTGGGTTCGGCGCTGTGCGGGTCGAAAGAGCTGATCGCAATGGCACGCCGAGTTCGCAAGATGGCGGGCGGGACGATGCGCCAATCGGGCCTGCTCGCCGCCGCGGCCACCTACGCGCTCGAACACAACGTTGACCGGCTGGCCCAGGACCACGCGCTGGCGCAGCGCCTCGCTGCAGGCTTGCGAGGCATCGACGCGCTCGAAGTCGAGGCTCCGCACACCAACATCCTCTTCGTCGACCTCGTTGGCGACGCGCGCGACAAGTCGGCGCAGCTGCTCGATCACCTGAAAGCACAAGGCGTGCTCGCGACCGGCCTGTATCGCCTTCGCTTCGTCACGCACCTCGACGTCGATGCGGCGGGTGTCGATCGCGCGGTGGCTGCGATCCGCAGCTTCTTCGATCGTTAGGAGCCTGCGATGCCCGAGATGCACCAGTTGCTCCTGTTCATCGGCGCCGGGATCCTGCTCAATCTCACCCCGGGGCCGGATGTGCTCTACATCGTGACGAATTCGCTGCGCTCGGGAACGCGGGCCGGTGTCGTCGCGGCGCTCGGGATCAATGCCGGGTGCTTCGTTCACATCTTCGCTGCCGCGCTCGGTGTCAGTGCGCTGCTCGCTGCGTCGGTGACCGCATTCGCGGTGTTGAAGTGGATTGGCGCGGCGTACCTGTTCTGGATCGGGGCGAAGCTGCTCTTCTCCCATGCGCCCGGCGCGGCGACCGACCTGCAGGCCATTGCGCGATCGCAGCCCGCCTTGCCGCTGGCGAGCGTGTTCTACGGCGGCTTCCTGACCAACGCGCTGAACCCGAAGGTCGCGATCTTCTTCCTGGCCTTCGTGCCGCAGTTCATCGCGCCCGATGCCCAGCACAAGGCGCTCGCGTTCATCGCGCTCGGCGCCCTGTTCAACATCAACAGTGTGTTCGTCAACGCCGCCTGGGCGGTCGCCGCCGCGTGGCTCGCGGGGCGCAACTCGGTGCAAGCCGGCATGCAGTGGCTCGATCGCGTGGCCGGCGCGATGTTCATCGGCTTCGGCGCGAAACTCGCGCTGGCCGAAAATCCCGGATCCTGAGGAGAGACGCCATGTCCATCACCCCGCAAGAAGCGCTGCAGCGCACGATCGAGCACCGCGAGATCTTCCACGACGAGATGCTCAGTGTCATGCGCATGATCATGAGCGGCGAGCTCACGCCGTTGATGACGGCGTCGATCATCACCGGCTTGCGCGTGAAGAAGGAAACGATCGGCGAGATCACCGCGGCCGCGCAGGTCATGCGCGAGTTCTCGACGAAAGTGAACGTCGCGGACAAATCGAAGCTGGTCGACATCGTCGGCACCGGCGGCGACGGCTCGCACACCTTCAACATCTCGACGTGTTCGATGTTCGTCGCCGCGGCCGCCGGGGCGAAGATCAGCAAGCACGGCGGGCGCAGCGTGTCGAGCAAGAGCGGCAGCGCCGACGTGCTCGAGAGCCTGGGCGTCAACATCAACCTGAAGCCCGAGCAGATCGCGAAGTGCATCGACGAGGTGGGCATCGGCTTCATGTTCGCGCCGAACCACCATCCCGCGATGAAGAACGTTGCGCCGGTGCGCAAGGAACTCGGCGTGCGCACGATCTTCAACATCCTGGGGCCGCTGACGAATCCCGCGTCGGCGCCGAACATCCTGATGGGCGTGTTCCATCCGGACCTCGTGGGCATCCAGGTGCGCGCACTGCAGCGTCTTGGCGCCGAGCACGCGCTGGTCGTGTATGGCCGCGACGGCATGGATGAAGTGAGCCTGGGTGCTGCGACGATGGTCGGCGAGCTGAAGAACGGCCAGATCACCGAGTACGACATCCATCCCGAGGATTTCGGCCTGCCGATGGCGAGCAACCGCAGTCTGAAGGTCGACACGCCCGAGCAGTCGAAAGCGATCGTGAACGCGGTCCTGGCGAACGAAGCGGGACCCGCGCGCGACATCGTCGTCTTCAACGCGGGCGCGGCGCTCTATGCGGCGAACGTCGCTGCGTCGATCGAAGCCGGCCTGGCGAAAGCGCGGGAGGCACTCGAGAGCGGCGCCGCGAAAGCAAAGCTGGACCATCTGGTGAAGTTCACGACAGGCGCAGCCGGCTGATGGCGGCGGACATCCTCGAGAAGATCGTCGCGGTCAAGCGCGATGAAGTCGCCGCCGCGCGCAACAAACTGTCGCTCGATGCGATGCGGGCCGATGCGGAAAGCCGGGTGCTCACGCGCGATTTCATCGGCGCCATCCGCACGAAGATCGCGGCGGGCCGCAGCGCGGTGATCGCCGAGATCAAGAAAGCAAGCCCCAGCAAGGGCGTGCTGCGCCCCGGTGAGTTCGTTCCGGCCGACATCGCGCAGGGTTACGCGGAAGCGGGCGCGGCGTGCCTTTCGGTGCTGACCGATCGCCAGTTCTTCCAGGGCCAGCCCGATTACCTGAAGCAAGCCCGCGCTTCTTGCGACCTGCCGGTGCTGCGCAAGGACTTCATCGTCGATGCCTACCAGGTGTACGAGTCGCGCGCGATGGGCGCCGACTGCATCCTGCTGATCGTCGCGTGCCTCGAAGATGCGCAGATGCGCGACCTCGAGGCGATCGCGCGCGGGCTCGACATGGCGGTGCTGGTCGAAGTGCACGACCGGCCGGAGCTCGAACGCGCGCTGAAGCTCAAGACCCCCCTCGTGGGCATCAACAACCGCAACCTGCGCACGTTCGAAGTTTCGCTGGACACGACGCTCGGTATGCTCGAGGACGTCCCCGCCGACCGCATCGTCGTGACCGAATCGGGCATCGCGACGCACAAGGACGTCAAGGCGATGCGCGACGCCGGCGTGCATACGTTTCTCGTGGGCGAGGCGTTCATGCGCGCGGACGATCCGGGCGAGGCGCTCGCGCAGCTGTTCCCGTGACCGCGCCGCACCTCGAGCGCTGGTCCCCGGGCGAGTGGATGCTTGCGCCGGGATGGCAACCGGTGGCCGATGGCTTCTTCGGCAGTGCTGAAGGAAAGCGGCTTGCAACGTTCATCCGCGAGCGGCTCGAGGCCGGCGCGGTCATCTATCCGCCGCGTCCGCTGCGCGCGCTCGAGGTCACGCCGCTGTCGGACGTTCATGCCGTCGTGCTCGGCCAGGACCCGTATCACGGCCCCGGCCAGGCTGAAGGGCTGGCTTTTTCCGTCCCCGCCGGGGTCAAGGTGCCGCCGTCGCTGCGCAACATCTTCAAGGAGCTGCATCGCGACGACCCGGCCGCGGTTCCGGCCAGCGGGTCGTTGCTGCGCTGGGCGCAAAACGGCGTGCTGCTGCTCAATGCCGTGCTCACGGTCGAGGACGGCCGCCCCGGCAGCCACGCGAAGAAGGGCTGGGAGGCGCTGACGGACGGCTTGATCGCCAAAGTCGCGGCGACGTGCTCGCCGTGTGTCTACCTGCTGTGGGGCGCGCAGGCCCAGGCCAAGGGCAGGCTCATCGAGGACACGGCGCGCGCGTGCGGCCGCGAGGCCCTCGTCTTGCAAGCGAACCACCCTTCACCGCTCTCGGCGTCCCGGGCGCCGGTTCCTTTCCTGGGCTGCGGGCACTTCCAAGTGGCCCGTGAATGGCTCGCGCAGCGCGGCATCGCGGACGTGCTCCGGGCGTAGGAGCGGACCCCGGCTCCCAGTGGGAAACCATGCTATATTTCGAGGTTCGCCGCGGAGGGGTGCCCGAGTGGCTAAAGGGGGCAGACTGTAAATCTGTTGGCTTACGCCTACGCTGGTTCGAATCCAGCCTCCTCCACCAGCGTTTCAAGGCGCTGGTCATGGCGAAGAAACAGTGATGGCGCGCTCCGGCGCGTGGGGTATTGAGTGCGTTTTGGTTGAGCTTGGCGGGAGTAGTTCAATGGTAGAACCCCAGCCTTCCAAGCTGATGACGCGGGTTCGATTCCCGTCTCCCGCTCCACAAAGCGCACTGCGGATTTGGTTTCGGCCCTTGTGGCTCAGTGGTAGAGCACTCCCTTGGTAAGGGAGAGGTCGCGGGTCCGATTCCCGCCAAGGGCACCAGGGCTTCCAGAGGCGCACGAGCGCCGGATGAGTTGAACGTTTCTTTCGGAGAGTCGAAAAATGGCAAAAGGCAAGTTTGAGCGGACCAAGCCGCACGT
>DATLBJ010000042.1:0-7283 GCA_035526975.1 Ramlibacter sp.
AGCCGGTAGGCGTGACCTGCACCGCGCACCAGCGCGCGGCTGGGCGTCGTGTTGCCTCCCATGAACAACGAGATGCCGACGATGCCTTCGTTGCCGACGACGCCGATTTCCGCGGCCGACCCGTCCTCGAGCATGTACATGATCGACACGACGGACGTGGTCGGGAAGTAGACATGGCGCATGCGCCCGCCCGATTCGCTGAGCACCTCGCCCAGCGGCATTTCAATGAGCTCGAGGTCCGCCGAGAGACGGTCGTACTCGGGAGCCGGGAGCGCCGCGAGGAGATGGTTCTGGGTCGTGGCGTGTGTGTGTTCGCGCATGACTCGTGACTCGTTCTGCGGCTGCCCGCGAAATTGGTGGAGCTGGGGGGAATTGAACCCCCGTCCGCAAGCCTTCCTCGCGCGGTTCTACATGCTTAGCGATCTGGTTTGGTTCTCACCGCCCGTATCGCGCAGTCGCACGCTACACAGGCAGCCAGCGTCCTATTTTCTCGTCCCGACCCAAGGCGCCCGGATCAGGACCAGCCGACGAAAATTACCTTGCAGCTTTTGGAATTGCTTCCTTGGCCCAGCCCATCGGCGTGCTGTTGCAAGGTCGCCGGTGTTTAGGCGGCGAGTGCGTACGTAGAGTCGTTCGCAGTTACTTAGTTTCAGCGGATTTACGAGGTGACTGAACCTCGGCATGCCCCACTACGATTCCGAACCCACGTCGAAACCAGTGCAGCCCCAGGAGACGTATTTTACGCCGCGGGGGCGCGTTTCAAGTACGGAAGCAATTCGAGCGGGCTCGCGATGTGGGCATCGGCCTTCCACACATACACGTCAGCGTTACTGCCGAGGTAGCCATAGGTCGCGGCGACGGTGCCCATGCCGGCCGCGCGGCCCGCGATGATGTCGCGCTCGTCGTCACCGACATAGATGCACTGCCGGGGATCGACCTTCAGCCGCCGCGCCGCTTCGAGCAGGGGTTCGGGATGCGGTTTCGCATGCGGCGTGCTGTCTCCACCCAGGATCGCCCCGGCACTGCCGAATAGCGGGATCTGCCGCGTGAGCGGGGCGGTGAAACGCATCGATTTGTTCGTGACCACGCCCCACGCAATGCCGAGTTCGAGCAGGCTTGCGATCAGTGCAGGGACGCCTTCGAAGATCACCGTGCGCTCGGTCATCGCGTTCTCGTAGTTCACGAAGAACTCTTCGCGCATCGCGTCGTAGTCGCGCGATTCGGGCGTCATGCCGAACGCGATGCCGAGCATGCCGCGCGCGCCCGCACCGGCCATGGGCCTGTACTTGTCGAGCGGCAGCGAGGGCAAGCCGCGATCCACCCGCATCTTGTCGGCCGCCGCGCCGAGGTCCGGCGCACTGTCGATGAGGGTGCCGTCCAGGTCGAACAGCACGGCCCGCGCGTTGTCGAACATTGTGTGGTGGCTAGGACTTGCGCGTCGCCAGCAGGTAGTTGACGGAAGTGTCCGCCGACAGCCAGTAGCGGCGCGTGATCGGGTTGTATTCCATGCCGCGGGAGCCCGCGACTTCGAGCCCCGCTGCGCGGCAGTAGGCCGCGAGCTCGCTCGGGCGGACGAACTTCATGTATTCGTGCGTGCCGCGCGGCAGCAGGTTCAGCACGTACTCGGCGCCGACGATCGCGAACATGAACGACTTCGGGTTGCGATTGATCGTCGAGATGAAGACCATGCCACCGGGCTTGACCAGCCGGCTGCACGCCCGCACGACCGAGGCGGGGTCCGGCACGTGCTCGAGCATCTCCATGCAGGTGACGGCATCGAAACTCTCCGGCTCCGTTGCCGCAAGGGCTTCGGCGCTGACCTCGCGGTAGTCGACGTTGGGGGTCTGCGCCTCCAGCGCGTGGATCTGCGCGACGCGCAGCGCCTTCGTCGCCAGGTCGATGCCGACCACCTGCGCGCCCTTGCGGGCCATGGAATCGCTCAGGATGCCGCCGCCGCATCCGACGTCGAGCACGCGCTTGCCCGCCAGCGGCCCGTAGGACTGGATCCAGTCCAGGCGGATCGGGTTGATCTGGTGCAGGGGCCGGAACTCGCTTTCGGGGTCCCACCAGCGATGCGCCAGGTCGGAGAACTTCGCGAGTTCCGCCGGGTCGGCGTTGATCGTGTCTTCGGTCATCGGATTGGGATTGTCCCAAATGGAAAGCCGCCTTGCGGCGGCTTTCATGGGTGAGGCAGGACGCCTTACTTCGACGAGCGCGTGCCGACCACTTCGATTTCCACGCGGCGGTTCTTCGCGCGGCCTTCGGCGGTCTTGTTGTCGGCGACAGGCTGCTTCTCGCCCTTGCCTTCCGTGTACACGCGGTTCTTCTCGATGCCCTTGGACACGAGATACGCCTTCACGGCTTCGGCGCGGCGCACCGACAGGCTCTGGTTGTAGCCGTCGGAGCCGACCGAGTCCGTGTGGCCAACGGCGATGATCACTTCGAGGTTGATGCCCTTGACCTTGTCGGTCAGGTCATCCAGCTTGGCCTTGCCTTCCGGCTTGAGCACAGCCTTGTCGAAATCGAAGAACGCATCGGCCGCGTACGTGACCTTGGTAGCCGCGGGCGGTTGCGGTGCGGGAGCGGGCGGAGCCGCGACCGGGGCCGGTGCGGGGGGTGCCGCGACCGGGGCGGGCGCCGGAGCCGGGGCCTGCACGACGAGCGCGCCGTCGCAGCCGACAGCGGCCGTGGCCGGGGTCCAGTTCGCATCGCGCCAGCAATATTCGCGCGTGCCGTTCCTCCACACTTGCGTTCCGTCCGCGTTGATCCAGTTGTCGATGCGATTGCCGCCGTTGGCCGCGGCCACACGAGGACCAGGCGCAGGCGCCGACCCCATGGTGGAGCAGCCGGCGAGCAGCGCAGCCGAAGCCATCAACAGCGCCACTTTGTTCAGTTTCTTCATGGTTCTCCTCTTGAGGGGGAAAATGCCGCAGCCCCGCGGCGCGAAAACTACGTTTAAGGTGCCCATCACCAAAAGCGTCAAATTTATTGTGCCACACGAGCTTACACAATCAACCGTTGGGACACGGGGTACCCGTAGGACAAAACCTCATTCCTACGGGCATGTTGCGGGTTAGCGACATGGGCCATGACCGTAGAATCAAAGGCTTCTCGCGCGTCTTTCCTCCCCCACTTCATGACCCAATTCGCCAAGGAAACCCTGCCCATCAGCCTCGAAGAGGAGATGCGGCGAAGCTACCTCGACTATGCGATGAGCGTGATCGTGGGGCGGGCCTTGCCCGACGCGCGCGACGGCCTCAAGCCCGTGCACCGGCGTGTGCTCTTCGCCATGCACGAGCTGAACAATGACTGGAACCGCCCGTACAAGAAGTCCGCGCGCATCGTCGGGGACGTGATCGGCAAGTACCACCCGCATGGCGACCAGGCGGTATACGACACGATCGTCAGAATGGCGCAAGACTTCTCGATGCGCCACATGCTCGTGGACGGCCAGGGCAACTTCGGGTCGGTCGACGGCGACAACGCGGCCGCCATGCGGTACACGGAAATCCGCCTGGCGAAGATCGCGCACGAGATGATCGCCGACATCGACAAGGAGACGGTCGATTTCGGCCCGAACTACGACGGCAGCGAAAAGGAACCGCTCGTCCTGCCGACGAAGGTGCCGAACCTGCTGGTCAACGGATCGGCGGGCATCGCGGTCGGCATGGCCACCAATATCCCGCCGCACAACCTCAATGAAGTCGTCGACGGCTGCCTGCACCTCCTGCGCAACCCCGAAGCATCCATCGATGAATTGATGGAAATCATCCCGGCACCGGATTTCCCGACCGCCGGGATCATCTACGGCATGGCCGGCGTGAAGGAAGGCTACCGGACCGGCCGCGGCCGTGTCGTGATGCGGGCCAAGTGCCACTTCGAGGAGATCGACCGCGGCCAGCGCAGCGCGATCATCGTCGACGAGATCCCCTACCAGGTGAACAAGAAGACGCTCCAGGAGCGCATGGCCGAGCTCGTCAACGAAAAGAAGATCGAGGGCATCAGCCACATCCAGGACGAGAGCGACAAGTCGGGCATGCGGCTGGTGATCGAGCTGAAGCGCGGCGAAGTGCCGGAAGTGATCCTGAACAACCTGTACAAGCTCACGCAGCTGCAGGACACCTTCGGCATGAACATGGTGGCCCTGATCGACGGCCAGCCGAAGCTGTGCAACCTGAAAGAGCTGATCGCGGTCTTCCTGCAGCACCGCCGCGAAGTGGTCACGCGCAGGACCGTGTTCAACCTGCGCAAGGCGCGCGAACGCGGGCACGTGCTCGAAGGCCTGGCGGTTGCACTCGCGAACATCGACGAATTCATCCGCATCATCCGCGAATCGCCCACGCCGCCGGTCGCGAAAACCGAGCTGATGATGCGCAGCTGGGACTCCAGGCTGGTTCGCGAGATGCTCACTCGCGCCAAGGAAGATGGTTCGCGCATCAGCGCGGACGATTACCGTCCCGAAGGGCTGGACATCCAGTACGGCATGCAGGGCGATGGCCTGTATCGCCTGTCGGACACGCAAGCGCAGGAAATCCTGCAGATGCGCCTGCAGCGCCTCACCGGCCTGGAGCAGGACAAGATCGTCGCCGAGTACAAGGAAGTGATGGCGGAGATCGACGACCTGCTCGACATCCTTGCCAAGCCCGAGCGCGTCTCGACGATCATTTCCGAGGAACTCACGGCGCTGAAGCAGGAGTTCGGCCAGACCAAGGCCGGCGCCCGGCGCAGCGTGATCGAGCACAACGCCCAGGAACTCATGACGGAGGACCTGATCACGCCCACCGACATGGTCGTGACGCTCTCGCACGCGGGCTACATCAAGAGCCAGCCTTTGAGCGAATACCGGGCGCAGCGCCGCGGCGGGCGCGGCAAGCAGGCCACGGCGACCAAGGAAGACGATTGGGTCGACCAGCTGTTCATCGCGAACACGCATGACTGGATCCTGTGCTTTTCCAACCGCGGCCGCATGTACTGGCTGAAGGTCTGGGAAGTGCCCGCCGGTTCGCGCGGCTCGCGCGGCAAGCCGATCGTCAACATGTTCCCGCTGGCCGAAGGCGAGAAGGTGAACGTCGTGCTGCCGCTGACGGGCGAATTCCGCTCGTTCCCGGCGGATCACTTCGTGTTCATGGCCACCGCGATGGGCACGGTGAAGAAGACCGCGCTCGATGAATTCAGCAACCCGCGCAAGGCCGGCATCATCGCCGTGGACCTCGACGAGGGCGACTACCTATCGGCGCCGCGCTGACCGACGGCAAGCACGACGTGATGCTGTTCTCGGACGGCGGCAAGGCAGTGCGCTTCGACGAGAACGACGTGCGCCCGATGGGCCGCGCGGCACGCGGCGTGCGCGGCATGATGCTCGACGACGCGCAGAACGTCATCGCGATGCTCGTGGCCGAGGACGAATCGCAATCCGTGCTGACCGCCACCCAGAACGGCTTCGGCAAGCGCACGTCGATCACCGAATACACGCGCCACGGCCGTGGCACCAAGGGCATGATCGCGATCCAGCAAAGCGAGCGCAACGGCAAGGTGGTCGCGGCAACGCTGGTGCATTCCGACGACGAGATCATGCTGATCACGGACAAGGGCGTGCTCGTGCGCACCCGCGTCTCCGAGATTCGCGAAATGGGCCGCGCAACGCAAGGCGTCACGCTGATCGGGCTGGACGAAGGCTCGCAGCTGTCCGGCCTGCAGCGCATCGTTGAAAACGACGCCGGGCAGCCCGCCGAAGCGGGCGATGGCGGCGAAGGCGACGACGGTTCCATCCCCGCCAAATGAAGAAGGACCTCGCGCAGCTGCGCATCGGGATCGATAGCGTCGATCGCGAGCTGCTCAGGCTGCTCAACCAGCGCGCCGCGCTGGCCAATGAGGTCGGCGAGCTCAAGCGCGCGGAGGGCTCGGTCGTCTACCGGCCCGAGCGCGAAGCGCAGGTGATCAACACCCTGCAATCGAACAACCCGGGGCCGCTGAAGGATCGCAATGTCGCCACGATCTGGCGCGAGATCATGTCGGCGTGCCGCGCGCTCGAAGAACCGCAGCGCGTTGCGTATCTCGGCCCCGCCGGCACGTTCAGCGAACAGGCCGCCGAGAGCTTCTTCGGCTCGAGCATCGAGCACGTGCCTTGCGTGAGTTTCGACGAGGTCTTCCACGCCACCACGGCAGGCACGGCCGAATTCGGCGTCGTGCCGGTGGAGAACAGCACCGAAGGCGTCGTGACGCGATCGCTCGACCTGCTCTTGCACTCGCCGCTGCACATCGTCGGCGAAATCAGCCTGCTGGTGCGGCACCACCTGCTTCGCCTGTCGAACACGGCCGAGGGCATCGAGGTCGTGCTCGCGCACCCGCAAGCGCTGGCGCAGTGCCAGGGCTGGTTGAACAAGCACCTGCCGAATGCCGAGCGGCGCGCCGTCGCCAGCAACGCGGAAGGCGCACGCCTGGCCGCCACCAACCCTGCATGGGCGGGAATCGCCAGCGAACGCGCCGGCAGCGAGTTCGGCCTGCACATCGCCGCCAACGCAATCCAGGACGACGCATTCAACCGCACGCGCTTCGCCGTCGTGTGCCTGCCGCAGGTGCTCGATGCGCCGCAGGCATCGGGCAAGGACTGCGTCAGCGTCGTGGTGTCGGTGCCGAACAAGCCCGGCGCGGTCCACGACTTGCTCGTGCCCCTGAAGAATCACGGCGTGTCGATGACGCGCTTCGAGTCGCGGCCCGCGCGGTCGGGCCAGTGGGAGTATTACTTCTACATCGACCTCGAAGGCCATCCGTCGCAGCCGCACGTCGCCGAGGCGCTCAAGGAGCTGCAATCGCTGAGTGCGTTCTTCAAATTGCTGGGGAGCTACCCCGTGGGTGAAGGCTGATGTTCGAACAACTCGGGCTGATCGGCTGCGGCCTGATGGGCGGCTCCTTCGCGCTCGCGCTCAAGCGCGCGGGGCTCGTCAAGCGGGTGGTCGGCTACAGCAAGTCGCCTTCGACGACGCAGCGCGCACTGTCGATGGGCGTGATCGACGTCGAGGCGCCCTCGGCGCTTCTCGCCGTCTCCGGCGCCGACATCGTGCTGCTCGCAGTTCCGGTGGCGGCCACGGAAGCAACGTTCAAGGCGATCCGCCACCTCGTCACCGACACCATGCTGCTGATGGACGTCGGCTCGACCAAGCGCGACGTCATCGATGCGGCGCGCCGCGTGCTGCGCGATCAAGTGGGCTCCTTCGTGCCCTGCCATCCGATCGCGGCTCAGAAGACCGGCGCCGATTTCCTTTCGCTTGCCGGCCCGGGTTTCC
>DATLBJ010000043.1:0-18035 GCA_035526975.1 Ramlibacter sp.
CGAGGTCAAGGAACTGCAGAAGGCCCATTTCGGCCTGCGCATGCAGAAGGCCACGCAACAGCTCACCAACACGGGCTCGCTGCGCCACACGCGCCGCGACATCGCGCGCGCGAAGACCATCCTCGCGCAAAAGATGGCTTCGAAGTGAGGACCGGAAACATGGCTGAAAAGACTTCACTCAAGCGCACCCTGATCGGCAAGGTCGTGAGCGACAAGCGCAACAAGACCGTCACCGTGCTCGTCGAGCGCCGCGTCAAGCACGCGCTCTACGGCAAGATCGTCGGCAAGTCGAGCAAGTACCACGCGCACGACGAAAAGGGCGAATACCACATGGGCGACATCGTCGAGATCGAGGAAAGCCGCCCGATCTCCAAGACCAAGACCTGGGTCGCCACCCGCCTGGTCGAAAAGGCGATCGAGGTGTAAACCTCGCGTCCTGCACGCAACGATGAAACGGCCCACAATGTGGGCCGTTTCCTTTTTGGAGAAGACAAGATGATCAAGGTGGGCGACGCACTTCCCGACGTGACGCTGTACGAATACTCGGAGGTCGAAGGCAATGGCTGCTCGATCGGGCCGAACCCGGTGAAGGTGCGCGAAGCGACCGCCGGCAAGACGGTCGCGCTGTTCGCGCTGCCGGGGGCTTTCACGCCGACCTGCTCGGCCAAGCACGTGCCCGGCTACGTGCAGAACTTCGACGAACTGAAGAAGGCCGGCGTCGACGAGATCTGGTGCGTGAGCGTGAACGACGCGCACGTGATGGGCGCCTGGGCGCGCGACCAGAAGACCGCCGGCAAGGTGCGCATGCTCGGCGACGGAAGCGCGGATTTCGCCAAGGCGACGGGCCTGACGCTCGACCTCGCGGGCCGCGGCATGGGCCTGCGCAGCGCGCGCTACTCGATGCTGGTCAAGGACGGCAAGGTCGCCTCGCTCAATGTCGAAGCGCCCGCGAAGTTCGAGGTCAGCGACGCTGGAACGATGCTGTCCCAGCTAAAGGGCTGAAGCCCGAGATGCGCCCGGCGCGCCGCGCCGTGCGCACCGGCGCATCGAGCTCGCACTTGAGGTAGTGCGCCCCTGCGATGGGGTTGTGATAGTACGGCGGGATCTCGTGGAAACCGAGGTCCTCGTACAGCTCGCGCGCGGACTCCATCTCATCGAGCGTGTCGAGCAGCACGCAGCTGTAGCCCGCTTCGCGCGCCGCGTCGAGCGCGGCTTCCGCCAGCTCGCGGCCCAGCCCGCTGCCGCGGAAACGGTCGCGCACGTAGAGGCGCTTCATCTCGGCGGCATTCGGATAGTCCGCCGAATCGAGCGGCCGCAACGCGACGCAACCCGCGGCCTTGCCGTCGATCGCCGCGAGGAACAGCGCACCGCGCGGTGCCGCGTATTCGCCGGGCAAGCCGGCGAGTTCTTCATCGACCTGCTGGAAGCAAAGGTCGACGCCGAGCGAATCCGCATACTCGCGAATGAGCGCGCGCACGGATTCGATTTGTTCGGGGTGGGTCGGGACGACGAGCCGGGCGAGGGGGATCTGCGGAGTGTCCAAGGTCGGAAGAAAACTACGAGGGACGACCAGTTTAGCCATCGCCAGCCGGACCGCAACACCCCCGCGGCTGAGGCGGGAATTGAAGCTCAGCCGCCGAGGCTCACGAGCCAGCTGACCGCTGCCGCACACGCGACGAGGATGACCAGCGCCGCCAGGCGCGACAAGGCGTCGTCGCGCGAATTGCGGATGTGGGCGTGAACTTCGGCGTAGCCCGTGATGATCGCGGACACGAGGTTGCGTCCGCGCATGAAGTACCACGCGATCGCCGCGAGGTGCAGGACGACCAGGGCGATCAGCACGACCTGGCCGACGTTCCTGTGATACCCGGTGAGCCAATGCGAAGCGGCGTTGGAAACCAGCGTGGAAAGCGGCCCGGCGAAATCCTCCTTGGTCTGCGCGAACAGGCCGCTTGACACCTGCAGTGCGAAAAACAGCAGCATTGCGTAGATCGAGAGTGCGCCCAGGGGGTTGTGGCCCGGCGTCGCGTCGCCACTTTCGCGCAGGTACCGCCACGCGCGCGCGAGCGACGGCGGAAAGCTCGCAAAGCGGGACCAGTGGCCTCCGGCAAAGCCCCACACCAGCCGAAAGAGCAGCAGCGCCGCGACGCAATAGCCAAAGCGCGCGTGCCATTCCAGTGCATCGCCACCGATCTTTCCCGAGACGAACAGCGCCACGGCCAGGACGGCAAGCAAGCCATGAAACAGTCGCGTCGGCAGGTCCCACACTTTCACGCGCATCTTTATTCCCTTCTCCATCCCCGGGGCTTCCCTATGGCTGGCATCCGGGGGAAACGCGAGACTTCCCGCACCGCCACCGGGGACCCGACATGAAGTTAGCACTGATCGTGATCGCAGCGCTGGCCGCGACGTCGGCCCACGCCCAATTCCGCAAGCCCGAGGATGCGGTGAAGTACCGCCAGAGTGTCATGTACGTCATGGGCACCAGTTTCTACGCGCGAATCGGCGCGATGGTGAATGGCCGCATTCCCTACGATGCGAAAGTCGCGCAGGATCATGCCGACGTGGTGGTGATGATGTCCCGGCTTCCCTGGCCCGCGTTCACGCCGGACACGAACGGCATCGGGCGCACCGACGCGAAGCCGAGCCTGTGGAATGAGCTGCCCAAGTTCAACGAACTGCGCGAGAAGATGCAGGGCGAAGTGGTGAAGCTGCAGGCGGCGAGCCGCACCGGCGACCTCGAGGCCCTGCGCGCCGCGTACAAAGCCACCGGGGCGGCGTGCAAGGGCTGCCACGACGCGTTCACGAACCAGTGATTGCTGCGAGGCTGATCAAGAAGGCAGTCGAAGTTGGAAACCTGGCTCTCCCATCCCGCGGTGCAGGCCGTCGGGCTTCCCTTCATCGTGGCACTGATAGTGGCGCTGCCGCTGGCGCGCACGCGCTGGCTCGCCATCGCGCAAGTGGCGGGCTTCGCCGTGTGTGCGACGCTGGTGGCCGGCTGGTCGCTCGAGGCGCTCACGTCCACGCGGAAGCTGGCGATCATCGGCATCGCGACACTGGCCTTGTGCGCGCTCGTCGAAGTCGGTTCGTCGAACTGGCGGGCGGCCGCTGCAACCAGCGCCGTGGCACTTGGATTCGCCGCAGCGTGGATGCTGTGGCGACTGCTCGCGCAGAAGGAAATTGGCCCCGCGCTCCTCGCCGCGTTGCTGGCCGCCGGGTACGTCGTTCTGCAGGCAGGACTGTCATTGCATGCCGGGGCAGATCCGGTGCGCAGCACGGCGGCCGGTGCCGTACTGGCGCTGGCCACCGGGGCGGTTGCCATCCTGGGCGCATCGGCGGTGCTGGGCAGCATGGCGATCGCCGTCGGCGTCTCGGCCGTTGCGACGCTCGTGCTGCCATGGCTTCGCAACGAGGCGCCGCCGCGCGGACGCAGTATTGCCCTGCCGGTATCCGCCGTGGCGGCGCTCGGTGATGTGGCTGCGGTGCTGGTGGCGGAACTGCCGGGCTATTGCCTGGTTCCGCTCGCGCTCGTCTTTCCGGTTTCGCATCTCGCACCTGCGCTGCGGCCCGTCCGCACGCGTGCCGCAGTCGCATTCGCGCTTGCCCTCATCCCCGCCGCGGCAGCCATCGCGCTGGCGTGGTTTCGTCCTGCATGAACCGCCCCACCGAAGGAGACATCATGAACCGCCTTGCCTGCATCCTGCTCACGCTTCTTGCGCCGGCCGCTGCCAGTGCTGCCAGCGCCAGCTACAACATCGACCCGCTTCACTCGTTCCCGAATTTTTCGGTGAACCATCTCGGCATGACGACAGTGCATGGCCGCTTCGAGCGCATGACGGGAAAAATCGTCTACGACAGCGCGGCGAAGACCGGGTCGATGGAAGTCCATGTGCCGACATCGACCGTCTCGACGGGCGATGCGAAGCGCGCGGATGGCGTGCGGTCACGCGACGAGCACCTGCGCAGTGCGGACTTCTTCAATGCCTCCGAATTTCCGGACATGACGTTCAAGTCCACGAAAATGAATTTCGCGGGCGACAAGCTCGAGAGCATCGAGGGCAACCTCACGCTGGTGGGTGTGACGAAGCCGGTGAAGCTGAACGTCACGTCGTTCAATTGCGGCCCGCACCCGTACACGAAGAAGGCCATGTGCGGCGCCTACGTCGAAGGCACGATCAAGCGCACCGACTTCGGCATGAAATACGGCGTGCCGGGGATCTCGGACGACGTGAAACTCGCGATCGGCGTCGAGGCCTACCAGGAGTAAGGAAGGGCCGAGCTCCTCAGCCTTCGGCGAGGAGCTTTTCGATCAGCCGGTGGAGCTCGGCGAAGTTCGGTTCGCCGACATAGCGCTTGACGATCTCGCCGCGCTTGTTCACGACGAAGGTCGTGGGCGTGAGTTCCACGTCGCCCCACGCCTTCGCAACCGCGCCCGTGTTGTCGATCGCGACCTCGAACGGCAACTTGCGCGTCTGCGTGTAGTTCACGACATAGCTGGGCGGGTCGTAGCTCATGGCGACCGCGAGCATGTCGTAGCCCTTGCCGTGGTACTTGTCGTAGGTGGCGATCATCTTCGGCATTTCGCCCACGCACGTGACGCAGCTCGTGGCCCAGAAATTCACCAGCGTCACGCGACCCTTGAGATCCGAAGTGGTCTTCTTCGAGCCATCGAGCAGCACGAACGTCGACGAGGGCGCCGCAGCGTCGCTGGCTGCGACGTAGAACGCGCCGCCCGCTGCGATCAAGGCCGCGGCGGCGATTCCGGCGATGACGGGGGTCCTGGCCATGGCCCCCATTTTACCGGGTTGCCCTGCGCCTCACCTGATGTGGGTCAACCGGCGCAGCCGAGCAGGATTGGGGCGAGGTCGGCCGGCGCGCTCACCATCGGGTCGTGCCCCGTGGCGAGCTCGACCACACGCCACGGCGCACCCCAGAACGCCGGGTCGCGCACGCGGCGGCGACTGACGTCGATCGTGGCCAGCGGGGGCCGGGTGCAATCGACGAAAGTCCGCTCGATGGATGCGACCCGGGCTGCATCGAACTGCAACGGCGCGGTGTACGTGTGGCCGGGATGCGGCACTTGCCGGCGCTTGACCCACTCGTATTCCGCGCCCGCGAGGCCGTAGGCGGAAGGATCGGGAGGCGGGAAGCTGTAGTCGCGCGACGCTTCCGAAGCCGCGATGCGCGCCTCGCGCGTGGCCGGCACATGCGTGCTGCTCCAGCTTTCGCCCGGCTGCGGGACGACAGCGTCGACATACACGAGATGTGCGAGCCGTTGCGGCATGCGGTCGGCGATCGCCGTCCCGATCATTCCGGCGAACGAATGCACCACCAGCACGACGCGGTCCATCTCTTCGACGTGGATTGCCTGCGTCACGTCGGAGATGAAGGTCTCCAGCGTGATCGCCGGCGACATCAGGTGCGCACGCTCGCCCACGCCGGTCAGCGTGACGGCGTGCGCGCGATGGCCGGCACGCGTGAGGAGCGGCACCACGCCGCGCCAGCACCAGGCCCCGTGCCACGCGCCGTGCACCAGCACGAAGTTCGCCATCAGATCACTCCCCGGTCACGCGCCCCGGCGATGCGGGCGTCGGCCCACCCGAGCACTTCACGCAGCACCTCCTGCGTGTGCTGGCCGAGCAGCGGCGGCGCACGCTTGGTGCGCACAGGAGTGCCGTTCATCTTGATCGGGCTTCCAACCAGCCTCAGGTCGCCCCGCAACGGATGCGCCCACGTGTCCACCATGCCGCGCTGGTTCACCTGCTCGTCATCGAACACTTCCGCGAGGTTGTTGATCGCCCCGCACGGCACACGCGCCACTTCGAGCGCGTCGAGCCATTGCGCCTTGGTCTTCGTGCGCATCACGTCCTCGAGCATCGGGACGAGCACACCGCGGTTGCGCACGCGATCCCGGTTCTTTGCGAAGCGCGCATCGGCCGCGATGTCCTTGCGCCCGGCCGCGTCGCAGAACTTCGCGAACTGCGTGTCGTTGCCGACGGCGAGGATGATGAAGTCGCGGCCTTGTGCGCCCGGCGCCGTCTCGAACACCTGGTAGGGCACGATGTTCTGGTGCGCGTTGCCCGCGCGGCCGGGCACCTTGCCGCTCACGAGGTAGTTCGCACCGAGGTTCGCGAGCATTGCCACTTGCGTGTCGAGCAAGGCCATGTCGACCCGCTGCCCCTCGCCCGTGCGCTCGGCGTGACGCAACGCGGCGAGGATCGCGACCGTGGCGTACATGCCGGTGAAGAGATCCGCCACCGCGACACCGACTTTTTGCGGCCCGCCGCCCAGGTCGTCGCGCTCGCCGGTGATGCTCATCAGGCCCCCCATGCCTTGCACGATGTAGTCATAGCCGGCGCGCTCGCGATACGGCCCGGTCTGGCCGAATCCGGTGATGCTGCAATAGACGAGGCGCGGATGGATCTCGCGCAG
This sequence comes from Ramlibacter sp., assembly GCA_035526975.1. Lineage (GTDB taxonomy): Bacteria > Pseudomonadota > Gammaproteobacteria > Burkholderiales > Burkholderiaceae_C > Ramlibacter. Next base: position 6,433 of record DATLBJ010000043.1, read on the forward strand.
GTCCTCGTACGACAGCCCGTAACGCTTCAGGTCGCCGACCTTGAAGTTCTCCACCAGCACGTCGCACCGCGCCGCGAGCTCGCGCACCAGCGCCTGCCCTTCGGGCCGCGCGATGTCGCAGGTGACGGACCGCTTGTTGCGGTTGCAGCCGAGGTAGTACGCAGCCTCGTGGGTGTCACGCCCCTCGTCGTCCTGCAGGAAGGGCGGGCCCCAGGTGCGCGTGTCGTCGCCCGTGCCGGGACGCTCGATCTTGATGACGTCGGCCCCGAGGTCGGCGAGCGTCTGGGTGCACCACGGTCCCGCGAGCACGCGGGACAGGTCGAGCACGCGAATGCCGGTCAGCGAATCCATAGGAAAGGCATTGTGGGCCAAACCGATAATCGGTTCATGCCCCGCCGAATCCTTGTGGCTGCGCTGCTGCTCGCGGCGGCCTGCACGCCGACGTTCAACTGGCGCGAGATGACCGTCGATGCGCTGAAACTGCACGCGATGTTCCCCTGCAAGCCCGACCGTGCCGAGAGAAACACGCCGCTCGCGCCGGGGCGCGAGATCCTGCTGCACGCCATGGGCTGCGAAGCGGGCGGCGCCAGCTTCATCGTCGTGTATGGCGACGTGGGCGACGCCGGCGACGCGGCGGAGGTGCTGGCGCAGTGGAAAGAGGCGAGCCTTGCTGCGGCCAAGGCGAAAGCGGTGCAGTCGCAGGCGTCGTACTTTGCGCGCGGCCCGCTGGTGATCCAGGCCGCGGTCCATGCACCGCATTTGAAGCCGGAGATGACCGAGCCGTTCTTCGCGGGGCTGCGGTTCGAATGAACGCACTTCCCCGCCAACGCGCCGTCCTGGTCTTCCTCGCGTTTGCGTTCGCATATTTCTTCTCTGCGGTGCTGCGGGCAATTACCGCGACGCTGTCGCCCACGCTCACCACCGAATTCGCGCTCAGCGCGCAGGAGCTCGGCCTGCTGGCCGGCGGCTTCTTCCTTGGCTTCGCGCTGCCGCAACTGCCGCTCGGGCGCTGGCTCGATCACCACGGCCCGCAGCGGGTGATGCTCGGATTCATGGTGGTCGCGATCGCCGGGTGCGTGGCTTTCTCGGTGGCGGGCAGTTTCACGGGCCTGCTCATCGCGCGCATCCTTTGCGGCATGGGCGTGAGCGCGTGCCTGATGGCGCCGCTCACCGGCTATCGTCACTGGCTCGATGCCCCCGCGCAATTGCGTGCGAACTCGTGGATGCTGATGACGGGCTCGATCGGCATGGTCGCCTCCACGCTGCCGGTGCAGTGGCTGGTGCCGCACATCGGGTGGCGCCCGATCTTCTGGATCGTCGCTGCGGGGATTGCCGTCGCCAGCGTCGCGATTGCATTCCTCGTACCGCGCTGGGACGCGGGGGGGCACGCGGACGACAAACCGCCGAGCTATTCGCAGGTCTGGAGTCACGCGTACTTCCGCCGCATGGCACCGATCGGCTTCTTCAACTACGGCGGGATGATCGCGATCCAGTCGTTGTGGGCCGGGCCGTGGATGGTGCGCGTGTCCGGTCTCGATCCGGCGCAATCGGCGCGCGGTCTTTTCTTCATCAACGTCTCGATGCTGTGCACGTTCTGGGGCTGGGGCCTGGTGAATCCCTGGCTGCAGCGCCGCGGAATCACCACCGACAAGCTGATCGCCGGAGGCGTGCCGCTGAGCCTCGTCACGCTGGCCTGGGTCGTGTGGGCCGGGCCGGACGCGGCATGGGCCGCGTGGGCGCTGTTTTGCGTGACCTGCACCTTCGTGTCGCTCGCCCAGCCCGCGGTCGGCATGGCCTTCCCTCCTGCGCTGGCGGGCCGGGCGCTGTCCGCCTACAACCTCGTGATCTTCGCCGGTGTGTTCATCGTGCAATGGGGCATCGGCCTGCTCGTCGACGGCTTCGGCGCATTGGGCTGGGACACGGTGGCCGCATTCCGTGGCGCGATGGCTGCATTCCTCGCGTGCTGCACCTTCGGCTACTGCTGGTTCATCGCACGCAAGGGATAATCCTTGCAGTGAACGGCATCCTGATCATCGCCCATGCACCGCTCGCGCACGCGCTGCGGCAATGCGCGCTGCATGTCTTTCCGGATTGCGGCCCGCACGTGGCGGCGATCGACGTGCAGCCGAACCTGCCGCCGGAAGAATCGCTCTCGATGGCGCGCATCGCGATGGACCAGCTGATGAAGCAGGACGCAGTCCAGGGCGTGCTCGTCCTCACGGACATCTTCGGTGCGACGCCGGCGAACGTGGCGCAAAAGCTCGCCGACGGCGTGAAGTCGCGCCTGATCACGGGCGTGAACCTGCCGATGCTGCTGCGCGCCGTCTCGTACCGCACCGAAACTCTCGATGCCCTCGTCTCGCGCGCCGTCATCGGCGGCACGCAAGGCGTGATGCAGGTCGCAATCACCGCGCCGCAGCACCAGCCCCAACGCAACCATGAGCAAGACCACCGCGACCATCAGCAATAAGCTGGGCCTGCATGCCCGTGCGTCGGCCAAGCTCACGAAGTTGGCCGCGAGCTATCCCTGCGAGGTGTGGATCAGCCGGGGCGAGCGCCGCGTCAATGCCAAGAGCATCATGGGCGTGATGATGCTGGCCGCGGGCATCGGCAGCGAAGTCGTGATCGAGACCGTGGGGGAGCGCGACCAGGAAGCCATCGACGCCATCGTCCAGCTGATCAACGACAAGTTCGGGGAAGGGGAATGACGTTTTCGGTCCACGGCCTGGCCGTCTCGCGTGGCATCGCCATCGGGCGCGCCGTGCTGATGGCGTCCAGCCGTGTCGACGTCGCGCACTACTTCGTCGAGCCGGGCCAGGTCGATGCCGAGATCGAGCGCATCCGCCTTGGCCGCAATGCCGTGGTCGACGAGCTCCACCGGCTGCAGCACACGATCACGCTGATGGGGCCGAAGGAAGCGCCGCACGAACTCACCGCGCTGCTCGACGTGCACCTGATGCTGTTGCAGGACGAGGAGCTGATCTCCGGCGTCAAGCACTGGATCACCGATCGACTGTACAACGCCGAGTGGGCGCTGACGACGCAGCTCGAAGTGCTGTCGCGGCAGTTCGACGAGATGGAGGACGACTACCTGCGGGGGCGCAAGGCCGACCTCGAACAAGTCGCCGAGCGCGTGCTGCGCTACATGAAGGGCACGCCTTCGCCGGTGGGGCCGCCCACGACGTCGCGCCGGAAGACGCAGCAGGACCTGCTGCTCGACGACAGCATGGACGTGCCGCTGATCCTCATCGCGCACGACCTGTCGCCGGCCGACATGCTGCAGTTCAAGCAAAGCGTGTTCGCGGGCTTCGTCACCGACGTCGGCGGGCGCAATTCGCACACCGCGATCGTCGCGCGAAGCATGGACATTCCGGCGGTGGTGGGCGCGCGCAGTGCTTCGCACCTGGTGCGACAGGACGACTGGGTGATCGTCGATGGCGACGCCGGCGTGATGATCGTCGACCCTTCGCCGATCATCCTTGCCGAATACGGTTTCAAGCAGCGCCAGGGCGAGCTCGATCGCGGCCGCCTGCAGCGGCTGAGGCACACACCGGCGGTGACGATGGACGGCCAGAAAGTCGAGCTGCTGGCGAACATCGAATTGCCGGAAGACGCGCCGACGGCCTTGAAGGCGGGCGCGGTGGGTGTCGGCCTGTTCCGCAGCGAGTTCCTCTTCATGGGGCGGCGCGGTGACCTGCCCGGCGAAGACGAACAGTACGAAGCCTACGTGCGCGCCGTCAAAGGCATGGAAGGCTTGCCGGTGACGATCCGCACCATCGATGTCGGCGCCGACAAGCCGCTGGACGATTCGGTGCGCGACGAGGCACACCTCAACCCCGCGCTGGGCTTGCGTGCGATCCGCTGGAGCCTCGCCGACCCGGCGATGTTCCTCACGCAGCTGCGCGCGATCCTGCGGGCGGCGGCGCACGGCCAGGTGAACATGCTGATCCCGATGCTGGCGCACGCAAGCGAAATCCGCCAGACGATCTCGCTGCTCGATTACGCGCGCGCCGAGCTCGACAACCGCGGCGTCGCCTACGGGCCCGTGAAGCTCGGCGCCATGATCGAGATTCCGGCGGCCGCGCTCACGCTGAAGATCTTCCTCAAGTACTTCGACTTCCTGTCGGTCGGCACCAACGACCTGATCCAGTACACGCTCGCGATCGATCGCGCGGACGAATCCGTCGCGCACTTGTACGACCCGCTGCATCCGGCGGTGCTGCGGCTGGTGGCCGAGACCATCGCCGAATGCAATCGCCAGAACAAGGGCGTCAGCGTGTGCGGCGAGATGGCCGGCGACATCGCGATGACGAAGCTGTTGCTCGGCCTGGGCCTGCGCAGCTTCTCGATGCACCCGGCGCAGATCCTCGCGGTCAAGCAGGAAGTGCTGCGCGCCGATGCGTCACGGCTCGAGCCGTGGGCGCGTCAGGTGGTCGACGCGGAAGATCCCTCGGGCCTGATGTCCGCCTGACTCTCGCGAGTGCCGACGATGGCGGCGCCGATGATCAGCGCCGCGGCCAGCGCGATGCTCCACGACGGCGTGCGATGCGTGACGAGCATCAACATGAGCGTCGAAGCCAGCGGCGTGATGTAGCTGAGGATGCCGATCTGGCGTGGATCCCCGAGCTTGAGCGCCTTGTCCCACAGGAAGAACGCGGCGCCCAGCGGGCCGAGCCCGGCGACCGCGATCAGGAGCCAATCACGCGATGCGAGTTGCACACTGGGTTCGAAGACCGCATGGCATGCGAGTGCCAGCATTCCGGACACCAACCCGAACAAGCCGATGGCCGCCGTAGAGAACGGTGCGACGCGGCGTGTGCCGAGCGAGTACGTCGACCAGATGAACGCTGCCGCCAGCGCGGCGAGGTAGCCCCAGGACCAGGTGCCGCCCGTCTCGCGCCCGCCGAGAATCGCGATCGCGGCGCCGGCGAATCCGGCGAGTGCCGCCAATACATGGCGCGCCTGCAGCGTGAAGCCGCGCAAGATGACGGGTGCGAGCACCACGATCAGCAGGGGCCAAAGGTAGTTCACGAGGTTCGCTTCCACCGCGGGCGCGCTGCGCAGCGCCATGAACAGCAGGAAGTGATACGCGAACAAGCCGTAGACGCCCAGCGCCAGTGTGGACGCGGGCACGCGCCATTCACGCATGCGCGGCCACGCCGGCACGCTGCCGATCACGAGCGCCAGGCCGGTAAGGAGGAAGGGCGGAACGTGCGCGAGCGAGATACCGAGCGTGGCGAGGGTCGCCCAGAGCGCGATGGCCCCGAGCGCGTAAACGTTGGCGTGCAACTTAAGCCACGCCTGCCGCGTGCGCTTGCTGGTCCGCGTGGTAGCTCGATCGCACCATCGCGCCGACGGCTGCGTGCGAGAAGCCCATCTCGTGCGCCTTCGCTTCGAACATCTTGAAGGTGTCCGGGTGCACGTAACGCTTGACGGGAAGATGCGACGTCGACGGCGCGAGGTACTGGCCGATGGTGAGCATGTCGATGTGATGCGCGCGCATGTCGCGCATCACGTCGAGGATCTCTTCGTCGGTCTCGCCCAGGCCCACCATCAGCCCGCTCTTGGTGGGGATGTGCGGGAACAGCGCCTTGAACTTCCTGAGCAGGTTCAGGCTGAACGCGTAATCCGAGCCGGGCCGCGCCTGCTTGTACAGGCGCGGGATCGTCTCGAGGTTGTGGTTCATCACGTCGGGCGGCGCGGCCTTCAAGATTTCCAGGGCGCGGTCGTCGCGACCGCGGAAGTCCGGCACGAGCACTTCGATCGTGGTGCCCGGCGAGAGCTCGCGCGTCTTGCGGATGCATTCGACGAAGTGCCCGGCACCGCCGTCGCGCAAGTCGTCCCGGTCCACGGAAGTGATCACGACGTACTTGAGCTTGAGCTTCGCGATTGTCCTGGCCATGTTTTCCGGCTCGTTCGCATCCAGCGGATCGGGCCGGCCATGGCCGACGTCGCAGAAAGGGCAGCGGCGCGTGCACTTGTCGCCCATGATCATGAACGTGGCCGTGCCCTTGCCGAAGCACTCGCCGATGTTCGGGCACGAGGCTTCCTCGCATACCGTGTGCAGGTTGCTCTCGCGCAGGATCTGCTTGATCTCGTAGAAGCGCGTGTTGGCCGAGCCCGCGCGCACGCGGATCCACTCGGGCTTGCGCAGGATCTCGTGCGGCTCGACTTTCACCGGGATGCGCGACAGCTTCGCCGCGGCCTTCTGCTTGGCCGAGGCGTCGTAGTTCTCGAGCGATTGCGCTTCGCGGACGACTTCCTTGCTGCTCATCGTTGTCAGGGCGCCAGGTGCGTGACCAGCTTGGCCGCGAGGACCTGCGCCGCTTGTTCCCAGGGGGTGGAGATGCCGATTGTAGAAAGGTCCGCGGTTTCGAGCGTTGCGTAGCCGCAAGGGTCGATCCGGCCGAAGGGTTCCAGGTCCATGGCCACGTTGAGCGCCACGCCGTGGTACGCGCAACCGCGGCTGACCTTGACCCCGAGCGCCGCGATCTTGCCCAGGCCGGAAAAGTCCGGTGCCATTGCTTCCACGCGCGAATGGCCGAACGGATCGTCGAGCTTCACATAGATTCCGGGTGCGCCCTTCACGCGGTGCCCCGTCACCCCGAATTCGCGCAACGTGCGGATCACTGCTTCCTCGACGCGATAGACGTATTCCTTGACGAAGTAGCCCGCGCGCTGCAGGTCGATCAAGGGATACGCGACGACCTGGCCCGGACCGTGATAGGTCACCTGCCCGCCGCGGTTGGTCTGCACCACCGGGATGCCGCCGGCATCGTGCACATGCTCCGGCTTGCCCGCGAGCCCTTGCGTGAACACCGGCGGGTGTTCACACACCCAGAGTTCGTCCGCGGTCGAAGCGTCGCGCGCATCGTTGAACGCGCGCATGGCCTCGTACGTGGGCTCGTACGCGACGCGCCCGCGCACGACGACGTGCATCAGAGCACGACCTTCACCATAGGGTGCGTCGACAACGTGCGGTACAGCTCGTCGAGCTGCTCGCGGCTCGTCGCGGTGATGGTGATGGTGACGCCGAGGTAGTTGCCCGCGCTGCTGTCCCGCAGCTCGATCGTCGAGGCATCGAACGTTGGGTCGAACCGCTTCGCGATCTGCGTGACCGCGTGCACGAACCCGTCCACCTTCGCCCCCATCACCTTGATGGGGAACCGCGAGGGATATTCGATAAGGGACTTGTCGGAGGCCAAGGTCAAGGTGTTCATTGGGAAGCCTGTTTTGCGCGCTGGTAGCCCGCATACAGCTTCTCGTAGATGGGGCCCGGCCGGCCGTTTGCAACGGGGCGGCCATCGAGCTGCGTCACGGGCAGGACTTCCTTGGTCGCCGAGCTCAGGAGAATTTCGTCGGCGGCCAGCACTTCGTCGCGCGAGATGCGGCGCAGCTCGAACGCGACGCCGGCGTCGCGGCAGATCTGCTCGATCACGCCGAAGCGGATGCCTTCGAGCACAAGGTGATCCTTCGGCACGCCGGCCACCTTGCCGTTCTTGACCACCCACACGTTCGATGCGGCCGCTTCGCTCAGGTAGCCGTCGCGGAACATGATGGTTTCGATTGCGCCGACGTCGGCACTCATCTGCCGCGACAGCACTGCACCGGCCAGGCTCGTGCTCTTGACGTGCGCCATCTTCCAGCGGAAGTCATCCGCGGTGATGCAGGCAAAGCCTTTCGCGCGTTCTTCCGCGCCGTAGATGGCCAGGCGGTTGCTCATCGCGAAGACTGTCGGCTCCAGGCCCGGGGTCATCACGTGGTCGCGCATTGCGACGCCGCGCGTGACTTGAAGGTAGACCAGCTGGTTCGTCTGCGCCGCCGGCTTGCCTTGTGATTTCGCAAAACGTGCGATCAGCTCGGCGACGATCTCGCGCCACTCGCTGCGGCCCTTCGGGTTCGCGATGCGCATCTGAGCCAGGCTGCGATCGAGCCGCGCCATGTGGTCATCGAAGCGAAACGGCGTGCCCTCGTACACCGGCACCACTTCATAAATGCCGTCGCCAAAGATGAACCCGCGGTCCATCACGCTCACCTTCGCATTGGGCAGCGTGGTGAACTCGCCGTTGAGGTAGCAGGGCAGGTCTTGCAGTTCGCTCATGGCGTCATTTTCCACCAGCGCGTCTCGCCGATCTTCAGGACGGAAAATTCCCCGGGCGCCATGTGCATCGCTTCGCGCGCCAGTGCCAGGTCGCGCGGCGGCGTGTCGAGCGATTCGTCGGTGAGCTGGAACGTTCCCCAATGGATGCCGATGCTGCGAGCGGCACCGAGGTCCTTGTGCGCCTGGATGGCCTCGGCCGGGTTCATGTGCTGCTGCTTCATGAACCAGCGCGGCTCGTACGCACCGATCGCCAGCAGCGCCACGTCGAACAGCACACCGTCCTTCGCATGCGACGCGAGGCTCGCGCGCGTGTCGGCGAAGTCGCGCGAGTAGCCGGCGTCGCCGGAAAAATACCAGCGCAGGCCGGGCGCGAACACGGCCCAGCCGCCCCACAGCGTCTCGTTGCGGTCGCCGAGCGACCGTGCCGACCAGTGCTGCACCGGCACGAGCCGGAACTCCACGCCGTTCACGGTGCGCTGGTCCCACCAGTCGAGCTCGGCGACGTTGCGCACGCCGCGCTGTTCGAGATACGGCTTCAGGCCGAGCGGAACGAGGACAAGCGTGCGTCCCTGCGAACGATCGTCCAGCGCGCGGACCGTGTCGACATCGAGGTGGTCGTAGTGGTTGTGGGAGATCACGACGACGTCGATCGGCGGCAGGTCGGCCAGCGCGATGCCCGGGGGCTGCGCGCGCTTCGGTCCCGCGAACGACAGCGGCGAAGCGCGTTCGGAAAACACCGGATCGGTCAGCACGTTCAGGCCGCCGCATTGCACGAGCGCGCTGGCGTGGCCGATCCACGTGACCGAAGCTTCGCTGCGATTGGACTGCAAGCGCGCGAGCTCGGGCGCGGCAACGGGCGTGGCTTCGCGCGGCGGCTTCGGCATGCCTTCGCGCATCGCCTCGACACGCCACTTGACCAGTTCGGAAAAAGATTTGTCGACCTGCGCAATGTGGTTGTTGCGAAAGCCTTCGGGTGTGTGATGCGGCTTCGCGGCGTCGTAGTACGGATTGACATGCGTGCATCCGGCCAGCAGCCAGCCCGCCGCGAGAGAGCAGGCGGGCTTCAGCGCCACAGCAGCACCGCCGCGATGGCGATCCAGCCGAGGCCGAGGTTGACCTGGGCGAGCAATGCAATTTGCGCCGCGGCTGCGCCCGCGGCGGGCCAGTTGCTCGCCGCACCGGCGAGCTTGAAGCGGCGCCATGGGGTCAGGAAGATGTAGCCGAACACCAGCATCATCAGCACGCCGATGAGCGCCATGGCCTGCCAGCCGCGCGGCACGGCCGCCGCATCCGCGAACAGCAGCGCGCCTGTCGCAAGAAGCACCGCGATGCTGATGGCGACGACAGCAAAGAAGCGCTGCAGCACCGACGTCATGAGCGCGACACGCTGCGGCGGATCGACCAGCGTGAGTGACGGGCGCAGTGCGAGCAGCATGAAAGCCATGCCCCCCATCCACAGGATTGCGGCGGCGAGGTGCAGGAAAAGCATGACGTCACGCATAGGCCCATTGTCGCGTCCTACGCAAAACCACTGAATCCGCGCGCTGCACCATAGCCTGACGTCAGGGTCGGGTACGCGGGAGCCGGGGGGTTTCTACCTATAATCAGGAGCTTTGCAAAAATACTAGGGCCTTCAGGCGTGGGGAACAGCGGAATGAATCATGTCGCCCCGCCTGGCGGCCCGGAGGATGAGCCCCCGTTCAGGACGCTGACTGCCGAAGAGGCGCAGCGCCTGCGCGAACAGCAACCGCAGCTGCCGCTGTGGAAGGTGTTGGCGGGGCAACTCGGGATGGGAGTCCTGGTGGCGGTGGCTGCGTGGGCGGTGACGGGCAAGCCCGAAGCCGGCTGGTCTGCGGCTTACGGTGCGTTGGCCGTGGTCGTGCCCGCGGCCATTTTTGCGCGAGGACTGACGGGGCGCTTCGCGTCACGCAGTGCCGGCCGGGCGACGGCGGCGTTCATGGCCTGGGAGATGGTCAAGATCGCGCTGACCATCGCCATGCTGGCCGTGGCGCCGAAGGTGGTGGCGGAACTGAACTGGCTCGCGTTGCTCGCGGGCCTGGTCGTGACGCTGAAGGTTTATTGGATGGCGCTTGCGTTCTCGACGCGCAAGCCTGCCGCGAAGTGAAACGTTAGAACGTAGATCAGGTAGACAAGCAATGGCTGCTGAAGAACACGGACCGAGCGCGGGTGAATACATCATCCACCACCTCACGCATTTCCAGAACCACAAGCCTGCGTCCGTCGTCGATTTTTCCGTCTTCAACCTCGATTCGATCTTCTGGTCGGTGCTGCTCGGCATCTTGACCTGCGGCTTCCTGTGGGCGGCGGCGCGCAAGGCCACGTCGGGGGTGCCGGGCCGCTTCCAGGCTGCGGTGGAAATCCTCGTCGACATGGTCGACTCGCAGGCCAAGGGCATCGTGCACAACGAGAAGAGCCGCCGGATGGTGGCGCCGCTCGCGCTCGTCGTCTTCGTCTGGATCATCGTGCTCAACACGATGGACCTGTTGCCCGTGGACTTCATTCCCTGGATCTGGGGCTACGTCTACGGCGCGGCCGGCCACGACGCCGAACACGCATTCATGCGCGTCGTCCCCACCGCCGACCTGTCGGTGACGATGGGCCTGTCGCTGTCCGTGCTGGTGATCTGCCTCGTCTACAACGTCAAGATCAAGGGACTGGGCGGCTGGGCGCACGAACTCGTCACGGCCCCGTTCGGGACCAGCAAGAACCCTGTTTTCGCGCTGCTCCTGGGCATCGTGAACCTCGCGATGCAACTCGTGGAGTTCGTCGCCAAGACCGTCTCGCACGGCATGCGGCTGTTCGGCAACATGTACGCGGGCGAACTGCTGTTCCTGCTGATCGCGCTGCTGGGCGGCGCCTTCACGCTGTCCGCGTCCGGCCTCGTGCTGGCCGCGCTGCATATCTTCGCGGGCACGGTCTGGGCCATCTTCCACATCCTGATCATCGTGCTGCAGGCCTTCGTGTTCATGATGCTGACGCTGGTCTATGCCGGCCAGGCGCACGACGCCCACTGATCCCCGTAGTAACGCTTTCGCTTTTCCCTTTCTCTCGTTAACCAAAGTCCCTTAGGAGTCATCATGGAAGTTATCGGTTTTGTCGCACTGGCCGCGGGCCTCATCATTGGTCTGGGCGCGCTGGGCGCATGCGTCGGCATCGGCGTCATGGGCAGCAAGTACCTCGAGTCGGCCGCGCGCCAGCCCGAGCTGATGGGCGAACTGCAGACCAAGATGTTCCTGCTGGTCGGCCTGATCGACGCGTCGTTCATCATCGGCGTGGGTATCGCGCTGTGGTTCACGACGGCCAACCCGTTCCTGGCGCAGCTGGCGCAAATCGCGAAGTAATCGCGCGAGCATTCCCAACCTCATGCCGTACGCATCGCCGCCGGCGCAAGGATGAAAAAGTGAGCATCACCGCAACCCTCATCATTCAGATGATCGTGTTCGTGCTTCTGGTCGCGTTCACGATGAAGTTCATCTGGCCG
>DATLBJ010000044.1:0-29233 GCA_035526975.1 Ramlibacter sp.
AGCGCGGCGCCAGTATCCTTGCGTCCAATGCGCCTCCATCGCTCCTCGCCTAACTGGCCGGTCGAGACGGACGCCCAAAGGCGTCCGCGTTACCGCTCCTTTTCATTGCGCGCCGCTCACCTTCATCGTTAGACCGCAGCAGGGAGCGTGGCACTGGTGCTGAGCTTGACGTAAATACGAAACGTATATACACTGGGCCATAGAGTTCACATGGTCAGAATCAAAGCGCCTCGCCACTCTCGAGAAACACGGGCTCGATTTTGTCGATGCTGCGCTGGTGTTCGACGGCGTCACCTTCACGTACGAAGACGACCGGTTCTCCTACTCCGAGCAGCGTTTCGTTACCCTCGGCTTGCTCGCCGGCGTTCCCGTGTCAGTTGTCCATACGGAGAGTGATCATGAAATCCGCGTCATCTCGTTCCGCAAAGCCACAAAGCGCGAAGCGCAAATCTACTTTGACCAAATCCAAGACTGACTGGGCTCGCTTGAAGTCCGAGAAGCCCTCGGGCTCTGCGGATCATCCGGAAGCAGACATGAAGCACATCGTGCGCGGCGTGGTCAGGCGCGGGTTACAGCCTGTGGCGTCCAAAGCTTCCATTTCTTTGCGGGTGGACCAAGACGTTCTGGAGTGGTTCAAGGCACAGGGGCCTGGGTACCAGACGCGTATCAACAGTGTGTTGCGAGCGTTTCGCGATGCTTCGGTCTAACAAGGAAGTCGAGACGGACGCCCAAGGGCGTCCGCGCCTGCGGCGCTCCATGTTCCTTGGGCGCCGCTCACTTCTACGTTAGGCCTCATGAGTCACGGCTTTCGATTTTGTGCCGCCGGACTTGCATTCCTACTCGCGGGCTGCTATCCGCTTTGGTTCTTGACTGACTACGACGATGCGCTGCTTTGGTCGCCAGGCTTCAGCCGGGGGCTCTATGAGTCGCCAGTATTCCAGACGAAGTTCGATGACCGGCGATACGACATCTGGCTTGTTGCTCAAGCTCCACTTCCACATGACGTTGTCGGTTGCCTCATGGGCACACTGGTAGTCAAAGATAGCTGCGACGCCTACCCGAACCAAGTCGATTTCAAGTGGGAGCTCTGGGGTGATGAGCGCCTCGTTTCATCAGGAGTCGAGAAAGGTCACGCCACCGGATCCGCCGGAACCGATCGGATCTTGGCGATGTTCATGGCACGAGCAGGCGTGAAGTACAAATTGCGCGTCGATGTTCGACAAGATGGACCCATGCTTGAATCCGCGAAGCCCACGTTTCGAGTTCACGGATGCTTCAATGTCACTAACCGGCACATGTGCACATGAAGAGAGCGCTGAAGCCTAACAAATTGTTCGACCCCGGACGCGCCGGTTGAAGAAGTGAGGCAAAGCATGCAGTACCTCGTTGTCATTGAGCAGGGCGCCTCCAGCTTTGGCGCCTATGTCCCCGACCTTCCGGGTTGCGTTGCTGTCGGCAAAACTCGCAAAGAAGTCACGCAGCTCATTCACGAAGCGATCGAATTCCATCTCGATACACGGAGCATCCGATGAGGTATCGCAAACCAATTTTTGGCGCGCTGTTCTTCGCCTGCTTCTGCATGCGCGCGCTGGCACAGACTTCCGCGCCGCAGTACACCGTCAACGAAGAACCTCCCACCGGGTCGGCGATTCGGCGGACGATCACGAGCCCCGCACAGGTTCCTATCAACAAGAGGTACGACGAGCTGACCCTCGAGGAGAAGCAGTCGCTGAATCAAAACTACGAGAGCATGGGTCCGGGCGATGAACCTCCGTTTCCCGCATACGGCTTGAAGCCGATCTACACGGCGGTTGGCAGAGTTCAGCAAAAGCTTCTTGTCAAGGGAGACCTTTTGCTTTTCGCAACCGTGGATCAAGAAGGCAACGTCACCCAGATCAGAGCAGTGGGTGATCCCGATCCGGAAATGACAAGGGTCGTCGCGTCAATCCTGACGCTTACGAAGTTCAAACCCGCTCTATGCAAGGGTGTTCCGTGCAAGATGGACTATCCATTCCGGTTCCGCTTCAATGTGGAGTAGTGCGACTCTTGACCCGCAATCCAGCGACTTGCTTGTTTGCCGACTGCGCCTGATATAAAACGGGCACCGAATAGGGGGAGGTTGATGCGCAATTTCGAATTTGCCCTGCTGGCAGCGCTTTTCGCGTTGGTCGGGTGCGCAACCAGCGGCGACTCGTTGCAGCATGGCTTCCTTCCGGGGGCTGATTACACGTACTATGCGCCGCTCAACCCCGTCGACCTCCAGAAACGCCGGTTCCGCCTGGTTGTGACAGATGCTCGAGGCGCCCGCTCCATTTCCTGTTCGGACATTCCGCTCCCCCGCAACACAGAACTCGAAGGCGTCAAGGGGCTGACGTTCTTCACTGGCTATCTGCGCAGGATGATCGAGTTGAACAATGGGATCGTCGACGACACATCGACCAATGTCGTCAACGTGAAACTCAAGGGGCTATCCGGCGACCACATCGGGTTCCTGATCCTGCAGGTCTGGGGTCTGGTGGAGTTCGAGGTGACCCGCGATTCGAAGGTAAATGCCTATTGCTCCGCGATGGCCGACGGGCACCCAGGTGCCCCGCTGAGTGAGATGTCGGTCGACACGCGGACGGGAGCTTTCCGGAAGATGGTGTCGGGTTCGACGCGCCAGGCGCTCGAGTCGCTCATGGCGGACTTGGCGAAACAGTGAACCCCGACGTTAGACAGCAGCCGTGAGTGCAGTTCGATTCAATGTATTCGGCCGAATCTTCGAGCTTCGCCGTGAGGCCGATGCCTGGCACACGTTTGCAGTCGGCGCAGACGGCAAGCGCGGCCCGGGTGCCTTTGTGGTGCCGGCGTTCGTCGAGGAGAATGAGCTCGAACAATTTCTGTTCGATCTTTTCCATGAGAGCGCCACGCCTTCCAACGGCGAAGTGAAGAGAATCACATCGTGAATGCCTCCACTGAGGCCGGCCGCAGGGCATGACCCAGCTGTTGCCCATCGTCCTCGACCTGGACGGAGTGGTACTCCAGACCAACCTGCTGAAGCACCGTGCCATGCTGTCCCTGTTCGATGATTTCCCAGCCGAGCAGAGCGCGATCAGCGAGTACATCCTGCGCAACGTCGGCGTTCGACGCGACGTCAAGATTGCACACATTCTCCGGACATTCACGAGGCGAAATGCGACGAACGACCTTGAGCCGTACCTGACTGCGTATGCGGGAAAGCTGGAAGATTTGCTTCGCAATGCGCCACTTGTCCCAGGAGTGAAGGACTTCCTGGAATCCGGTCGCCCCTTCTATCTCAGCTCGTCGGCGCCTGAGCCAGAAATCGAGTTGCAGCTTCGCTCTCGCGGTTTGTGGGCGCGCTTTCAACGGGTTTTCGGCGCATCCACGCCCAAAGCGATGGCATTGTCTGAGGTGCGCCGCGCGTCGGGTTCTCGTCCTGTTTTTTTCGGCGACTCGCCACCGGACCTTGATGCTGCCGTCGAAGCAGGAGCATCCTTCGTCGCCGTGGTATTCGAGCGCGACAACTTTGCTGGAGTGCCCGTTGTCAAGCTGCCAGATTTCACTTCACCCGAACGTGTCCAATACTGCATCGAAGCGGCAGGTTCTTGAGGGTGGCACGTGGGATGCTGGACGAGCCAATGCTTCTTGCAGAGATACTGGTAGACGCTTCAGCGGCCCGGTCCCCTTTACGTTAGGTGCCTTGTGCAATTCACAGCGCTTCCCGAATCCGAACACGAGCTCGTGACGCTGCGGCGGCTCACGGCCGCCGACATTGCGCCGTGGTACGAGTACCTCACGCTGCCAGTCGTGTTCGAGCACACCAGCTGGAACGTCCAGGCGCTCACCGAACTGGGGCACTATGTCTCGCAGCCGGAATCGCCGTCCGCCGCGCTTCGTCTCGCGATTGCAGAACGCTCGACCAACAAGCTCGTCGGCACGATCGGCTTTCACACCGTGTCGCCGGAGAACCGCTCCGCCGAACTGACGTACGACCTGTCGCCGCCCTGGTGGGGCAAAGGTGTCGCGAGTCAAATGTGTGAAGTCATGGTGCAATGGGCGCACACCCATGTCGGGCTCATTCGCGTGCAGGCAACGGTGCTCACGTCGAACAGCCGGTCGATCGAAGTCCTGCAGCGTTGCGGGTTCAAGCGCGAAGGGCTATTGCGAAGCTACCGCATGGTCCGCGGCCGGCCCGGCGACTTCTGGATGTACTCGCATGTCCAGAACGCCACCTGACGGCTCGTTCGACACGGACGCACTCGCCGCGCGCTATGACGCGATGTGGGCCGAGGCAGCACCCCTTGTGCGCGATGGCGGGGCCGAACTCGACCCTTGGCTGTCCCTGCCGGCCGAGGATGCCCGGCGCGGTGTCACGTTGCTCGCGCGACCGGCGCCGGCAGTCGCTGCGGCGCTCGCCGCGTTCCTGGGGCAGCTCAGGGCGCTGGAGCCTGAGCAGTACTACCAGCCGCAGGCGGAGCTTCACCACACGGTCCTGTCGCTGTTTACCGCGACTGCGGACTACGCACCGCACCTGGAGAACCTGCCGGAGTACCGTGCCGCGGTGGCCGACGCCATTGCGGGAATGCCGCCGTTCACGATCGCCGTCAGCGGGGTGACGCTCGCCTGCGGGGCGGTGCTGGCGCAGGGCTTCCCTCAAGATGGAACCCTGGCCGCGATGCGCGAGCGCCTGCGCGAGGCGCTTGGCGCGCGCGGTCTAGGGGGCGCGCTGGACCGCCGCTATCGGCTGGAAACTGCGCACATGACGCTGGTGCGATTCGCCGCGCCGCTGCGCGACGCCGCCCGCTTCGTTAACGCGCTGGCCGCTGCGCGCGCAATCGATTTCGGCGTTTCCGAAGTGGACGAACTCGAGTTGGTGCTGGGCGATTGGTACCACACCACCGAGCGCGAGCGCGAACTCGCCCGGTACCCACTCGTGCGTTAGGCATCAAGGAAAGATCATGACAGTGAAGCGCATGGACAACGTGGGCATCGTCGTGGAAAACATCGATGCGGCGATTGGTTTTTTCACTGAACTCGGCCTCGAGCTCGAGGGACGCGCGCCGATCGAAGGAAGCTGGGCAGATGGCGTCACCGGCTTGCAGGACATGCGTGTCGAGATTGCGATGATGCGTACGCCGGACGGTCACAGCCGGCTCGAGATATCGCGGTTCCTCGCGCCGCCTGTGGTCGCCGATCACCGCACCGCTCCGGTCAACGCGCTGGGCTATCTCCGCGTCATGTTCACCGTCGATGACATCGACGACACGCTTGCGCGGCTTCGCACTCGCGGCGCAAGGCTGGTTGGCGAACTGGTTCGCTACCAGGACGCCTATCGGCTTTGCTACATCCGCGGCCCCGAAGGAATTCTCATCGGCCTCGCCCAGGAGCTGGGGCAATAGCGGGGCAAACGCAACCGCCTTGACGGCAGACCGATGGCGACGGATAGTCGCTTCGCGCATGTCGCGCTGACGGGAGCCTCTGATGAAGCAGCTGAAGTTTCTTGTGTCGGGTGTGGTGATTTTCACGCTCGGTGTGGCCACGGGCCTGACCGCGCAGACACTGACCGATTCCCCCCAACGCGTCGAGCAGAAGCGCACGGACCTCACCGGCGCGCCCGACATGGAAGTGATCGCGTCGATCGTCGAGATCAAGCCGGGCGAAAGCAGCAATCTTCATGTCCACCATGGGGTCGAAGCCTTTCACGTCCTGCAAGGCTCGCTGGTGCAGCCTCCCGGCCAGCAACCATCGATGCTGCCCACGGGGCTCACGTCGATGAACCTGAGGGACGTCAAGCACGGCGCCTTCAAGGTGGTTGGCGACGCGCCCTTGAAGCTGCTCACGGTTCACATCGTCGACAAGGGCAAGCCGCTTTATGACTATGCGAAGTGACGCCGTCTCCTCCAAGGCCGTCGCCACGACCCCGTCGCGCCCGAGGAATGCCACGTGATGCTGATCGAGCGTAAAAGCACGCTGCACACCGGCTCCGAAGTCACCGCCAAGACGCGCAGCATCGCCGACCAACGGCGGCCCGCTTGAGATGGGCGAGCCTTCGTTCCTCGACGCGGCGCGCAACGACCACACGGAGCAACCGGAAGGGGTCGCCGCAAGGCTCGAGGACGGCCTGGCGCACATCACGTCGCCCGACGACGTTGCCCCTTACGCGATGTTCGCTGTGCATCTGTTCGGCGAGCACCTCGGCCAATGGGAACGCGGCGCGCAATTGCTTGCACGCATCAGCGCGTTGCCGCAGGCGACCGGCAGCGATGCGGCAACCGGCGCGCTGCGCAGGGGCATAGCGGCGCTGCGATACGCGGGCGGGAACAAGTCCGCGACGGACGGGCTGGACGCAGCCGATCGCGCGCAAGTGATGTGCGTGATCTGCACGATGCACGTTGCGCGGCACGAAACGGATGCGGCGACTGCGGCGCTTCGCCGCGCGCTCGACGACGCGTCCGCGGGCTTGCCCGACAAGCATGCGGCGATTCGATCCCTTGCGGTTGCCGGCAACAACCTGTCGGCGGAGCTGGAAGAGAAGGCAGACCTCACGCCGTCCGAGAGTGAAGCAATGGTGCTCGCCGCCGGCACCGGAGCGAGATACTGGAAGCTTGCCGGCACTTGGCTGCAACACGAACGCGCCCAATACCAGCTTGCTCGCTGCCTGATGCGCGCAGGCCGCCCGGGGGACGCGAAGAACCATATTTTGAGCTGCATCGAGATC
Organism: Ramlibacter sp.; assembly: GCA_035526975.1. GTDB lineage: Bacteria > Pseudomonadota > Gammaproteobacteria > Burkholderiales > Burkholderiaceae_C > Ramlibacter. The sequence continues at coordinate 6,719 of DATLBJ010000044.1, forward strand.
TGCGAAGCCAATGACGCACCGCCCTTCGAGCGCTTCTTCGGACGCGCGGTGCTCGCGCTGATCGAGCGCATTCAGGGGAACAAGGACGCGTTTGCCGCGCAGCGCGATGTCGCACTCGCGCATTTCGCGGACGTGCCTGCTGACGATCAGCAGTGGTGCAAGCGTGAAATCGCCGAATTGGGAAAGGAGACTCCGCCATGACTGCCAACGCCAGGATCGACACCGCATTCACCGGATCCGTCGCGGAGATGTACGAGCGCCTGATGGTGCCGCTGATCTTCGAGCCGTACGCGGTGGACATGGCCAAGCGCGTGGCTGCGCATCGTCCGATGCGCGTGCTGGAGCTGGCTGCGGGCACGGGCGTCGTCACGCGGCAGCTCGCGGTGATGCTCGAACCCGGCGCTTCGATCGTCGCCACCGACCTCAACCCGGCGATGATTCGCGAAGCGGAGCGCATCGGCACTGCGCGTCCGGTGGAATGGCGTGAGGCCAATGCGATGCAATTGCCTTTCGACGATGGCAGCTTCGATGCAGTGGTGTGCCAGTTCGGCGTGATGTTCTTCCCCGACCGCCCGCACGCGTATGCCGAAGCGCGCCGCGTATTGCGCCCCGGTGGCCTGTTCGCCTTCAACGCGTGGGGCGCGATCGCAGTGAACGAGTTCGCGGACACAGTGGCGCGCGCGCTCGCGAAGATGTTTCCCGCCGACCCGCCGCGATTCATGGAGCGCACGCCGCATGGCTATCACGACGCGCGGCGAATCGAAGAGGATGTCGCCCGTGGCGGCTTCAAGGCCAAGCCGCAGATCGAACAGGTTGCCTTCACCAGCCGCGCCGTGTCGCCGCGCACTCCCGCCGTCGCTTATTGCCAGGGCACGCCGTGGCGCGGCGAGATCGAGGCGAGGGATGCGACGTCACTGGAGCGTGCAACCGACGCGGCCGAGGAAGAACTGGCGCGCACTTTCGGCGCCGGCCCGATCGAAGGCCGCATCGAGGCCCTCGTCGTCACGGTCACCGCCTAGCGCAGGCTGAACATCTCGGCCAGCGCCTGGCGGTACTGGTCGAAGCCCATCGACATCGTGCTGTGGTGCGAGCCGCCTTCCACCAGCAGGAAGCGCTTGGGGCCTGTCGCTTCGTCATAGAGCCTGCGTCCCAGTTGCGGGTCGATCAGGTTGTCGCTGTCGCCGTGCACCACGAGCAGCGGCGAGCCGAGCTTCTTGACCTTGCGGACGGAATCGAAACGCTGCGTGATCAGCGGGCCGATCGGCAGCCAGCCGAACTTCATCGTGCTCGCGACGTCGGGGATCGAGGTGAACGTCGCTTCGACGATCGTGCCGCGCTCGTCGTCGACATGCGATGCGAGATCGATCGCGATCGCGCCACCGAGGGAATGGCCGAAGATGAAGCGCGCGCGGTCCGGATACTTCGCTGCGAGCCATTGCCACGCGGCGCGGGCGTCCTCGTACGCCGTGTCTTCGGAGGGCAGCCCCGGCGAGCTCTTGCCGAAGCCGCGGTAGTCGATCGCCAGCACCGAGAAGCCCATCTCCTGCAGGCGCTTGACGCGCGGCGTGGAGCTCTCGACGTTCCAGCGTGCGCCGTGCAGGTAGAGCAGCACGGGGCCATTGGGGCGAATCCTCGAATCAGCCCACAAGCCGTGCAGGCGCGAAGGCTCGCTCGTCACCTTCGAGTCGAACGGGATCCACACGCTTTCCATGCCCTGCGCGAGGTCCGCGCCGTAGCCCCACGTGCGGTCGCTGGGCTGAAAGATCCATTCGCGCTGGCGTTCATCGAGCGACGCGCAGCCGTAACCGACCACGGACGCGAGGGCGAGAACGGCAAGGGCGGTCCAGCGCTTCACGTCACCGCCCCCGCATGAACAGCGAGTCGAGCTCCCGCACGGTGAGCTGGCGCCACGTCGGCCGGCCATGGTTGCACTGGTCGGAGCGCTCCGTCTCCTCCATCTGCCGCAGCAGCGCGTTCATCTCGTCGATCGTGAGCTTGCGGTTGGCGCGCACGGCGCCGTGGCAGGCCATCGTGCCCAGCAGCTCGTTCTGCGCGCGCTGGATCACGGTGCTGGCATCGTGCTGCGCAAGTTCGGCCAGGACGCTGCGGGCGAGCTCCACCGCGTCGCCTTGCGCGAGCGTGGTGGGCACGGCGCGTACCGCGAGAGTCTTCGCGGAGAACGGCGTGATCTCGAGGCCGAGGTGCTCGAGGGCTTGCGCGGCGTTTTCGGCGGTGGCGATTTCTTCGGGGGTGGCCGCGAAGGTTGCAGGAATCAGCAAAGGCTGGCTCGCGATGCGGTCGCTGTCGATCTGGCGCTTCAGGCGCTCGTACACGATGCGCTCGTGGGCTGCGTGCATGTCGACGATGACGAGGCCCTGCGCGTTCTCGGCAAGGATGTAGATGCCCTGGAGTTGCGCGATTGCGCGGCCGAGCGGCCACACGGCGGTGTCATGCCGGCGAGGATCGTTCGCCGTTGGCATGGGCGCGCCAGCGACCCCGGCCTGCGCCGGGGTGACAGCGCTGGGTTCGCTGGCGCGGTGCGCCAGCTCCATCGACGGTTGGTGCCACGCAGGAGCAGAGAGGACAGGTGCCGCGGCAGCAGGAGTGCCCGCCCGCGGCGCCGCCAGCGCGTCCTCCACCGCATGCAGCACGGCCTGGTGCACCTCGCGGCCATCGCGAAACCGCACTTCGATCTTCGTCGGATGCACATTGACGTCGACTCGCGACGGATCGATATCCACGTACACCACATACACAGGCTGCCGCTGCCCATGCAGCACGTCTTCGTACGCCGCGCGTGCGGCATGCGCGAGCACCTTGTCTCGAACGAACCGCCCATTGACGTATGCGAACTGCTGGTCTGCACGCGAGCGCGCCGCGTCCGGAATGCCGGCCCGTCCCGCGATGCGGATCGGCCCCGCGCTGTACGACAGCTCCACGCTCTGCTCGATGAATTCTGCACCGAGCACATCCCCCATTCGTGCGTCACGCGTCCCCGCGCGCCATTGCTCGACCAGCTTGCCTTCGTGCCAGATCGCGAACGACACATCCGCGCGCGCCAGCGCATGCCGGCGCACGGCCTCGATGCAATGCGCGAGCTCCGTCGCATCGGTCTTCAGGAACTTGCGGCGCGCCGGCGTCGCAAAGAACACCTCGCGCACTTCCACGCTCGTACCCGTTGCGCGCGCAGCCGGGCGCAATTCGCCGCTGCGCGCATCGAGCATGAAAGCACTCGATTGCCCGGAAGTGCGCGACAGCAGCGTGACTTCCGCCACGGACGCGATGGCGGCGAGCGCTTCGCCGCGAAAACCCATCGTGCTCACCGACTCCAGGTCGGACAGCGACGCGATCTTGCTCGTGGCATGACGCCGGAGCGCCATCGCGAGCTCGTCGCGGGCCATGCCCACGCCGTCGTCTTCGACGGACACGAGACGCACGCCACCGGCCAGCAGGCGCACCGTGACTTGCGTCGCACCTGCGTCGAGCGCGTTGTCGACCAGCTCGCGCACGACGGACGCCGGCCGCTCCACGACTTCACCGGCGGCGATCTGGCTGATGAGCTCGTCAGGCAGCTCGCGGATCGGGTGGCGCGGGGTGGGGGAGAGGACGGCGCTCATGGGTTCGGATGCGCCATTCTAGGGACCCCTCCGGCAGGGATAATTGCCCCATGGAATGGCTGGCCTTTCTCGTCGACTTCATCCTGCACGTCGACAAGCACCTTGAAACCTTCGTCACCAACTACGGCGTGTGGGTCTACGCGTTGTTGTTCCTGATCATCTTTGTCGAAACGGGCGTCGTCGTGATGCCTTTCCTGCCGGGCGACTCGCTGTTGTTCGTGGTCGGCGCGATGTGCGGGGTCGGGCTCATGAGTTACCCGGTGTCGTTGGCGCTGCTCACGGCTGCGGCGATCTGCGGCAACCAGAGCAACTACACCATCGGCCGCTACTTCGGGCCGAAGGTGTTCCAGTGGGAGGGCACGCGCTTCTTCAACCGGCGCGCGTTCGACCAGGCGCATGATTTCTATGAGCGCTACGGGGGCATCACCATCGTGCTCGCGCGCTTCATGCCTTTCCTGCGCACGTTCGCGCCCTTCGTGGCCGGCGTCGCGCGCATGACGCGCGCGAAGTTCACGCTCTACGACGTGACCGGCGGCTCGCTGTGGGTGGGCAGCATCGTCACGGCCGGCTACTTCTTCGGCAGCGTGCCGTGGGTGAAGATGAACCTCGAGAAGATCATCTGGGCGATGATCCTGATCCCGGGGCTCGTCATCCTGTTCGGCGCATGGAAGGCGCGGCGCAAACCCGCGGTGAGTTGAAGCGCCTTACTGGCCGAGCCGGACGGACATGTCCGAGGAACCCGCCACCGAATAGATGAACCGGCGCAACTCCTCGGTGACGTGGGCGTCTTCGAGCGGAACCTTCACCTGGTCGTAGCCCTTGCGGCCCTGCAGGTTGCGGATCAACCGGTCCAGGGGTGTCGCGCGCTCCTCGACGAATTCGGGGTGAACCACACGCACGGACATCAGCCACTCCCTGCGGCGCCTTCCCAGCTTGATTTCCGCGATTTCCTTCCACGGGATGACGCCGTAGCCGTTGCGCCGGTCAGAGATGCCGGTCGGGTCGATCCGGACCTGGACGCGCTGGTCGAAAGCCTGGACGAGGTAGTGCAGCGCGATGAAGCTGAACACGGCAACGGCGTACCACAAGATAAAGGGAATCGGCCCGTACGCGTCCCGTATGAACAGGGCCAGCAGCCCCACCCACGCAAAGAGCACCAACCCGCTGAGCAGGTGCAGCCAGAGGGTGTTGCGAAACTCGAATTGCGACTTTTCGGCGAAGAGCGAGTTGTCCATGGCGACCCGAAGGCTACGCCAAAAGACCGCAGGTTGCCAAGAGGGGGGGCCGCCGAGGCCGGGTGCCCTACTTGCCGCCGAAATACTCCTGCACGGCATCCCACGCAGCCTGCTGCAGCAACCCGGCCGTTTCCAGAGGCAGGCCCGCCGTGTACTTCGCGCCCACCGGGCTCTTGCGCATCAGCGTCGCATACACCGCGCACGTCGCGAGATAGGTGCCCGCGAGCGTCGGGTGGCGCTTGTCCGCCTGGTACAGCTCGAGGTCCGGCTTGCGCGAAATGGCTTTCGCGAACGCAAGCCCCGCAGGAATCACAAGCAGGCCGTTCTCGTTGCCCGCGCGCGTATACGCATCGGCGAGCTGCTGCGTCATCTCGGGCTTGTCCTTGTACGCCCACGACATGAACAGCACGCCGTGCGCACCGTAGTTGCGCAGGATCTGTGCGTCCTTCTTGACCGTGTCGTGGAAAGACTGCTGCAGCTGCGGATGGATCGGGCACTGGCTGCAGTCCATCATGATCACCGTGTCGTACTGCTTGCCGGGCGGGTTGATCCTGACCGAGTTGTCCGGCTGGAACGTGTAGCGGCCCAGGCCGTCCGGGCGCAACAGCGATTCGAGGTCGTGCCAATCCAGGCCCGATCCGCTGATCGTCGACGACGTGCTGCGCACCGGCTTGTCGCCCGGCGTCTCGCGAATCATGTCGCGCAGGTGGTCGTGCATGCTGTTGTTGAAATAGAAGAAGCTGTTGCCGACCCACAGGATCGAGGCCGGCCGGTCGGCGGGCGGCGCCACCTTCGGAGCCGTTTGCGCACCGGCCACGCTCGTGGCGGCGGCAAGCGCCAGCGTTGCAAGGATGCGGAAGGATCGGAACATCTGTGTCTCCTGTTTGGGTTGGCGCATCCTAGGGCAAAGTGCGCGCGGTCATCGCGAACTCTTCTTCCGGTGACAGGATGAGCTTGCGGCGTCCCCACAGCGCGAAGTACGCAATGCCGATCGCAAACCACACGGCGACCCACACGATGCCGCTGCGGTACACGGGGTCGCTTAGCTGGAACCACAGCGTGACCACCGCGATCGCGATCGTGACGGCGGCGCCGGGAATTCCGATCGGGCTGCGATACGGCCTTTGCAGCTGCGGCAATTTGCGACGCAGCTGGATGAACGACAACGCTTGCATCAGGTACGAGAACATTGCGCCGAACACAGCCATGTTCAGCAGGATTCCGCCGATCACGGCGGCGCCGCGCTCCGAGCCAAGTGCGAACCACAGCGCGAACATCACCGCCAGTGCGATGACCGAACCCACGACCATCGCGACGTGCGGAGTCCTGCGCTTCGAATGCGTGATCGACAGCAGCGACGGGAAATAGCCCGCGCGGCTCAACGAATAGATCTGCCGGCCCTTCGCAAAGATGATGGTATGGAAGCTCGCAACGAGCCCGAGCACCGCGACCAGCGAAAGCACTTGGGCGATGCCCGCACCATAGATCGCCTTGAAGCCATCGAGCAGCGGCTCGCCGGACTTCGCGAGTTCGTGCGACCCGACACCGGGCAACGACGGATTGAGCCACAGCACGAGGAAGGCGGAGAAGATCAACGTCCCGATGCCGAGCAGGATGCCTGGCGGCATGTCGCGCCGCGGGTCGACGGATTCCTCCGCGGCCAACGGGAGCTGCTCGATCGCAAGAAAGAGCCACACCGCGAACGGCAACGCGGCAAGCACGCCGCCGAATCCGAAAGGCAGGAACGGGCCGTTGCCTTGGGGCAGGGCGGCGCCACCGGCCCCAACGTTGAGCGCCCATCGATGGAAATCCGCGAGCGGAATCGCACTGGCCCAGAAGACTGCGAGGCACGCGAGCGCGGAAAGCGTGACCCCCAGCGTCACCTTGAAGGACAGTTCCACGCCGAAGATGTTCAGGCCGACGAACACCGCGTAGAACGCGATCCACCACAGCGGCTGCCATTCGGCGGGCGTGCCGGAAAGGCTCGTCATGTAGCTGCCGATGAAAAAGACGATCACCGCGGGCGTCAGCACGTACTCGACGTTCTCCGCAAGGCCCGTGACGAATCCACCCCACGGCCCGAAGGCGGTTCGCGCAAACGAATAGGCGCCGCCCGTGTGCGGCAGCGCGGGCGACATCTCCGCAAGCGAGAAGGTCAGGCCGAGATACATCGCGGCGATCACGATCGTGGCGATGAACATGCTGCCCCAGCCCTGCGCCAGCCCGAGGTTCCAGCCCGAAAAATGGCCGGAGATCACTGCGCCTACGCCCAGCGCCCACAGCGACCAGACGCCCGCGTAGCGGCGCAGGCTTCGCTGCTCGAAATAGCTGGCGTCGACCTTCGCGTACGTCACGCCGGTTTGCTTGTCCATGCGGCCTCCTTCCCGCGCCGGAGTGTGGCGGGGTTCGCCCCGTGCCGCAAGGTAGCCAGAATTAATATGAATGCTTATGATCTGCGCCAGGAGAGTCCCATGAACGCCCCGCAAACCCTGTCGCGCTGGAGCCGGCCCGAGTCGAGCCGCGTGCCTTTCTGGGCCTACACGGACGCGCAGCTGTACCAGCGCGAGCTCGAGAAGATTTTCTACGGCGAGCACTGGTGCTACGTGGGGCTCGCGGTGGAAGTGCCGAACGCGGGCGACTTCAAGCTGAGCTGGGTCGGCGAGCGGCAGGTGATCCTGGTGCGCGATCGCGTCGCGCCGAAAGAGCGGGCGACCGATCACGGCATCCGGGTCGTCGAGAACCGCTGCGCCCACCGCGGCGTGCGCTTCTGCCAGCAACCGCATGGCAATGCGCGCAGCTTCGTCTGCCCGTATCACCAGTGGACGTACAAGCTCAATGGCGACCTTGCGGGCCTGCCGTTCAAGGACGGCGTGCCGGCGACGGACGATGCGGGCAACGCGTGCGTGAACGGCGGCATGCCGGCGGACTTCGACATCAAGCAGCATGGCCTTGCGAAGCTGCGCGTCGCGGTGGTGCACGGCCTGGTGTTCGCGACCTTCAGCGAGAGCGCCCCTTCATTCGAGGACTACATCGGCCCCGACGTGATGCCGTGGCTCGATCGCATCTTCAAGGGCCGTGAGCTCACGCTGCTGGGGTACAACCGCCAGCGCATCCCGGGCAACTGGAAATTGATGATGGAGAACATCAAGGACCCCTACCACCCCGGCTTGCTGCACACGTGGTTCGTGACCTTCGGGCTGTGGCGCGCCGACCAGAGAAGCCGCATGGTGATGGACGAGCATGGCCGGCACGCGGTGATGATCTCGCGGCGCAACGAGGGCGGCGAGAACAAGGCGGTGACCGAAGGCGTGACCTCGTTCAAGTCGAACATGGCGCTCAACGACACCCGCCTGCTCGACGTGGTGCCGGAGCCATGGTGGAAGGTCGACGATCCCGCGCATCCTGGCGAGCAGATCATGCCCACTGTCACGATGATCACGCTGTTCCCGTCGCTGATCATCCAGCAGCAGGTCAATTCGCTGTCGACGCGCCACATCGTCCCGCGCGGCGAAGGCGAGTTCGATTTCGTCTGGACGCATTTCGGGTTTGCCGGCGACACCCCCGAGATGACGCGGCGCCGCTTGCGTCAGGCCAATCTTTTCGGCCCCGCGGGGTTCGTCAGCGCAGACGACGGCGAAGTGATCGAGCTCTCGCAGCGAGGCTTCGCGCAGCGCGGTGACGGCGGCGAGACGCTGTGCGAACTGGGGGGAACGGGCACGGGCGGAACGGAGCACATGGTGACCGAGACCTTGATCCGCAGCATGTACGCCTACTGGCGCACGGTGATGGGCGTATGAGGCTCGAGCTCGAAGCCGAAATCAACCGCCTCAACGCGCAGTATGCAGCCGTGCTCGACGAGCGCCGCTTCGACGAGTGGCCGGAATTCTTTGTCGACGACGCGAGCTACACGGTGCAGGCGCGCGAGAATCACGACAACAAGCTCCCGCTGGCGCTGATCGCGCTGGAGAGCAAGGGGATGATGAAGGACCGCGTGTATGGCGTGACGCAGACCATCTACCACGCGCCGTACTACACGCGGCACGTGGTCGGCCCGGCGCAGGTGCTCGGCGAAGTGGAGGGCCGTTTCAGGGCCCAGGCCAATTACGCCGTGTTCCGCACCCGTCCGGGCGACGCCAGCGAGGTGTACAACATGGGGCGCTACATCGACGAGATCGTGCGCACCGAAAGCGGCCTGAAATTCGCAAGCCGCCTTTGCGTGTACGACAGCGAGATGATCCTCAACTCGCTGATCTACCCGATCTGACTCTTAGCGCTTCGAGGCTTCGTTGCCCAGCAACGCGCCGCCCGCGGCACCGGCCACGGCACCCGGCGTACCGGCAACAGCGCCGCCCACCACGCCGCCGACCACGGCGCCACCCGCCGTGTAAGCGGTTTGACGGTCCGTGGCGCAGCCACCCAGGGCCAACAGGGTCGCGGCAGCCGCCGCAGCAATCATCGTCTTCATATGCACACCTCTTATTGAACTGCCAGGCGCACGGCTGTCGAGCCATGCTTGGTTAGCCTGTGCAACGACTCTAGGCAGCGGGTTGCAATGAAAATGTAGGAATCTTCATCTGTGAGGAGTCGGTTCGAGGCGGGACCGCCGGGCAGGAAAAGCGCACAGCGGCGCAAAATGGCTCATCACGAAGCTGAGGGAAAATCCAGCCCATGCTCGCACCTGTCAACCCATTCCGCTCCCGAATCGAAAAACTGCGCGCCGCCATGAGCGACGCCGGCGTGCACGCGCTGCTCGTGCCTTCGTCCGACCCGCACGTCTCCGAATACCTGCCCGAGCGCTGGCAAGGCCGCGCATGGTTCAGCGGCTTCACCGGATCGATGGGCACCCTCGTCGTCACGCGGGAGAAGGCGGCGCTCTTCGCGGACAGCCGCTACTGGTCGCAAGCCGAGCGTGAACTGGCCGGCACGGGTGTCGAGCTCGTGAAGATCGTGACTGCTGCAATCCAGCCTGCGTTCGACTGGATCGCGAAGGAACTCAAGCGCGGCGACGTGGTCTCGTTCGACGCGCAAGTGCTGGGCCTGGCCGCTGCGAAGCAATTGCGCGGCGCGCTTTCCGCTGCGGGGCTTTCGGAGAAGAGCGACGTCGACGTGCTCGATGCCGCGTGGCCGGACCGTCCCGGTTTGCCCGTCGCATCCGTCTACGAGCACCTCGCGCCCGAAGCGGCGAAGACGCGCGCCGACAAGCTTGCGCATGTGCGCGCCGAGATGCAGCTCGCCGGTGCGAGCCATCATTTCATTTCGTCGGTGGACGACATCGGCTGGCTGCTCAACCTGCGCGGCTCGGACGTCTCGTACAACCCGGTGTTCCTTGCGCACGTCCTCCTGGACGCGAAGGCGGCAACGATGTTCATCGCCGAGGGCAAGTGCAACGCCGAACTCACGTCGCGGCTGGCTGCCGACGGAGTGAAGGTCGCGCCGTACGCGGATGCGCCGCGTGCGCTCGCCGCGTTACCGGCCGATGCCGTGCTGCTCATCGACCCGCGGCGAGTCACGGTGGGTCTGCGCGAAGCCGTGCCGTCGAAGGTGCGCGTGGTCGAAGCGGTGAATCCGAGCACGTTCGCAAAAAGCCGCAAGAGCGCAGCGGAAGCCGCGTTTGTCCGCCATGCGATGGAGCGGGACGGCGCGGCGATGTGCGAGTTCTACGCGCGCTTCGAAGCGGCGCTGGCGCGCGGCGAGCGCTTGTCGGAACTCACTGTCGACGAGTGGATCACCGAAGCGCGCACCCAGCGCGAGGGCTTTGTGGGCCGCTCGTTCAGCACGATCGCGGGCTTCAACGCCAACGGCGCGTTGCCGCATTACCGCGCCACGCCCGAAGCATTTTCGTGGATCGAAGGCGACGGCCTGCTGCTGATCGACTCGGGCGCACAATACCTCGGCGGCACGACCGACATCACGCGCGTGTGGCCGATCGGCAAGGTCTCGGATGCGCAGAAGCGCGACTACACGCGCGTGCTCAAGGGCATGATCAACCTGTCGATGGCCGTGTTCCCGCGGGGCACGCCGGGCCCGATGCTCGACGCGATCGCGCGCCTGCCCATCTGGCAGGGCGGCGTCGACTACGGCCATGGCACCGGCCACGGCGTGGGCTACTTCATGAACGTTCACGAAGGCCCGCAGACCATCTCCAAGGCGGTCGTCGAGCCGCACATGGCGATGGAGCCGGGGATGATCACGTCGAACGAGCCGGGCCTCTACCGCCCCGGCAAGTGGGGCGTGCGCATCGAGAACCTCGTGCTGAACGTGCCCGTGGAAACGCCGGAAAAGGGCGAGTTCGGCGAGATGCTTGCGTTCGAGACACTGACGCTGTGCCCGATCGACACCCGCTGCATCGACTTGTCGCTGATGCGCGCCGATGAAATCGCCTGGTTCAACGGTTATCACGCGATGGTGCGGGAGCGCCTTGCGCCGCTGCTGTCGGGCGATGCGCTGTCCTGGCTGAACGAGCGAACCGAAGCGATCTAGGCGCGGCGGCCGAAGCGCACGGCCGTCAGTCCCCGCTTGAGGTGCTTCTTCGAAATCGAAGGCATGACCATGTAGGTGCCGTCGTGCGGCGTGCGCACTTCGCGCTGGCCGTCGCGGCCCACCAGCGTGCCCGCCGCGGGGACGACTTCCATGTTGCCCCACGGCCGGACCCATTCGAAGTTGTCGGTCTGGATGGTGACGGCTTCGGTGATCTCGATGAGGGTTTGCGGCGTGGCGGCCGGCTCGGCACGGCCTTCTAGGAAGGCGGCAAGCGTGCGGCGCACGGCTTCTTCCGCACCGACGAGCGCTTCGCGGCTGAAGTGCTGGCCGCATTCGACGAGCATTGCAACCGGCGATGCGTTCTCGTCCCCGAAGGGCGCGCGGTCGATCAGGCGCAAACCCGACGCGTGCCCCGCATCCCGCACAAGCAGCGCCGGGTAGCCCACGCGCTTCGCGAACTCCACGTTCTTCGCCGAAATGCCGACAAGGCCCAGCGCCGGAGCGGCGTTCGTCATCGAGTGCAGGTCGAGCAGGACATCGGCTTCCTGAACGAACGGGAGGATCTCGCCGGCGCGCCGCGTTTCGTACGTGTCCTTCGCTTGCGGCCCATCGACGCGGCCCCACACCCGATTGAGGTCCTCGTCGACGAGGCGGCGGTCGTCCTTGTTCGTGTCGTCGAGGCGCGCATACGCTTCGAGATTGCAGAACACGACGGTGAGCTTGCCGCGCGACGGCTTCGGTTGCGTCTGCACCAGTTGCCACGCCGCATGCGCGCCGCACACCTCGTTGCCGTGGATCAATGCGGTGATTGCAACATGCGGCCCGGGTGCCGCGGAATCGAAACGCCAGGCGCCGCGCGCCCCGCAGTTCGTTCCCGCAAGCGCGTCGGCAGGCGGCAGCCGCTGCGTGCTGCCGTCCGTCAGGGTGATGGCGGTCATACGGTGCGGCTTCGCGCCAGCGGCGGATTGGCCGAGAAATAGCGGTGGATGCCCCGCATGATCGCATCCGCGAGCTGTTCCTGGTACGTGTCGCTGCGCAGGCGCTGCTCTTCGTCGGGGTTGCTGATGAACGCCGTCTCGACGAGCACGCTCGGAATGTCGGGTGCCTTCAGCACGGCAAACCCGGCCTGTTCGACCGCGCCCTTGTGCAACTTGCCGATGCCGCCGATCTCGCCAAGCAGCGCACCGCCGAGCTTGACGCTGTCCTTGATCTGCGCCGTGGTGCTCATGTCGAGCAATGCATGCGCGACCTGTTTGTCGTTCGTCTTGATGTTGACGCCGCCGATGAGGTCCGCACGGTTCTCCTTGTCCGCCAGCCAGCGTGCGGCCGTGCTCGAGGCGCCGCTTTGGCTCAGCGCAAAGACGCTCGCCCCTCGCGCGGTGGGCGTGAGGAACGCATCGGCGTGGATGCTCACGAACAAGTCGGCCTGCACCCGGCGAGCCTTCTGCACACGCTGGTGCAGCGGCACGAAAAAATCGGCATCGCGCGTGAGGTACGCGCGCATCGGGCTGCCGTTCATCGCGCTGGCGTTGATGCGCTCCTTCAGGCGATGCGCGATCTGCAGCACCACGTCCTTCTCGCGCGTGCCGCTCGGGCCGACGGCGCCGGGGTCTTCACCGCCATGGCCGGGATCGAGCGCGATGATGATCAGGCGATCGGTCTTTTCCGGCCTGGCTTGCGGCGTGGCTTCGAACGGTGGGGGCGGTGCGGGCTTGCGATCGAGCTGGTTCTGCGTGATCAGTTCGCCCAGCGGGTCGCTCGCGGGCGTCGGCTGCGGGATCGGGCGGTCCTTCATTCGCTCGCGGATCAAGGCTTCGAGCGGATCGGCCTCCTTCACGGGATAGAAGTCGAACACAAGGCGATGCTGGTACGCGGCCACGGGCTGCAGCGTGAAGACCTGCGGCTGCGCGGGCTGTTTCAGGTCGACGAACAGGCGCACCACGCCGGGCTTGTGCTGCGTCGCGCGAATGCCGGAGATGAAGGGATCGTCCGCGCGAACCTTGCCGACCAGCTCCTTGAGCTGCGGGCTCAGTTCGAGGCCGTTGATGTCGACGGCCAGGCCCGGCGGCGCATGCAAGGTCGATTGCGTCGACGTGAGCGGCGCATCCGATTCGATCGTGACGCGCGAGTATTCCGGCGCGGGCCATACGCGCACGGCGACGATGCTGGCGCCCCGCGCGATCTGCGCCGTGCCGAGCAGCAAGGCCACAGGGCCGGCCTTCAGGAGATCGCGCCGCTTCACTGGAGCAGCTCCAGGCCGCGGGGCGTTTGGGCGTGCAGCGTGACGTGACGCGTCCCGTCAGGGTCGGCTTCGATTCGCATCACCAGGTCCGCTTCCGGCAACACCCCCCCCGCTTTCTCAGGCCACTCGGCCAGCTTCAGCCCCGGCCCCGCGAACACTTCGCGAAAACCGGCGTCTTCCCACTCGCGCGGGTCGTTGAAGCGGTAGAAGTCGAAGTGGTAGATGTCCAACCGTTCGCCCTGAGCCTGTCGAAGGGCTTCATGCGGCTCCATGACCGTGTACGTCGGGCTCTTGATCCGCTCGCCCACGCCCATCGCGCGCAACAAGTGACGAACGAAGGTCGTCTTGCCCGCGCCGAGGTCGCCGTGCAATTCGATGAAAGCATTGCCGATGGCCGGATGCGAGGCGAGCTGCGCCGCATACGCGCGCGTGGCCTCTTCGGTGGGCCACACGATCGCATGCACGGTGCTTCCTACAATCGGCGGGTGGCGTTCGATGGCGGTCAGTTGCAAGGTCCTCGTCTCGTGGCGGACATCCGCCACTGGGCGGATGAGCTTGGATTTTCCCGTATCGGAGTGGCCGGTGTCGACCTGAGTTCCGCTGAAGCCGGCCTGCAGGCCTGGCTTCACAACGGATTTCACGGCGAGATGGACTACATGGCCCTCCACGGCCTGAAGCGCGCGCGCCCCGCCGAACTCGTCCCGGGCACCGTGAGCGTGATTACCGCACGAATGGACTACCTGCCGCGAACTACGCCGGAAGGCTGGCAGGGGATCGAATTCGCGCGGCTGAAGCGGCCCGAAGAGGGCATCGTATCGCTCTACGCCCGGGGCCGCGACTATCACAAGGTGATGCGTGCGCGATTGCAGAAGCTCGCCGATCGCCTGTCGGAAACCGTCGGGCCGTTCGGCCATCGCGTGTTCACCGATTCGGCACCGGTGCTGGAGGCCGAGCTCGCGGTCCGAAGCGGGCAGGGCTGGCGCGGCAAGCACACACTGGTGCTCTCGCGCGAGGCCGGCTCGATGTACTTCCTGGGCGAGATTTATGTGGACCTCGCGCTGCCCGTGAGCGAGCCGGTCACCGAGCACTGCGGCACGTGTGCGGCTTGCATCGACATCTGCCCGACGAACGCGATCATTGCGCCGGGGCAGCTCGATGCGCGGCGGTGCATCTCGTACCTGACCATCGAGCACCCCGGTCCCATCCCCGTCGAATTGCGTCCGCTGATCGCGAACCGCATCTACGGCTGCGACGACTGCCAGCTCGTTTGCCCGTGGAACAAGTTCGCGCGAAAGGCGACGCTGCCGGACTTCGACGAGCGCGAAGGCCTGACCGGCGCGCATCTGGCTGCGCTGTTCGCGTGGACTGGAGAAGAATTCCTGCGACGCACGGAAGGCAGCCCGATCCGGCGCATCGGGCACGAGCGGTGGCTGCGGAACGTCGCGGTAGCACTGGGGAATGCCTTGCGCGACACGGGCGATCTCGAATTCGCAAGCGCACTGCGCTCTCGCGCGGACCATCCCAGCGCGCTCGTGCGCGAACACGTCGCCTGGGCGCTAGCGCAGCACGCCTAGCGCGAAGGGCAAGCTCGCGAGGCCGAGGATGGTCGACAAGGTGACAAGCCCCGCAACATACGGCCCGTTGTAGCCCATACGCACGGCGAGCACATAGGCGCTCGAAGCCGTGGGCATCGCGGAGAACGCCAGCAGGATCGCGGTCTGCACATCGTCCAGCCGGAACACGCGCGCGAGCACGAACGCGGCGAGCGGCATCATGAAGTGGCGGATCGCGAGCAGGCCGACCGTGAGCGTCTTGTTCACCGCCAGCGAGCCGAACTGCAATCCCGCGCCGGCCGTCATCAACCCGAGCGCGATCGACGCGGCGCCGATGCGCGTGAGCGTCGGTTCGAGCCACACCAGCACATGCAGGCCGGCCATGTTGAACGCCAGTCCCGAGATAGTCGCGATGATCAGCGGATTGGTGAGCAGTGCCTTGACCATCCCGCCCTGGCCGTGACGCGCCATCGGCCACACTGCGCCGACGTTGATGAAAGGCACGCACACGCCGATCAGCACCGCGATGAGTTGCGAGCCGCGATCGCCCGCCAGCCGCGATGCGATCGCCAGGGCGATGAATGAATTGAAGCGGAATGCAATCTGCGCGGCGCCGGCGTGATCGCGCTTGGCAATGGAACGGCCGAGCAAGGGAAGGTGCGGCAGGGAATACGCCATCAGCATGCCGCAGGCCGATAGTGCCAATCCTGCCGCCATGAGGCTCGAGGCTTCGCGCACGTCCAGCGGGCTCTTCACGATCGACTGGAACAACAGCACCGGGAACAGCAGGTAATAGACGAGGCTTTCGACCGGCTCCCACACGTTGCGGCCGAGCGGCGTGAAGCGGCAGACGAGGAACCCCGCCAGGATCAGCGAAAAGTCAGGAAACAGCAGCTGCGCGAAGTTCACCGGGGCGAGAATAGCCGAGAGGCCCCGGGCTTTCCCGTATGTGTAATCCACAAATATTCATCGCGTCGCGGCCCGTACGATCGCGCCAGTCCGAAGAATTCATCATCGCCAACAAGGAGCATCCATGAAACGCCGTCTCTGGCTCGCCACCGCAGCGTTCGCCATTGCAGCCCCCGCTGCCTTCGCGCAGGGTTACCCGAACAAGCCGATCCACCTGGTCGTGCCGTTCGCGCCGGGCGGCACCACGGATATCGTCGCGCGCGTCATCGCCGATCCGCTCGGCAAGGTGCTCGGCCAGCCCGTCGTCGTCGAGAACAAGGCCGGTGGCGGCGGTGTCGTCGGCGCGCTCGACACGTCGCGCGCTGCGGCCGATGGCTACTTCCTCGGCGTCGCCACCGTTTCCACGACCGCGGCGAACCCCGCGATCAACCCGAAGATCCCGTACAACCCGATCACCGACTTCACGCCGATCACGAACGTGGCCGCAACGCCGAACGTGATCGCCGTGCATCCGAGCTTCCCGGCACGCGACTACAAGACTTTCCTCGAGGTCCTCAAGAAGAACCCGGGCAAGTATTCGTATTCGTCGTCGGGCACGGGCGGCATCGGCCACCTTCAGATGGAGTTGTTCAAGGCGATGTCGGGCACGTTCGTCACGCACATCCCGTACCGCGGCGCGGGCCCGGCTTTGAATGACACCGTCGCCGGCCAGGTGCCGATGATCTTCGACAACCTGCCGTCCGCGCTGCCTTTCATCAAGGAAAAGCGCCTGATCCCGATCGTCGTGGCCGCGCCGCAGCGCCTCAAGGACCTGCCCGATGTGCCCACGTTCAAGGAAGTCGGCCTCGAGCCCGTGAACCGCATGGCGTACTACGGCATCTACGGCCCGAAGAACATGCCGGCGGACGTGGTGACGAAGCTGCATGACGGCATCGTGAAAGCGCTGCAGGAGCCCGCCGTGCGCAAGCGCATCGAAGACACCGGCTCGATCGTGATCGGCAACACGCCGCAGCAATTCGGCGAGCAGATCAAGGCCGAGTACGCGGTGTACCGCAAGGTCGTGGACCAGGCGAAGCTGAAGCTGGACTGAGGCTACGCAAACCCGGGCGGCGGCACGAAGCCGCCGCACACCTTCTCGAGCTGCGCGGCGAGCCACAACGTGGTCTCGTCGCCCATTTCCGGCCCGATCACCTGCAGCCCCACCGGCAGGCCGTCAGTCGCGCGGCCGGCAGGCACGGCGGTGGCGGGCAATCGCGAGCACGTTGCCAGGCCGGCCCAGAACAGCTGGCTGTAATAGGGCACGGGCTTGCCGTTGACCGTCATCGAGCGGTCGGCCGGCGGCTCGCTCTGGTCGTGCGCGAACGCAGTCGTCAGCGTGATCGGCGCGAGCACGCAGTGGTACTCGTCGAAGAACTCGCGCCAAGCCCAGCGCAGCGCCTCGCGCTGGTTGTTGGCGTCGTAATAGTCCTTGTACGACGGCGTCATCGAGCGCAGCCGCATGGCCGCCACGCTCTGGTCGCTGGAAGACAACGCGGCGGCGGTGGCGCGCAATTCGTCGTAGTTGCCCTGGCGCGCGCCGATCCCGCCCCACAGGATGCGCAGGTACACGTCCTGCGCGTGCTTCGCGTCGAACGCGGGCCGTGCGTTGTAGTCGACCTTCGCGCCCTCGCGTTCGAGCGCCTGCGCCGCCGCGAGCAGGCGGTCCTTCACGCGGTCGTCGACAGGCGCGAGCGGATCATCGAGCCACACGGCGATCTTCGCGTCGCGCAGGCTCGCGGGTGGCGGCGCAAACTCGTAGCGCTCGCCGGCGCTCGTGAGCCGGTCCGGCCCTGCGGTGACGCGGAACGCGGTTGCGATGTCCTGTGCATGGCGGGCAAGCGGGCCGATCACGGACAGGTCCATCTCCGCGACCGGCACGCGCGCCAACGAATGGCCGCGCTTGGGGATCACGGTCCACGTCGGCTTGTGGCCGAACACGCCGCAGTACGCAGCCGGGTTGCGGATGCTGCCGCCGATGTCGCTGCCGAACTCCAGGGGCGTGAGGCCGGCCGCAAGCGACGCGGCACCGCCGCCCGACGATCCGCCGGGCGAGCGCGACGTGTCCCACGGATTGTTCGTCGTGCCGTAGATCGCGTTGTAGCTCTGGAAGTCGCCGAGGAAGAGCGGCACGTTCGTCTTGCCGAAGACGACTGCACCGGCGGCCTTGAGGCGCTGCACCGCCAGCGCGTCTTCTGTCGCGATGTTTTCCTTCATCGGCGGAAAGCCTTGCGTCGTCGGATGGCGGGCGAGGTCGAACGACTCCTTCACCGTCATCGGCAGGCCGTGCAAGGGCCCGCGGAATTCGCCGCGTGATGCCGCCCGGTCCGCGGCCTGCGCGTCGTGAAGGGCCCGCTCGCGGTCGAACACCACGACGGAATTGAGCGACGGGTTGAACCTGTCGACGCGCTGGAGGTACGCTTCGAGGAGTTCGACCGAGGAAACGCGCTTCTCGCGCAGCGCGGCGGCCAGCGCGGTGGCCGAGCCGAAGGGAAATTCGTCGAGGGGATGCATCGGCGCATTCTGAGAGCCGGCGGCCTCGCGCGCAACCTACACTGACGGGGATGCGAGACCTGTTCCAGCTCGACCCGTCGATCGTCTTCCTGAACCACGGCTCCTTCGGCGCTTGCCCCGCCGAGGTGATGGAAGTGCAGCACCGCTGGCAGCGCGAGATGGAGCGCAATCCCGTGGAGTTCCTCGGCCGGCGCTCGGCGGACCTCTTGGCGCAATCGCGCGCGGCCTTGGGCACTGCGCTGGGCGCGTCCGGCGATCACCTGGTGTTCGTGCCGAACGCGACGACGGGCGTGAACATCGTGGCGCAGTCGTTTCCCCTGTCCGCGGGCGACGAAGTGCTGGCCACGGACCACGAATACGGCGCTTGCCATGCGGCGTTCGAGCGCGTCTGCGCACGGCAAGGCGCGCATTACCTGCGGGTCGCGATTCCGCTGCCGTTCGAGCGAGAGACTTTCGTGCAGCGCATGCTCGATGCGGTGACGCCGCGCACGAAGTTGATTTTTGCCAGCCACATCACATCGACGACGGCGTTGATCTTTCCAATGCGCGAGCTGTGCGCGGCGGCGCGGGAACGCGGCATCACGACGCTGGTGGATGGCGCCCACGCGCCGGGACAGATCGACCTCGACATCGATGCGGTGGGAGAGGACTTCTACGTCGGCAACTGCCACAAGTGGCTGTGCGGGCCGAAAGGCGCGGGCTTCCTGCACGCGCGGCCCGAGCATCACGAGATGCTTCACGCGACGGTGATGAGCTGGGGCTATGCGGAAGGGACGGGCGGCCATTCCGGATTTGCGGCGTACCTGGGGCACAGCACTTTCGAGCGGCGCCTGCAGTGGCAAGGCACGCGTGACATCTCGGCATGGCTCGCGGTGCCGGCGGCACTCGACTTCCTTGCGCGGCACGATTGGCCTGCCGTGCGCACGCGTTGCCACGAGCTGGCCCGGCACGCGCACGACGTGCTGACGCGCCGGCACGGGCTTGCGCCGCTCGCGCACGACGGCGACTGGGCGCAGATGGTGGCGATCCCGGTTCCGAAGCAGGATGCGGACGCGTTGCGCGAACGACTGTTCACCGAGAGCCGGATCGAAGTGCCGGTCACTTCGTACGCAGGGCACGTGTTCGTGCGTGTTGCGGTGCAGGGGTACAACACTTCGGGGGACATCGAGCAATTGCTCGCGGCGCCCGCCTTGCGGTAGGCGAGCGATGGCCGAGACCCCCATCGACCCCTTCATCGACGCCCTCTGGCTCGAAGAGGGGTTGTCGAAGAACACGCTGAACGCCTACCGGCGCGACCTCACGCTCTTCGAGGAGTGGCTGGGCAAAAGGGGCTCGTCGCTGCGAGGCGCGAGCGAGGCCGACATCAACAGCTATTTCGCCGCACGGCATTCCGATTCCAAAGCGACGACGGCGAACCGGCGCTTGACGGTGCTGCGCCGGTACTTTCGCTGGGCATTGCGCGAGCGATTGATCGACGCCGACCCGACCCTTCGCTTGCAGGCAGCCAGGCAGCCGTTGCGCGTGCCGAAGACGCTGACGGAGTCGCAGGTGGAAGCGCTGCTTGCGGCCCCCGATGTCGACACGCCGCTCGGGCTGCGAGACCGCACGATGCTCGAGGTGATCTATGCGAGCGGCTTGCGCGTGAGCGAGCTCGTGGGGCTGAAGGCTTTCCACCTCGGCATGAACGAACACGTGCTGCGGGTGATGGGCAAGGGCAACAAGGAGCGGCTCGTTCCGTTCGGGCAGGTGGCCGGCGACTGGATCACGCGGTACCTGGCGGAAGGGCGGCCCCGGATTCTTGGCGGGCAGCAGACCGGCGACCTGTTCGTCACAGCGCGCGGCGAGGGCATGACGCGCGCGATGTTCTGGGTGATCGTCAGGAAATATGCGAACGCGGCCGGGATCACTTCGCCGTTGTCACCGCACACGCTGCGGCACGCTTTCGCGACGCACTTGCTCAATCACGGCGCGGATTTGCGTGCGGTGCAGATGCTATTGGGGCATTCGGATATCTCGACGACCACGATCTACACGCACGTGGCGCGGGAGAGATTGAAGCAGGTGCACGCGCAGCACCATCCGAGGGGATAGCGGCGCCAACGACCCCGGCCTTCGCCGGGGTGACAGCCGTTATCTTGCGTCGATGCGCTGCGTGCGCACGTCGGCGTCGCCGAGCGCGCCGGTGAACGTCCAGCCCAGCGCGAAGCCGCTGCCCATCGACGATGTCACGAGCGGGCGAGACATGCCCTCGGCGGCTTCGATCGCGTTGCCGACGGGTGCACCTGCGGCGTCGTAACGCTGCGCGAGGTTCGGCAGGCCCGGCATCTGGCGAACGACCGTGACCCATCCGCCGTCAGGCAAGGCCATCGCGGTTTCCGGCACCACGGAAATCATCGCCGCTGCCGACATCGGACGGCCTGCGGCGTCGAGAAGCTGCATGTACCCGCCGCTGCTGCCGGTGGACCACAGGGCGAGCCTGCCATCGGCCAGGGGAAGCAAGGTCGTGTTGAACTCCGGCAGGCCGGCGTTCATGTCGAACAGCGGGCCGATGTCGCGCGTGCCGATGCGGTACTGCACGTACGGGATGCCCTGGAAGCGATGCGTTGCACCCGCGATGAAGTCACCGTTCGTCATGGCAACGAGCTTGAGCGCGATGTTGCGATCCCCACCGTTCGCGGCGAAGTCGACCCGCGACCCGACGGCATTCAGTTGCGCGTCGAAGCGCTGCGCATGCAGCGCATTCACTTTGCCGGTGGAGTCCTCGTCGACGGAGGCCCAGCCGATCGCCACGCCGCCGTCGCTGAGCGCCAGCAGCGTGGGCTGTGCAAGGTAGCGATGGACCGCGGCCCCCACAGGGGTCTCGGTGAAGGTTGCGATGACCGTGTCATTGCCCGTCACCGCGCCGTTCGCGTCGAAGCGCCG
Organism: Ramlibacter sp.; assembly: GCA_035526975.1. Lineage (GTDB taxonomy): Bacteria > Pseudomonadota > Gammaproteobacteria > Burkholderiales > Burkholderiaceae_C > Ramlibacter. The sequence continues at coordinate 28,227 of DATLBJ010000044.1, forward strand.
CGCGAAGACCGACCAGTTCACTGTGGATGAATCCGCGACGCCCTTTACCGATGCGACGACCACGCTGCCGTCGCGCAGGACACCGACGGCCGGGTTTTCTTGCGCTGTCACGTCATAGGCGATGCGTGTTTCGCTGCCGGCCTTCGCACCTTGCACGTTGTAGCGCTGCACGAACAGCGATGCAGTGCCGCTCGCGTCCGCAGACAGCCACGCGACGGCATGTCCCCCGCTCGCGAGCGCGCCGACGCTGCGGATGGCCTGGTTGCCGCCGAGCGTCGTGTTGGCGACGTCCGGAGTGCTTGCCGCCAGGCCCAGCTGTGCAGCCGGGGCCGCCGGCGCGGGTGCGGCTGCGGGTGCCGGTGCTGCTGCAGGCGCGGGGCCTGCAGCGGAGGAGGGCGCGGGGGCCGGTGTCGTTGCCGACGCTGCTGCGAACGTGGAAGGCGATTCGCCGCCGCCTCCCCCGCCGCACGCCGCGAGCGCAAGGGCCACAGCGGCGATTGAAATGCGGATCATGTACTGCTCTCCGTCTAAGGTCAGCCATGCTCGCAGTGGCCCAGCGGTGACCCTGTAGGACGTCAGCCCGACAGTGTTTCAAGCACAAGCGCGCCCGTCACACTCGCCCGCGAAATATTTCCGTCACTCCAGCGTGATCCACACCGGCGCGTGGTCGCTTGGCTTTTCGCGGCCGCGATGTTCCGCATCGACGCCGCTCGCTTTCAAGCGCTTCGCAAGCTGCGGGTCGAGCAGCAGGAAGTCCATGCGGAAACCGGCGTTGCGCGCGAATGCGCCGGCGTTCACCCAGAAGGTGTAGACCCGCTCTGTCGGATGGATGCGCCGTGTCGCATCGACCCAGCCTTGCGCGAGCAGCTGCTCCCAGCAATCGCGTGTCTCTGGCTGCATCACGGCATCGAAGCGCCACAGCCACGGGTTGTAGATGTCGGCATTGGTCGGCACCACGTTGAAGTCACCGGCGAGGATCGTCGGGCGGCCGTCATCGAGCAGCGTGC
>DATLBJ010000045.1:0-8379 GCA_035526975.1 Ramlibacter sp.
GGGGAAGCGTCGGGTTCACCCCAGCACTGTCTGCGCGACGATGTTCCGCTGCACTTCGTTCGAGCCGCCGTAGATCGTCGTCTTGCGATAGTTGAAATAGGTCGCTGCCAGCGGCGCGGCGTACGCGGCGCCAACGAATTCGCCTTGCCAGCCCGCTTCCATCGCTTCCTTGATGTAGGGCAGGGCGTACGGGCCCACCGCGAGCATCATGAGCTCGGTGTAGCGCTGCTGGATCTCGCTGCCCTTGATCTTCAGCAGCCCGGCGACGTCCAGGCTCTGCTTGCCGCTGGTCTCCGCCGACAGCACCCGCAGAACCATCATTTCCAGCGCCACGATGTCGATCTCGAGCCGGGCGATCTCATCGCGAAAGCGCCCCTCGTCGTAGACGCCCTCGGCCTTGGCGATGCGCTTCAGGCGCTCGAGTTCGCGCTTGGCGCGATTGACGTCGGCGATGTTGGTGCGCTCGTGCGAGAGCAGGTGCTTGGCATAAGTCCAGCCCTTGTTCTCTTCGCCGATCAGGTTCTCGGCCGGCACTTCGACGTTGTCGAAGAACACTTCGTTCACCTCGTGGCCGCCGTCCAGCATGATGATCAGCCGCACGGTCACGCCCGGCGACTTCATGTCGACCAGCAGGAAGGAGATGCCGGTCTGCGGCTTGCCTTCGTTGCTGGTGCGAACCAGGCAGAAGATCCACTCGCCGTGCTGCGCCAGCGTGGTCCATGTCTTCTGGCCATTGACGATGTACTTGTCGCCCTTGCGCTCGGCGCGCGTCTTCAGCGACGCGAGGTCCGAGCCCGAACCGGGTTCGCTGTAGCCCTGGCTCCACCACACTTCGCCGCTGGCGATGCCGGGAAGGAAGCGCTGTTGCTGCTCGGGCGAGCCGAACGCCATGATCACCGGCGCCACCATCACCGGCCCGAACGGCACGATGCGCGGCGCGCCGGCGAGCGCAAGTTCTTCTTCGAAGATGTGCTTTTGCACCGCAGTCCAGCCTGGGCCGCCAAATTGCTTCGGCCAGCCATAACCGAGCCAGCCCTTCTTGCCGAGGATGCGCGCCCAGCGCTGCGTGTCGTCACGCGTGAGGTGCAGCGCGTTGTGCACCTTGTGCGAGATCTCCTTGGGGAGGCTCTCGCGCACCCAGGCGCGGATCTCTTCGCGGAACTTCTGTTCCTCGGGGGTGAATGCCAGGTCCATTTTTTCGTCTCCGATGGGCTCCCGGGATTATTAGCACGGTCGTGCTAATCGCGGTGTCCGGGCCGTGACAAGGCGCCACGGATAATCCCCAGCCTCGATGAAGAACATTGTGATCCTCATTTCCGGCAGCGGGTCGAACATGGCGGCCATCGTCCGCGCCGCCCAGCGCGACAACTGGCGCAAGTCGTACGACGCGCAGGTCGCCGCCGTGATCAGCAACCGGCCCGATGCGGGCGGGTTGGCGATTGCGCGCGGGCAGGCAATCGCGGCCGAAGTCGTCGATCACAAGCAGTTCCAATCGCGCGAGGCGTTCGATGCGGAACTTGCGCGCGCGGTCGACAAGCACCAGCCTTCGCTGGTCGTGCTCGCGGGGTTCATGCGGATCCTCACGCCCGGATTCGTCGAGCGCTATGCAGGGCGGCTCATCAATATCCATCCATCGCTGCTTCCCGCCTTCCCGGGTTTGCACACGCACCAGCGCGCGATTGAAGCAGGGTGCAAGTTCGCGGGCCTCACCGTGCATCACGTGACGCACGAACTCGATTTCGGGCCGATCCTGGACCAGGCCGCGGTCCCCATCCTGCCCGGCGACACCCCCCAGTCGCTCGCGGCGCGCGTGCTCACGCAGGAACACATCATCTATCCGCGCGCCATCGCAGCGCTCTTGCCAAAGCTCTGATGCATCCCAAAGCGCTGCTGGATTCCTGCGCCGAGCTCGTCGGCCGCGTATTGACGTTCGAGCATCCGGCCGATGCCGTGGTGTCACGCTATTTCCGCGACCACCGTTCGCTCGGCCCGCGCGAGCGCGCAACGCTGGCGGAGACGGTCTACACGGTGCTGCGCAAGAAACTGCTGTTCGACCATTTCGCGCCTTCGGGCCCGGGCCCGCGCGAGCGGCGCATGGCGATCCTGGGCTTCGACGGCCCGCGTGAGTTCCTCACGAGCGCGCTGAACGAGAAGGAAAGGGCGTGGCTCGACGAATGCGATGCCATCGACACGAGCCGCATGCTCGAGCGCCATCGCCACAACCTTCCCGAGTGGCTCGTCGCGCCGCTGAAGGCCCAGGTCGGCGACGAATTCTGGGCGCTCGTGGATGCGCTCAACCAGCCGGCGCCGCTCGATGTCCGTGTGAACACCTTCACCGACAAGCGCGAGGACGTGCGGCACGAACTCGAACTTGCCAGGATCCAATCGAAGCCCACACCCTACTCGCCGTGGGGCTTGCGCCTTGAAGGCAAGCCGGCAGTCAACAAGCTCGATGCATTCGCCCGCGGCGCGATCGAGGTGCAGGACGAAGGGTCGCAGCTGCTCGCGCTGCTGCTCGAGCCCCGGCGGGGCGAGATGGTCGTGGACTTCTGTGCCGGCGCGGGCGGCAAGACTCTCGCCATCGGCGCGGCGATGCGCAGCACGGGGCGCCTGTATGCATTCGACACGTCGGCGCACCGCCTCGATGCATTCAAGCCACGGCTCGCGCGCAGCAAGTTGTCGAATGTGTATCCCGCCGCGATCTCCAGCGAGCGCGACGAGCGTGTGAAGCGCCTTGCCGGCAAGATTGACCGCGTGATCGTCGACGCGCCTTGTTCGGGCCTGGGCACGTTGCGCCGCAATCCCGACCTGAAGTGGCGCCAGTCGCCCGAGGCCGTGGGCGAGATGAATGCGAAGCAGTCGGCGATCCTCGAAGCGGCTGCGAAGCTTCTGAAGCGCGGCGGCCGGCTGGTCTATGCAACATGCAGCGTCCTTCCGGCGGAGAACGAGGAGATCGCGGCTGCGTTTTCTGCGGCGCACCCTGAATTCCTCGAGATCGGTGCCGGGGAGATCCTTTCCCGGTTAAAGGTGGCGGGCGCAGTGAGCCTGTGCTCCGGCGGCGAGCAAGGTCAGCAGTACCTTCGGCTCTGGCCCCACCGCCATGGCACGGACGGCTTTTTCGCAGCCATATGGGTGAAAAATTAGGTGTGTTGGAACGTTTTGGGTACTCGGCCTAAATAAAAACCCTTGTATTCGGACCCCCCACCTTAAAATCACGGGTTGAGCAAACAAGAGAGACATTTCCACCCATGATGCTGACCGACTGGCCCGTGCTGAACGCGGCGATCAACTGGCTTGCGCACGGCATGCTGGACCTCGCCTGGTGGCAGGTCGTGCTGTACACGCTGGCAACGACGCATATCACCATTGCGGCCGTCACGATTTTCCTGCACCGCACGCAAGCCCACCGCGCGATGGACCTCGGGCCGATCCCGTCGCATTTCTTCCGCTTCTGGCTGTGGCTCGGCACCGGCATGGTCACCAAGGAGTGGGTTGCGATCCACCGCAAGCACCACGCGAAGTGCGAGACGGCGGAAGATCCGCACAGCCCGCAGACGCGCGGCATCGACACTGTGCTGTGGCGCGGCGCCGAGCTGTACCGCGAAGAGTCGAAGAACCACGAAACACTGGCGAAGTTCGGCCACGGCACGCCCAACGACTGGCTCGAGCGCAACCTGTACACGCGCTACAGCTGGCAAGGCGTGGGCCTCATGCTGATCCTGAACGTCGCGCTCTTCGGCGCCCTCGGCCTGGCTGTCTGGGCAGTGCAGATGCTCTGGATCCCGATCACCGCGGCCGGCATCATCAACGGCATCGGCCACTACTGGGGCTACCGCAATTTCGAGGCGCCGGATGCCAGCACGAACATCGTGCCGTGGGGCATGATCATTGGCGGCGAAGAGCTGCACAACAACCACCACACGTACCCGACGTCGGCGAAATTCTCGGTCAAGAAATACGAATTCGACCTGGGCTGGGCCTACATCAGCGCGATGCAGGCGATCGGCTGGGCCAAGGTCAAGAAGGTACCGCCGAAGCTCCAGCTCGGCGAGATCAAGCCCGTGGCCGACGAAAAGACGCTCGAGGCGCTCATCGCCAACCGATACGAAGTGATGGCTGCGTACGGCCGCGAGTTGAAGCGCGCGTGCAAGGCGGAAATCGCAGCGCTGAAGTCGAAGCAAGCCGACCTGTCCGCGCTGAAATCCGCCAAGCGCTGGATGCATCGTGACGAAGACCGTGTGCCGGCCACCGTGCGCCCGCAGATCGCGCAAGCGCGTGCAGCGCACCCCGCACTGGACAAGATGCTTGCCATGCGCGAGGAGCTGCGCCAGATGTGGCTCAACACGTCGCAGTCGCGCGAGCAGCTCGCCCTCGACCTGCAGGCCTGGTGCCGCCGCGCGGAAGAAAGCGGCATCGTGGCGCTGCAGCAGTTCTCGATGAAGCTGCGCGCCGCTCACGCATAGGCGCAGCCGCGCAAAAGAAAAGCCCCGCAACGCGGGGCTTTTTCATTGGAGGCGACGCCGGTTACTTCAGCTTCGTTTCCTTGTACTCGACGTGCTTGCGAGCCTTGGGGTCGAACTTCATGATCGACATCTTTTCGGGCATCGTCTTCTTGTTCTTGCTTGTCGTGTAGAAATGGCCGGTGCCCGCAGTGGACTCCAGCTTGATCTTTTCGCGTCCGCCTTTGCTTGCCATGTCAGTTCCCCTTAGGCTTGGCCGCGGGCACGCATGTCCGCGAGCACGGTGTCGATGCCGTTCTTGTCGATCAGGCGCAGGGCAGCGCTGGAAACACGCAGGCGCACCCAGCGGTTTTCGGTCTCGACCCAGAAACGGCGGTATTGCAGGTTCGGCAGGAACCGGCGCTTGGTTTTGTTGTTGGCGTGGGAGACGTTGTTCCCCACCATCGGGCCTTTGCCCGTCACGTCACAGACGCGTGCCATGAAGCACTCCAGATTTCTTTCAACGGCCGCCACTGTCGTGGAGACCTCACCTCGCCAGGAAGGGTGGCGGTAACCCGCGACGCACGCGTCGCTCGATGAACTTGGCCGGACACGAATCCAGCCGAGCCCGCGATTATAGCAAGGCGGCCTCAGCCCTGCTGTTCGAGGAAGCGCTGGGCGTCCAGGGCGGCCATGCACCCTGTCCCCGCACTGGTGATCGCCTGGCGATAAACGTGGTCCTGGACGTCGCCTGCGGCGAAAACGCCCGGCACGCTCGTCATCGTGGCCATGCCCGAGAGGCCGCCCTTGGTGATGATGTAGCCGTCTTTCATCTCCAGCTGGCCGCGGAAGATCTCGGTGTTGGGCGAGTGGCCGATCGCGATGAAGCAGCCTTGCAGCTTCAGGTCCTCGGTGGCGCCCGAGTCCACGTTCTTCAGGCGCACGCCGGTCACGCCGGTGGCATCACCGAGCACTTCATCGAGCGTATTGAACAGCTTGAGTTCGATCTTGCCTTCCCTGACCTTGTCCATCACCTTGTCGATGAGGATCGGCTCCGCGCGGAACTTTCCGCGGCGATGCACGAGGTACACCTTGGTCGCGATGTTCGACAGGTACAGCGCCTCTTCGACGGCGGTATTGCCGCCGCCGATCACGCACGTCACCTGGCCGCGGTAGAAGAAGCCGTCGCACGTCGCACACGCGGACACACCCTTGCCCATGAACGCTTCTTCCGAAGGCAGGCCGAGGTACTTCGCTGATGCGCCGGTTGAGATGATCAGCGCGTCGCAGGTGTACTCGCCGCTGTCGCCTTTGAGGTGGAACGGGCGCTTGCTGAAATCGACGGTGTTGATGTGGTCGAACACGATCTGCGTCTTGAAGCGCTCGGCGTGTTCGAGGAAACGCTGCATCAGTTCGGGGCCTTGCACGCCGTTCACATCGGCAGGCCAGTTGTCGACATCGGTCGTCGTCATGAGCTGTCCGCCCTGCGCGATGCCGGTGATCAACAGCGGATTCAAGTTGGCGCGTGCCGCGTAAACGGCAGCGGTGTAGCCCGCGGGACCCGATCCGAGGATCAGGACTTTGGCGTGTTGGGTGCTTGGCATCGTGAAAAACCTGTGTGATAAACGCGACGGACCGTGTACATTTCGGGCCGTGGTTGCAAGTATCAACCCCTCGAGGGAGCGGGCGCACTTGCAGCTTTCAATCGCAGCGATTGTAAGAAGCCATCGCAGGGAACCTCGCAGAAGGGATGTCTTGACATGTCGATGCTGTCCAACCTGGAACTCATTCGCCGAGTGCCGCTGTTCGCGCTGCTGACAGCGTCCCAGGCCGAGTCCGTCGCGGATGCCGTCACCAAGCGCCGCTTCAAGCGTGGCGAGATCATCGTGGAGCAGGGCGAGAAGTCCAACACGCTCTTCATCATCCTCACCGGCCGCGTGCGCGTGGTCACCTCCGACAAGCGCGGCCGCGAGGTCATCCTCGCCACGCTGCAGCCGGGCGACTACATCGGCGAGATGAGCCTCATCGACAACGAGCCGCACTCGGCAACGGTGCGCGCCGAGGTGCAGACCGACATGCTGGCCCTGGGGCGCGCGGAATTCGCCCGCTGCCTGCCCGAGAACAGCTCGATGGCATACGCGATCATGAAGGGCCTCGTGCAGCGCCTGCGCCAGGCGGATCGCAAGATCGAATCGCTGGCCCTCATGGATGTGTATGGCCGCGTGGCCCGCGCATTGCTAGAGTTTGCGTCGCCGGACAAGGACGGCCAGCCCACGATCCGCGAGCGCATCTCGCGCCAGGACATCGCCAAAATGGTCGGCGCCTCGCGTGAAATGGTCAGCCGGGTGATGAAAGATCTCGAGGACCGTGGCTTCATCGAGACACGCGAAGACGGCTCGATGTTGATCAAGGATCGCCTGACTACTCTCGGGTGATTTTGCGGGCGACAATCCGCCCTGATGACCTATTCGCTGAACACGCTGACGCAGGCCAGCGTCCCGGTCGGCAAGCCCACTGGAGTTTCCCGGTTCGCACATGAAATGGCGCTGGTCGCCGGCTTCGTCGCGATCGTCTTCTGGCTCCTCGCGCTGCTGAGCTATTCGCCCGGTGATGCCGCGTTCTCGACGTCCGGCATCGGTGGGCCGGCGCGCAACTGGGGTGGCCGGCTGGGTGCGTGGGTGGCCGACGCCAGTTATTTCCTGCTCGGATTCTCCGCGTGGTGGTGCGTGGCCGCCGCAATTCGCACCTGGCTTTCCACGCTCGCTCGCTGGATGCGGGGTGAGGAAAAACCCGGCAAAGGCTGGACGCGCACGCGCCTCGCGTTCTGGGTCGGCCTGGCCGTCCTGCTCGCTGCGAGCACGGCCCTCGAATGGTCGCGCCTGTATCGGTTTGAAGGCAAGCTGCCGGATCACGCGGGTGGGGCACTCGGCTTCATCACGGGCCCGGCGGGCGTGAAGTGGCTCGGCTTCGCAGGCTCGGGCCTCGTCTTCGTGGCGCTGGTCGTTCTCGGCATGGCGGTCGTCTTCCGTTTCTCGTGGAGCCATGTGGCCGAGACCATCGGCTCGCGCATCGACGGCTTCATCGAAGCGCGCCGCGAAAAGCGCGAAGTCGCGCAGGACATCGCGTTCGGGCAGGCTGCGGCGCGCGAGCGCGAGGAAGTGGTTGAAGTCGAGCGCGTCGAGATCGCCGAGCATCACCCTTCGCCGGTGCTGATCGAGCCCGTGATCGTCGACGTTCCCCGCAGTGAACGCGTCGCGAAGGAGCGCCAGAAGCCGCTGTTCTCCGACCTGCCCGATTCGAAGCTGCCGCAGGTGGACCTGCTCGACGGCGCGCCGTCACGGCAGGAAGGCGTCTCCGCGGAAACGCTGGAAATGACCTCGCGCCTGATCGAAAAGAAGCTGAAGGACTTCGGCGTGGACGTGCGTGTCGTCCTCGCGCAGCCCGGCCCCGTGATCACGCGCTACGAGATCGAGCCTGCAACCGGCGTGAAGGGCTCGCAGATCGTGAACCTCGCGAAGGACCTCGCGCGTTCGCTGTCGCTCGTGTCGATTCGCGTGATCGAGACCATCCCCGGCAAGAACTACATGGCGCTCGAGCTGCCCAATGCCAAGCGCCAGTCGATCAAGCTGTCGGAGATCCTCGGCTCGCAGGTCTACAACGAAGCGAAGTCGATGCTGACGATGGGGCTCGGCAAGGACATCGTTGGAAATCCCGTCGTCGCCGACCTCGCGAAGATGCCCCACGTGCTCGTCGCGGGGACCACCGGCGCCGGCAAGTCGGTGGGGATCAACGCGATGATCCTGTCGCTGCTGTACAAGGCCGAAGCGCGCGACGTGCGCGTGCTGATGATCGACCCGAAGATGCTGGAGATGTCGGTGTACGAAGGCATCCCGCACCTGCTCGCGCCGGTGGTGACCGACATGCGCCAGGCAGCGCACGG
>DATLBJ010000046.1:0-46817 GCA_035526975.1 Ramlibacter sp.
CCGCAAGGCATCCGCATCGGCCAGGACAAGGGCCGCAACAAGAGCGCGGTGAAGGTGTGGGACCAGCGCGCGTACAAGGATTACGACGACTCGCAGGAGCTGGGCACGCGCAACATCAAGATCGCGCTGCGGCGCCTGCGCAAGTTCGCGCGTGAGGGCGCCGAAGAAGAGCTCGACCTCGACGACACGATCAGGTCGACAGCCGCGAATGCAGGCTACCTCGACATCAAGATGGTGCCCGAGCGGCACAACAACGTGAAGGTGCTGCTGCTGATGGACGTGGGCGGGACGATGGACGAACACATCCACCGGGTCGAAGAGATGTTCTCGGCGGCGAAGGCGGAGTTCAAGCATCTCGAGTTCTATTACTTCCACAACTGCGTCTACGACTTCATGTGGAAGAACAACCGCCGCCGGTTCTCGGAGAAATTCCCCACGTGGGACATCATCCGCAAGTACAACAAGGACTACAAACTCATTTTCGTCGGCGACGCGACGATGAGCCCCTACGAGATCCTGCAGCCCGGCGGAAGCGTCGAATACAACAACGAGGAGGCGGGCGCCGAATGGGTCCAGCGGCTGACGGGCGCCTTCCCGAAATTTGCGTGGATCAACCCGGAGCCGCAAGGCGTGTGGCAGTACCGCCAGTCGATCAGCGTCATCCAGCAGCTGATGAACCAGCGCATGTACCCCCTCACGATCAAGGGCCTCGAAGAAGCGATGCGGCTGCTCTCGAAGTGACGTGCCGCCGCGCACTCAGCGCTTGTCGGCACCGACCTCCTCGGCGCGCGACGGCAGGACCTTGCGGCGCCCGCGGATCCTTCGCGCGAACACTCCCAGGATCTCGCGGTAGAGCGCATCGCCCATGATCTGGTCCTCGTTGCCGGCATCGATGTTCGGGTTGACGTTCACCTCGATCAGCCAGCACTTCTCACCCGACTGCTTGAGGTCCACGCCGTACAGGCCGCGGCCGATCAGGTTGGCGGCGCGCACGGCCGTGTCGATGACGATCTCGGGCACCTCGCCGATCGAAAAGGCGATGGTCTCGCCCTCGACGCGCCCTTCGCCGTCACGCTTGATCACCTGCCAGTGGCCGGGCGCCATGCGGTACTGCGCGGCGAAAAGCGGACGGCCGTCGAACACGCCGATGCGCCAGTCGAACTCGGTGGGCAGCCATTCCTGCGCGATCAACAGTTCGGAGCGCGCAAACAGCTCCTTCGCGGATTGTTCCAGCTGCTCCTGGCTCTCGATCTTCGACACGCCGATGCCGAATGCGCCGTCGGGCACCTTCAGGACGCACGGCAACCCGAGCGTCGGGATCACTTCCTTCACGTTGTCGCGATGCACCTTCTGTGCCTTCGGCTTGGGAATGCGATGCTGGTCCATCAACTCGTCGAGGAACACCTTGTTCGAGCAACGCAGCACCGACTCGGGGTCGTCGATCACCGGCATGCCCAGCGACTCGCACTTGCGCGCGAGCGGGTAGGTGTAGTTGTCGACGCTGGGATCGGCGCGGATGAAGAGCGCGTCGAACTCGCCGATGCGATCCACGTCGCCCGGGCCGATCAGCTTCGCCTCGATTCCAACCCGCGGCGCGATCTCGACGAACTTGCGCAACGCCTCGTCGTTGGAGCACTTGTCCTCGGCGTCCGGGTCATGGAGGATCGCCAGCACCGGCGTGCGATTGCTCGAAGCGCCGGTCGGCGTGCGTGTGTCGCCGGTGACGTACTCGGTGGCCACGTTGAGCAGGAACTCGCGATGCCGCGACTGCACGTCGGCCAGCCCGAGCGCGACGATCTTTTCGAGCTCCCATCCCTGGGCGCCGCGCTTGAATTGCGCACGCAGCAGCGGGGCCTTGGCGGCGTCGAACAACTGCCTGGCCAGCGGGTTGTGCGCATCGGCCGGGTCGCGGCCGAAATAGGAGTCGAGCTCGAAGATATCGCTGGCTTCGTGCCGGATGTCGCTGGTCAGCTCGCGGACTTTTTCGGCGAGCGAAGCCTTCAGCTCGTTCGACTGCAAGTCGCCCAGCGCCTTCACCGAAGGCAGGGGCTTGTGCGCGCGGGCCTCGGCCAGCAGCGACACGTAGTAGCCGCGTCCCTGGTAGCGGTCGACGCGGCACAGGTTGATCACCTTGGCCTGCAGGTTGTTGGCGTACGCCGGTTCGGTGAGGTAGGCGCGCGCGGAAACGACGCTGGAGCCCGGGATCTCGAAGGGCCACTGCTGCGCGCGATCGACGACAAGGAGGAATCTCATGGCTCTCGACGATGCCGCGATGCGCGTGCCGGTCGAGCAGGTTCTTGCCGCAAGCCCGCGTCAGCCCGGGGCGCTTCGGGGCTGGCGCCCCCGGCGGGAATCGAACCCACATCTAGCGCTTAGGAGGCGCTCGTTCTATCCATTGAACTACGGCGGCGGGCGGGGCATTGTAGACCGCACCCCCTGTGCATCTGCACAGTAAGCCCCGCCCGACACGGTGCGTCAGTGGCCTCCTACATACAGCGAGTCCTTGCCCGCTACGCTGGCGGTCCAGCAGCACACAAGAAGAAGGGGAACAACATGCCCGGCCCGGATTTCCGCCTCGAAAGCAACGGCCCCATCGCGGGTCACTTCCTGCCGCGCCCCGGCGCGAACGAGTATTTCTTCAGCGATCGGGCGCTGGCGGTTGCGATGGCGGCGAAGAGCTTCACGCGCCCTTCGGATGAGATTCGCGTGGTGCACGTGCCCACGGGCGAAGTGGTGTTTCGCAAGGCGCCGGCATCGCGCGCCGAGTTCAGCGACGAGCCTTGAAGCTCAGCGGCCGGTCGCCCGGTCGATCGCCTGCACCAGCTCGGACAACTGCGCGCGTTTCGAGACCTGGATGGGTCCGCCGTGCAGCTGGCTGTCGGTATCGTCGTTCGACGCCGCCGGTGCCGTGAGATACACCACCGGAATCTGGTTGTCCGCCGAGGCAGCGGACAGCGCCGCCGACGCATCGCACAGGATCACATGCGGCTGCTCGCGTTTCGCAAGCGCCGCGGTCTCGCGCGGATCCGTCGTCGATATCACGTCGTAGCATTTCGCCAGCTTCTCGGCGAGATGGCCCGCGACCGTCATGTCGTCGTCGACCAGGAGCAATTTCCTTCTGCCGTTCATCGTGCGCCTCCTCGTTGGCGTCCCTGCTTTCGATGATACGCCTGCAGCGTCATGGCGGCATTTCGCGCAATGAAGCCACGGCTTCGCGCAAGTCGGCGGCCCACGCACGGCGATCCCGCCCTTGCGCGGCTTGCGGCTCGCCGAAGACAACGACTGCAGTCACGGGCGGCGCGGACAAGGTGCGCCAAAGCGAGCCGACCAGCGTCTCGTCGCCGACATAGCTCGCCGCGAAGCTGGTGCGGCGGCTTGCCTGGTCGAGGAAGCTCAACGCCACGGGCTGCACGGGCGCGCCGGCCGAGATTGCAGCCTGCACGAGGTTCGCGTGGAACGGCAACAGCGTGAGGCCGTCGGTGGTGGTGCCTTCCGGAAACACCGCGAGGATGTCGCCGTCACGCAGCGCGTCAGCCATGCGGTGCACCACGCGCATCGCGTCGCGGCGCGATTCGCGCTCGATGTACAGCGTGCCCCCGCCTGTCGCCAGCGTGCCGATCAACGGCCAGTGACGCACCTGCGCCTTGGAGACGAAGCGGCAGTGACGCGCGGCGTGCATCACGAGGATGTCGAGCCACGAAATATGATTGGCCACCAGCAGCATCGGCCCGCGCTCCGGCGGCGTTCCGCGCAACTGCAGCCCGATCCCCAGCACTTGCAGCATCCCGCGCGACCAAACCGTGACGCACTCATCGCGCTCGCGCTGCGTGAGCTTCGGGAAGGCGAAGACGATCGTGCGCCAACCGGCGAGCGCGTGCGCAATGGCTTGCAGCAGTCGCCACGCGGCGCGCAACACCCGCATGCGCGTTACGCTTGCGCGCCGCTTTCGTACGCGAGCTGGCCGGCGGCGATCGTGCAGCGCACGCGGCCGCGCATGGGGTAGCCGGCGAACGGCGTGTTCTTGCCTTGGCTGCGCAGCCCGTCGGGTGTCACCGTCCATTCGGCTTTCGGGTCGAACACGCAGACGTCGGCGATTCCGCCGTGGGCAAGCTGGCCCACGCTCGCCTGCAAGGTCCCGAGCGCGGGGCCGAGCACCCTTGCCGGCCCGTTCGTCACGACCGAGAGCGCACGCGTCAACCCTGCGTTGCTCTCTTCGCCCCAACGCACCGCGAGTGACAGCAGGAGTTCGAGTCCCGTCGCGCCCGCCTCGGCTTCGCCGAAAGGCAGCGTCTTCGCGTCTTCATCCACCGGCGTGTGGTCGGATACGAGTGCGTCGATCGTGCCGTCGGCGAGCCCCGCGCGCAGCGCGTCGCGATCGCGCTGCTGGCGCAGCGGCGGGTTCAGCCGCGCGCGGCTGTCGAAGAAGCCGATGTCGTTGTCCGTCAGGTGCAGCGAATTGATGCTCACGTCGCACGTGACGGCAAGCTTCTGCTGCTTTGCCTGGCGAACCAGCTCGACGCCCTCCGCGCTCGACAGGCGGCACACGTGCACGCGTGCGCCGGTGATCTTCATCAGCTCGAAGATCGTGTACAGGGCGATCGTTTCCGCCGCGACGGGAACACCCGGCAGGCCGAGCCGCGTCGCCAGCGAGCCGCTGGCCGCGACACCCCGGCCCAGGTACAACTCCTGCGGGCGCAACCACACGCTGTAGCCGAACGTCGCTGCGTACTGGAACGCGCGCTGCAGCACTTGCGTGCTGGGCACCGAAACTTCAGCCTGGCTGAATCCGACGCAGCCGGCCTCCGTCAGCTCGACCATCTCGGTGAGGATCTCGCCTTCGAGCTTGCGCGTGAGCGCGCCGAGCGGGAACACGCGAGACTGGTGCAGCTTCTCCGCGCGGAACTTGAGCATCTCCACCAGGCCGGGCTCGTCGAGCACCGGGTCGGTATCCGGTGGGCACACCAGGCTGGTCACGCCGCCCGCAACCGCTGCGGCCATCTCGCTCTCGAGCATGCCTTCGTGCTCGTAACCGGGTTCGCGCAGCCGCGCCGCTAGATCGACCAGCCCCGGGACGACGATGCAGCCGGCCGCATCGACCACCTTCGCTGCAGAGAAGCTGCCCGCGTCGCCGATGGAGACGATGCGACCCGCGGCCACCGCGACGTCCGCCGTGCGATCGAGCTTCGATGCCGGGTCGATCACGCGCCCGTTCTTGATCAGGATCTTCATCTTGTCATGCCTCGTTCCCCGCCACGATGCTCATCACGGCCATGCGCACCGCGATCCCGAACGTGACCTGCGGCAGGATCACGCTCTGTTTGCCGTCGACGACGGCCGAATCGATCTCGACACCGCGATTGATCGGGCCCGGGTGCATCACGATCGCATCGGGCCGGGCCAGCTGCAGCTTTTCGGGCGTCAGGCCCCAGGCCTTGAAGAATTCCTGCGAACTCGGAAGCAGCGCGCCGCTCATGCGCTCGTTCTGCAGCCGAAGCATGATCACGACGTCGCAATCCTTGATGCCTTCTTCGAGCGTGTGGCACACGCGCACGCCCATCTGCGCCATGTCGCCGGGGACGAGTGTCTTCGGGCCGACCACCCTCACTTCGGCGCAGCCGAGCGTCGTCAGCGCGTGAATGTCGGAGCGCGCGACCCGCGAGTGCAGCACGTCGCCGACGATCGCCACGGTGAGGTTCGCGAAATCCTTCTTGTAGTGGCGGATCGTGTACATGTCGAGCAGTCCCTGCGTCGGATGCTGGTGGCGCCCGTCGCCGGCGTTGATCACGTGCACATGCGGCGCGACGTGTTGCGCGATCAGGTAAGGCGCGCCCGACTCGCTGTGCCGCACCACGAACATGTCGGCGGCCATCGCCGAGAGGTTCGCGATGGTGTCGAGCAGCGATTCGCCCTTGGTCGCCGATGATCGCGCGATGTCCAGGTTGATCACGTCGGCCGAGAGGCGCGTTGCCGCGATCTCGAACGTCGTGCGCGTGCGTGTCGAGTTCTCGAAGAACAGGTTGAACACGCTCTTGCCGCGCAGCAGCGGCACCTTCTTCACCTCGCGGTCGCTCACGCTGACGAACGTGGAGGCGGTGTCCAGGATGTGCGTGAGGATGTCGCGCGGCAGCCCTTCCACCGACAGCAGGTGGACCAGTTCGCCTTGCTTGTTGAGTTGGGGATTTCGTTTGTGGAGCATCACTGGCCTTCGACCTGGAAGCTGAATTTGCCGTCGTCGCCGCGCGCCAGCGCGAGCGATTGCGTGGCGGGAAGGCTCACGCGGGCCGCGGCGTAGTCGGCCTGCACCGGCAGTTCGCGCCCGCCGCGGTCCACCAGCACCGCCAGCTTCACGCTCGCGGGCCGGCCGTAATCGAACAGCTCGTTGATCACCGCGCGGATCGTGCGGCCGGTGTACAGCACGTCGTCGAGCAGGATGATGTGCGCGTCGTTCACGTCGAAATCGAGCTGGGTCTGCGTGCCGGCACCGCTGAGGCCGCGCTTGGAGAAGTCGTCGCGATGCATCGCGGAGGAAATCGCCCCCGCATTGCCCGGGAGCTTCAGGTCCTTGTGCAATCGCCCGGCGAGCCATGCGCCCCCCGAGGTGACGCCGACGAGCTTTGCGTCGCCGCCTGCGAGTTGCTGCACGCCGTGCACGAGTTCGCGATAGAGGGCTTCGGCATCGAGGGTGAGCTTCATGGAAGGCTCCTGAGGAACTGTTCGAGGATCACGCACGCCGCGCCCGCATCGGGGTCGCCGGCCCCCTCGCTTTGCGCTTCGGTCGTGCTGTAGCGCTCGTCGACTTCGTAGACGGACAGCTGCGTGCGGGCGGCGAGTTGGCGCGCGAACTTGCGGGCGCGGGCCGTATTGTCGTGGCTGGCGCCATCGGGGTGGAACGGGACGCCCACCACCAGCGCATGGGGCTGCCATTCGCGCACGCGCGCTTCGGCGCCCGAAAGGCGGGCGTCGTTCGATTCCGCGCGGATCGTCGCCAGTGGCGTGGCGGTGCGCAGCATGCGGTTGCCGACGGCGGCGCCGGTGCGCTTCGCGCCGAAATCGAAAGCTAAAAAATGGGTGAAGTGAGGGGGGATGTCGATGGGTTGCCCCATCACGCGTGCCCCGCCTCCGTGGTGAGCATCCACGACTGCAGGCCCAGCAGCGACAGCGCCTTGTCGTAGCGTTGCTCGATCGGCGTGTCGAAGATCACCGATACATCCGCGCCGACGGTCAGCCAGCTGTTTTCCGCGAGCTCGGATTCGAGCTGGCCTTCGCCCCAGGCGGAGTAGCCGAGCGAGACCAGCACCTTGCGCGGGCCGGCGCCCGTGGCGATCGCTTCGAGGACGTCCTTCGACGTCGTCATCTCCAGGCCGCCGGGGATCGTCATGGTGGAGGCGTAGACCGTCTCCTTCGATTCGGCATCCGCATCCTTGAACACGGCTTCGTGGAGCACGAACCCCCGCTCGATCTGCACGGGCCCGCCGTGGAAGACGGGCGAGGTCGCCAGGTCGTCGCGGCTCAGCGGGAGGTCCACCTTCTCGAACAGGTGGCGCATGTCGATGTCGCTGGGCTTGTTGATGACCAGGCCCAGGGCCCCGCGCGAGCTGTGTTCGCACAGGTAGATCACGCTCTTGACGAACGTCTCGTCCTGCATTCCCGGCATCGCGATCAGGAAGTGATGCGTGAGGTTGATGGGCTGCGCATCGGACGACATGGGCGCCATTATAAAAAAAGGCGCCGCCGGGCGCCTTTTGGGGTTGAAAGCAATCGCGTCACGCCGGAACCGCCTGCGTCGTGTAGTGCCGCACCAGCGAGAGCAGTTCTTCTTCGGAGTACGGTTTGCCGAGGTAATGGTCCACCCCGAGCTCCTTCGCGTGCTCGCGGTGCTTCTCGGCGATGCGCGACGTGATCATGATGATCGGCAGCTCCTTCATGCGGTCGTCGCCGCGGATGTTGCGCGCAAGGTCGAAGCCGTCCATGCGCGGCATCTCGATGTCCGACAGGACGACCGCCGGCTTTTCTTCCGCCAGCCGTTCGAGGGCCTGCAGGCCGTCCGCCGCCAGCGCGACGCGATAGCCTTCGCGCTGCAGCAGGCGCTGCGTCACGCGGCGCACCGTGATCGAGTCGTCGACCACCAGCACCAGCGGGATCTGCGGCGCGGCCGCCATGACCTTCGGCTTTTCCGGCTGCCCGTGCTGCTCGAGCACCTCGGGCTGGGCGTGGTCGGCACTGAGCTTGCGCGCCGATTCGCCATACACCGTCGCCAGCGCCACGGGGTTGTAGATCAGCACCACGGCCCCGGAGGCGAGCAGCGTCATGCCCGCGAGACCCGGCAGGCGCGCGAGCTGCGGGCCGAGGTTCTTCACCACCACTTCCTGGTTGCCCAGGATTTCGTCCACGTGCACGGCGATCCGCTGCGCGGCGCTTCGGAAGATCACGACGGGCAGCGTCTTGCCGACCGGCTCGAGGCTTCGCACGGATGCCTGCAGCAGCGCACCGCACCAGTAGAAGCCCATCGGATTGCCGGCGAATTCGTACGCGCCGCTGTTGTAGGCCTGTTCGACTTCTTTCGAAGCCGCACGGCGCACGATTTCGATCAGGTTGGCGGGAACGCCGAATGTCAGGTTGCCGGCGCGGATCATCACGACCTGCGTCACGGCGGTGGTCAGCGGCAGCACCAGGCGGAAGCTCGTGCCCTGGCCGGGCGTCGTCGCCGTTTCGATGCGTCCGCCCAGGGCGTTCACCTCGGAGCGGACCACGTCCATGCCGATGCCGCGTCCCGACAGTTCGGTGACCTGGGTCGCGGTGGAGAAACCCGGCATGAAGATCAGCTGCGCGGCTTCCGCGTCGGTGACGTCCTGGGCCGGGCCGATCAGCCCCTGCTCGCGTGCCTTGTCGCGGATGCGCGCAACGTTCAGGCCCGCGCCGTCATCGCGGAATTCCACCGCGACGTCGTTGCCTTCCTGCGAGAGGTTGATGACGATGTTGCCGCTGGCGTCCTTGCCGGCCGACGTTCGCACTGCGGGGTCTTCGACGCCATGCGCAACGCAATTGCGCAGCAGGTGTTCGAACGCGGGCGTCATGCGATCGAGCACGCCGCGGTCCATTTCGATCGAGCCGCCGGTGATGTCCAGCTTCACCTGCTTGCCGGTTTCCTTGGACGCGAGGCGCACCACGCGGTACAGGCGATCGGCGATGCCTTCGAATTCCACCATGCGCGTGCGCAGCAGGTCGCGCTGCAATTCGCGCGTCTGGCGCGCTTGCGCAACGAGGTCGTCTTCCGTCGATTCCACGACGCGCTGGATGTTCCGCTGCACGGTGGCGACGTCGTTCACCGACTCGGCCATCATGCGCGTGAGCTCCTGCACGCGCGTGTAGCGGTCGAATTCGAGCGGGTCGAACGACTGGCCGGCTTCCTGCGCCTGCGCCAATCGCGTCTGCATCTGTGCATCGGCCTGCAGCTCCATGTCGCGCAGCTGCGAGCGCAGGCGGTCGAGGTTGCCGGTGAGGTCGGTGAGCGAACCGCGCAGCTGGCGCAACTCGGACTCCAGGCGCGAGCGCGTGATCATCACCTCGCCGGCCTGGTTCATCAGGCGGTCCAGCAGCTGCGAACGCACGCGCACGGCATGACCCATGCCGCGCGGCACCACGACGGCCGATGCGGCCTGGGCGACCAGCGCCCGCTGCGGTGCGGATTGCGCGGGCAGCTCGGCCAGCGCAGGTGCCGGACCCTGGGGTTGCGCCGGCTCCTGCACCGGCGCTTCCTGCACTGCGGCGCCGCGCGTGCGCAGCGCCTCGAAGTTGGACTGGATGGTGTCGAAGCGGTGCAGCAGCGGGTCGATGTCCGGCGTGGACACGTTCTCGCTGCCGAGCGATTCGATATGCGACTCCATGCGGTGCGCGAGTTCGCCCAGGCGCAGCGCACCGGCCAGGCGCGAGCTGCCCTTGAGCGTGTGCAGTGCGCGCAGCACTTCGTCGCGTGCGCTGCGGTTGTCCGGCCGCGCGGACCATTGGCGCAGCGCCGTGCCCATCTGGGGCAGCAGCTCGTGCGCTTCTTCTTCGAAGATGCCGAACAGGTCGGGATCGATTGCGTCGGCGACGTCGATGTCTTCATCTTCATCGTCGACTTCGAATTGCGCCATCGGCCGCACCGCCGCAGCGGGCATCGCGATGACCGGCGGCATGAGAGGCGCAACTTCGGCCATCGCCGCCGGAGCGGCGGGCGCTTCGGCTTGCTGCGCCACGGCGTCGCTGAAATCGATGTCTTCGACGACCTCGGTTGCCTCGACGACTTCGACCGCTTCGATCGTGGAATCCCCCGGCTGCGCGCGCCCGGGGATATCGAGTGACTTGAGCGCTTCGAGTGCGCTCGCGACCGCGGGATTCGGATCCTTCAGGAAGCCCGCAGCGAACTGGTGCAACAGGCGACGGATTTCCTCGGCGGCCTCGGTGAATGCCTTGCCATGCTGCGGCGTGGCCCATGCGAGCTTGGCCGTGTGTTCCAGCGAAGCTTCGAGCGCGCGTGCG
Organism: Ramlibacter sp.; assembly: GCA_035526975.1. Lineage (GTDB taxonomy): Bacteria > Pseudomonadota > Gammaproteobacteria > Burkholderiales > Burkholderiaceae_C > Ramlibacter. The sequence continues at coordinate 10,519 of DATLBJ010000046.1, forward strand.
ATGTCCGAGAGGCTTGCGAAGCCGACCGTCGCCGAACTGCCGGACAGCGCGTGTGCGATGCCGATGGCGGAATCCGGAATGGGCCGTTCGATCTCGAGCGCCCATTCAGCCAGCTCGGTGGCCAGGCGGCGCGACCATTCGTCCGCTTCATTGAGGTACACGTTGTACAGCGGAATACCGATGCGCAGCGTCCCGATCACCTTGACCTGGTCGTCGCTCTCGGCCGCGATCGCGCCGCGCTCTTCCGGTTGCGGCTCGGCATCGCTCAGGGCCGAAAGGCTCGCGAAATCGATGCCCTCGATTTCCTCTGCTTGCGGCACGGGGGCCGGGGCCTCTTCCTGCTCCTGTGCTTGCGGGTTCGCGCGCAACGTGAGGGTCGGCTCGGGCGAGAAATCGAAATCGGCGGGCAGCTCGCTCGCCGGAATTTCGGCGGCTTGCGCAGGCTCGCCGCGAATGACTTGCGTCGCGTCGAACGACACGGCCTTGACTTCTTCCGGTTGCGGGAAGGAGTCGAAGGCGATCTCCATGGGCGCGGCTTCGACGCGCTGCTCCGGCTCGGCCTGCGCCACCGGGACTTCAACCGGCGGCAATTCGACAGGCGGCAATTCCACAGCGGGCAGCTCGACGGCCGGCAATTCGGGCGCCGCCTCGAACGAGATCTCGAACGCCGGCGTTTGCGCAGGCGTTTCGGGAGCCATGGTTTCGGGCGCCACCCCCTCGGGCACCTGCGCAACCACTTCCTCGACCGCAGGCGCCGCTTCGACGGCCGCGGCTTCGGGCAGCACGATCTCGACCAGCCGGTTCTCGACGCGCATCGCGTCGGCCGGTCCGCGGAAGATGTTCGACTTCCACGCGCCGTCGTTCTTGGCGGCGATGTCGTCGGTCCAGCGGCCGAAGCCTTGCAGCGCGCTGCGCGCGAGCTGCAGCATGGGCTCGCTCGCCGGCTTCTGGTCCGCGAGCCAGGTGTTGAGCACCTGCTCCAGTGCCCAACCGGCCTCGCCGAATTCGTTGAGGCCCACCATGCGAGAGCTGCCCTTGAGCGTATGGAACGCGCGGCGCAGCGTGGTGAGTTCGGCGATGTCGGAAGGCGAGACCGTGAGCGACTCGATGGCCGCGAGGCCGTTGCCGACCACTTCGCGCGCTTCCTCCAGGAAGATGTCCAGCAGGTCGTCTTCCTCGATGTCGGGTTCCGAGGACGGCGGCGCGACGACCGGCGCCGCCGGCTTGACCGCCGCCGCAAATTGATTGAGCGCGGCCGGTGCCGCTGCGGGGTCGTGTGCGACGGCTGCGGCCGCTTCCCGCGCGCTCTGCGCGATGGCGGGTTGCTCGGCGAGCACCGCGTGCGCCGCAATCGTGTCGAGCTTGTCCCGCAGCTGCTCGGGCGATTCGAGCGGGGCCATGCCGCTGGCGACCTCTTCGACTTCTTCCGTCAGCGCGGCGAAACTCGAATCCTCGTCCTCGTCCGCTTCCTGCGGATGGGCGACGCGGCCCATCAGCGGGCGCAGCTCGCCGTTCGACTCGTCGTAGACGAACAGCTTCTTGGCCAGCGACGGCTGGTAATTGAGCATGTCGATGAGGAAGCCCAAAGCGCCGAGGTTGTTGCCCAGCTTGTCGAACGTGCCGGCGGCTTTCGCGCGCTCCTCGTCGATCTCGGTGACGATGATCTCCTCGACCGCGTCGCGCATGCGCTGCACCGCGTTCGCCGCCTGGTCCAGGCCCAGCACCGACAGCACGCCGCGCATCTGCGCCAGGTGGTTCGGCGCCTCGCGCAGCGGCGACTTGTCGGCGAGGTTGCGGAAATACTGGTCGAGCAGCTTCTCGAGTTCGGACAGCGTGCCGCGCAACTCGCTCACGACGCTGCCCATGGTCTGGCGATCGCTCACGCGGCGGTACAGCTCCTCCATCCATGCCTCGAGGGGCTCGGGATGCCCGCCGCTGCGCACACGATCGAGGCGCGCCGCGAGCAAGGTGGTGCGCGACGAGAGCTGTTCGTTCGACGGATCGAGATCGGCGAAAGCCGCTTCGAGGTACAGCACCGCCGTTGCGACTTCCATCGCGATCTCGGCATTCGGAGCGCGGCCGCTGCGCACGACCGCATCGATCGTGCCGGTGAGCGCCTGCCCCAACGGGCCGGTTTGCGGATGAAGCTTCAGCAGCGTCTCGCTGACGTGGTTGAACTGGTCCGCGACGGTGCGCAGCTTGTTCGCGTCGCCGCCCGACAGGCCCGACCACGTTTCCTTTGCGGAGGCGATGCGCTTGCGCGCCTGCGACAGCAGTGCGGGATCGAAGCGGCCGAATTGCGGCGTCTGGTAATCGACGGGCTTGTATTTCTGCAGGCCCCATGCCTGCCGCACGGCAACCAGCGAAGCCGCGTCCATCCCCTTTGCGGGAGCGGCCTGCGCGCAGAAGAAAAGCAGGTCCTGCGCGAGGCGGTCCGAAACCCCTTGCTCGCCCTTGGCCAGCGCGGCGTACTGCAGCAGGATGCGCGATCCCACGCGCTTGACGTAGATATCCGCCGGCAACAGGCCCAGCGAGACGGCCTCGAAATAAGCGGCGCAAAGCTTCCAGAAAATCTTCGGCTGCTTTGCCGTCTGCGTGCTGGCGAGCGAGAGGCTGATGCCGGCCAGGTCGCGCGCGGCATCGGCGTCGCCGTTTTTCATGATCTTGAGGACCGCCTGGTCCAGCTTCGATCGCACCGCCGGGTCGTAGACGATGGACTTCTTCGCCTCCGGCGTGTTCGGCTCGACCCAGCGCCATTCGTTCAACCACAAGTCCGCGGGGTGCACGCGGTCGGCGCCGGCGAGCTCCTGCACGTCGCGGTATTGCGGGAACAGGCCCACCGGGGAGCCCGGCTTGCCGAGCAGTTTTGCCTCGAGGTATTCGGCCAGCGCGAAGCCGGCGCGTTCGACCTTCGCCGCCGCGGCCTCCGTGCACAGCTCCGGCTTGTCGATGAACTTCTGGACCGCAGCTTCCATCGAGCGCAGCATTTGCGCGGGCGCGCCCATGCCCACCATCTCGAGTGCGCCCACGGCCTGGTGCAATTGCTGGCGAGCCAGCCGCAACTGCGCGGTGTCGACGCCGGCCATGTCGGTGCCGCGAGCGGCTTGCGTGTCGCGCACGAAGCGCCGCAGCGCCGCAGTGGCGGTCTCGAGCGACTTGCGCAGCTCGTCCAGCACCCAGGCCAACGGCCCGAGGTCGTTGGCGGCCAGGTCCAGGTCTTGTCCTGCTTCCATCATGGTCCCCGATGACGAACGAGCGTCATCCGTTCGTACTTACGCGATCTTGAACCGGGCCACCGACTGGCGCAGTTCTTCGGCCATTCGGGACAGCTCGCGCACCTGCTGCGCCGTCGAGCGCGTGCCTTCGCCGGTCTGTTCCGTCACCGCGAAGATGTGCTGGATGTTGCCGGCCACCACGTTGGCGGACTCGGCTTCCCTGGCTGCGGTCTTCGAGATGTTTTCGATCAGTTCGGCGAGGCGGCGCGACACCTGGTCGATCTCGGTCAGCGCGGTACCCGCGTTGTCGGAGAGCTTCGCCCCTTCCACCACACCCTGCGTCGAGCGCTCCATGGCGGCCACCGCATCCTGCGTGTCGGTCTGAATCGCCTTCACCAGCGCCGAGATCTGCCGCGTGGCGTCCGCGGAGCGTTCGGCCAGCCGCTGCACTTCTTCCGCAACGACCGAGAAGCCTCGTCCCGCTTCACCGGCGGACGCTGCCTGGATGGCGGCGTTCAGGGCCAGCACGTTCGTCTGTTCGGTAATGTCGGAAATCAGTTCGGTGATTTCACCGATCTCCTGCGACGATTCACCCAGCCGCTTGATCCGCTTCGACGTTTCCTGGATCTGGTCGCGGATCGAGTTCATGCCGCCGATCGCGTTCTGCACGGCGGCGAGGCCCGACTCGGCGGCTTGCAGCGATTGGCGCGCGACCTGGGCCGACTCGTTGGCTTGGCCGGACACCTGGTTGATTCGGGTCGCCATGTCGAGCACCGACTGGCCGGTTTCGCGAATCTCGCGCAGCTGCTCGGTCGAGGCCGCCAGCAGTTCGGTGGACGTCGATTCCACCTGCGCGGTCGTTGCCGCCACCTTCGTGGCCGTCGACTGCACGTTGCCCACCAGCTGGCGCAATTCTTCCACCGTGTAGTTCACCGAGTCGGCGATGGCGCCCGTGATGTCTTCGGTCACCGTGGCTTCCTGTGTGAGGTCGCCTTCGGCCACTGTCTGCAACTCGTTCATCAATCGCAAAATGGCCGCCTGGTTGGCGTCGTTGACGCGCTTGGCTTCCTGCTCCAGCCGCTCGGCTTCGAGCCGCTGCTGTTCCGCAACGAGCTGGCGCTTGCGCGAGTCCTGCAGCTGGACATAAGCGAGGCCCACGGCGCAGAGGATGGCGAACACGGCGGAAACAGCCAGCGTGGTCAGCGCCCCGGCGCCCAGGCCCGTTTGCGCCTGCAGCTTGCCTTGCAGGTCTTCCATCGATTTGCGCAGCGGCTCGGAGTCCTGGATGATCGCCGCTTGCGCTTCGCGCGCGGACACCAGGCCTTGCAGGTTGCCGAGAATCGCGCCGGCTTGCGTGCGCGTCTGCTCGTACAACTTCATCAGCGCTTCGAGGCGTTCGCGCGTTTGCGGGTCCTTCGTGCCTTGCAGGCGCAGCTCGGGGCTGCCGTCCTGCAGGCCTTGCGCGATTTCCTTGAACGAGTTCAAGTCCTTGCCGAGCAGGAACACCGCCTCGGGCGACACGCCTTCCATCGTCAGGAATTCGTTCGCCGATTTGCCGATACGCTGCGTCAACATCACCAGCTGGCCCGCGGCGGAGATTTCGGCGGGCGGTGCGTTCTGCTGCAGCTTGAGCGACGACACCGTCTCGGCGATTTCCAGCAGGTCGGACGACTGGCGGTTGATGGTGCGAAGCGCGCTCCCCACCTGCGTCAGGATCTTCTGCTGGCCCATCACGGTGGCGGCGTTCTTTTCCGCGCGCTCCATCAGCGGCGTGATCTTGTCGACGTCTTCCTGCATCACTTCGCCGACCGGCTGCAGGCGCAGCGAATCGTCGCCGGTCTTCAGGCCGCGCACGGTCTTGGCCAGCACGTCCGAAGATTCCTTCACGTCGGGGAAGGCCTGGGGCGAACCCACCAGTGCCTGCGACACGCTCTTGGCAAGGCGCTGCGACTGCATCAGCGACTGGCCGGTACCGGCCACCTGCTGCGCGACCTTGTCGGCCTGGTTCACCGCGAAGTAGGCCACCGCGAACAGCACGAGCAGTGAAATCGACAGCAAGGTGAACAGGATCCGCTGGTGGATCACCACCGAGCGCCGGCCGAGGATCGGGACCGAGATGAGGTCGGCTTCGTCGCCGCCTTCGACGATCGAATCGTCGTTGACGCTGTCGGCATCGCCCATCACCGCCGCGAGCGGCTGCGCACCGGATTCGTCCTCCTGCGTGTCGATCGAGCCGGTGGCCATCGGGTCCAGCGACCCGTCGGGCGTGTTCAGGCTCAGCTCGGCGCTGGTCTCGGCTTCATCGGATTTCCTGGAGAACAGGGTCTTGAGTTTCTCAACGACGGACATGGTGCGGGCCTTCCGGGACAGTCAATACACAGCGCTATGCGCTGATGCTCAGGAACTGGGGTTGCTGGGCGAGCGCCTGCAGGTTGATTTCCTGCCAGTAGGCGCCGTTGGCATCGGTATAGCCGGTGCCGAAATAATCCGGCGCGCCTTCGGGCGGCGCGCTGGAGGTTGAAAACGCGTCCAGGTTGCGCAGGCCGGCGAGCTTGTCGATCAACAATGCGCAATTGATCTCGAGCGCGGAATTGAGCGCGACGAGGCGCGACTCCGCACGGCCGGCGTCGGAGCGTTGCGTCGGGGCGTGGCCGCCGACGTAGCTCGCGAGGTCGACCACGCCGTACAGGCCGCCGCGCAGGTTCGCGACGCCGAGGAACCATGTCTGCGTGTACGGCACGGGCAGCGTGCTCGAGAAAGGAAAGATCTCGCCGGACTGCGCGAGCGGGAACAGGAACTTGCGGCCGCCGGATTCGACGGCCAGCCACGAGGCCTGCACACCTTCCGTGCGCGCGGCCTGCAGCCGGCTGGCGAGGCGGGCCTGGAGTTCACGGAGCGCTTCGCGGTTGGCCATGGTTGTCTTGCGGGGGAACCGTTACTGCTGGTGCCGGATCAGCCGAGGGCCTTGATCTTGGCCATCAGTTCGTCGGCATCGACCGGTTTGGTGATGTAGTCGCGCGCGCCCTGGCGCATGCCCCACACCCGGTCGGTTTCCTGGTTCTTGCTGGTGCACATGATGATCGGCACGTCGGCATAGAGCGGGTCGCGCGTGATCGCACGCGTGAGCTGGAAGCCGTTCTGCCCGGGCATGACCACGTCCATCAGGATCAGGTCGGGCTTTTCCTCGGCCAGCTTCTTGAACGTGTCGTCCGCGTTCTCCGCCGTCTTGACCGCAAACCCGTTCTTCTGGAGCAGGTCGGTCATGAACATCAATTCCGTCTTCGAATCGTCCACTACGAGGACTTTGCTAATCGCCATCACATTGCTCCTTGTTGCGCACCGAACTGCTGGACTGTCTGCAGCAGCTGGTCCTTTGTGAACGGTTTGGTCAGGTAGTCCTGCGAACCCACCATGCGCCCGCGCGCCTTGTCGAACACACCGTCCTTCGATGAAAGCATGACCACCGGGACACCCGCAAATTTCGCGTTGCGCTTGATGATCGCGCAGGTCTGGTAGCCGTCCAGCCGCGGCATGAGGATGTCGCAGAAGATCAGGTTCGGCTGGTAGTCGTTGACCTTCGCGAGGGCGTCGAAGCCGTCCTCGGCGAGCAGCACGTCGTGCCCGCCCTGCTTCAGGAAGATTTCAGCACTGCGCCGGATCGTGTTGCTGTCATCGATCACCAGCACCTTCAGGCCGGACGTGCTCAATTGACGCTGCTCCTCATATTTGTAACTGCACCGGTGGCGGCATCACCCCAACGAAACCTACAGGCGATATACCGCCTAGATCTGCACCATCTCGAAATCTTCCTTCCGTGCCCCGCATTCGGGACAGGTCCAGTTCATCGGGACTTCGGACCACGGCGTGCCCGGTGCAATTCCATGGTCGGGAGCGCCTGCGGCTTCGTCGTATAGCCAGCCGCAAATCAGGCACATCCAGGTTTTGGTACTCGTCTCTGTCGTCACAGCTTAAAGGGCCTTCGAATAGAATGCAACGATTGTATCGAGGGCCTTCCCAGCGCTTTCCCGCAATGGCGCGGTCACTGGAAGAATCGGGCCTATGACAAACCCCACCCCCCCGACCGTCGAAGCAGGAAGCAGCGAGGCCGCGCAGGACAGCACCCCTGCCTGCGTGCTCGCGTTCAATGCGAGCGACCCGAGCGGCGCGGGCGGGATCGCGGCCGACATCGCATCGGCTGCGGCGGTGGGCGCGCACGCGCTGCCCGTCCTCACCGGCGCGTATGCACGCGACACGGCCGAGACGTTCGACCACTTCGCGCTCGATGAAGACGCCGTCGCCGAGCAGGCGCGCGCGATCCTCGAGGACGTGAGCGCGCAGGTGGTGAAAGTGGGTTTCGTCGGCACGCCGGAGACCATCGCTGTCATCGCCGAGATCGCGGCCGATTACGCCGACGTGCCGGTGATCGCGTACATGCCGAACCTGTCGTGGTGGGACGAATCGTCGATCGATCTTTACCTCGACGCATTTCGCGAATTGATGCTTCCCCAGACAACCGTGTTGGTGGGAAACCACAGCACTTTGTGGCGCTGGTTGCTGCCCGACTGGAGCGGCGAAAAAGCCCCGTCGGCACGCGACATCGCGCGCGCTGCCGGCGAGATGGGCGTGCCCTACACACTGGTCACCGGGATCGTCTTGCCCGACCAGTTCCTCGACAACGTATTGGCGACGCCGCAGGCCGTGCTCGCCAACGAAAAGTTCGAGCGCTTCGAAGCCACTTTCACGGGTGCCGGCGACACGCTTTCGGCCGCGCTCGCCGCGCTCGTCGCGAGCGGCGCGGACCTCACCAACGCGGCGACCGAAGCGCTCGCCTACCTCGATCGCTGCCTTGACGCGGGCTTCCGTCCCGGCATGGGCAACGTCGTGCCCGACCGCATGTTCTGGGCCCAGCCCGACACCGAGGAGCAGGACGCGCTCACGCAGGAAGAAGCCCGCACGCTGCAGGTGCTCGACATGCCGGCCCATGACACCAAACACTGATCGCAACGAACAACTTTTCGAGCGCGCCAAGCGGCTCATTCCCGGCGGGGTGAACTCGCCCGTGCGTGCGTTTCGCGCGGTCGGCGGCACGCCGCGTTTCGTCTCGCGTGCGCACGGCGCGTACTTCTGGGACGCCAACGGCAAGCGCTACATCGACTACATCGGTTCCTGGGGGCCGATGATCCTCGGGCACGGCCATCCGGCGGTGGTCGAAGCGGTGGAAAAAGCCGTGCGCGACGGCTTCTCCTTCGGTGCGCCGACCGAGCGTGAAGTCGAGCTCGCGGAGGAGATCGCGAAGCACCTTCCGTCAGTGGAAATGGTGCGCCTCGTGAGCTCGGGTACCGAAGCCGCGATGAGCGCGATCCGCCTTGCGCGCGGCGCGACAGGACGCTCGAAAATCATCAAGTTCGAAGGCTGTTATCACGGGCATGCGGATGCGTTGCTGGTGAAGGCGGGCTCGGGCCTTGCAACGTTCGGCAATCCGACGAGCGCCGGTGTGCCGCCCGAGGTGGTGCAACACACGGTCGTGCTGGAGTTCAACAACGTGCCGCAGCTCGAGGAAGCGTTCGCCGTGCACGGCCGCGATCTCGCATGCATCGTGATCGAGCCGATCGCCGGCAACATGAATTTCGTGCGTGCGCAGCTGCCGTTCATGAAGCGTTGCCGCGAACTGTGCTCACAGCACGGCGCACTGCTCGTGTTCGACGAAGTCATGACGGGTTTTCGCGTCGCGCTCGGCGGTGCGCAGTCGGTTTACGCGAAGGCACTGCCCGGCTTCGCGCCCGACCTCACTGTGCTCGGCAAGGTGATTGGCGGCGGAATGCCGCTTGCGGCATTCGGCGGGCCGCGCGCGGTCATGGAGCAGCTCGCACCGCTCGGGCCGGTCTACCAGGCGGGCACTCTGTCCGGAAATCCGGTTGCCACCGCGTGCGGCTTAGCTACATTGCAACAAATTGCAGAGGCAGGATTTTTTGGCACCCTGGCGGCCAAAACCACGACATTGGTACAAGGGCTGAAGACAATGGCCAATCAATTTGGTGTGCCTTTCAGCGCTGACTGCGAAGGCGGCATGTTCGGCTTCTTCCTCTTGTCACAACTGCCGCAGAACTATTCGCAGGTGATGACGAGCGACGGGAAACGCTTCAACGCGCTCTTCCATGGCCTGCTGGACCGCGGCGTCTATATCGCGCCGGCGCTTTATGAAGCAGGATTTGTAAGCATCGCCCACGCCGACGCGGACATCGAACAGACGGTGGCCGCGGCGAAGGAAGTGTTTCAGGCCCTCAGTGCCTGAAGTGGCGCACGCCTGAAAAGACCATCGCGACGCCGCGCTCGTCGGCGGCAGCGATGACTTCGGGGTCGCGCATCGAGCCGCCCGGCTGGATGACGCAGGTCGCGCCGGCATCGACGACGACGTCGAGCCCGTCGCGAAACGGGAAGAACGCGTCGCTTGCGACCACGGTTCCCTGCAGCGACAACCTGGCGTGTTCGGCCTTGATGCTGGCGATGCGGGCGGAATCGAGCCGGCTCATTTGCCCGGCGCCCACACCCATCGTCATGCCGTCCTTGCAAAAGACGATCGCGTTGGACTTGACGTACTTCGCCACTGTCCATGCGAACAGCAGGTCATCGAGTTCGGCCGCTGTCGGCTGCTTCTTCGTGACGACCTTCAAGTCGCCGAGCTTGAGCTCGTGGTTGTCGGCGGTCTGCATCAGCAGCCCCGAGCCGACGCGTTTGACGTCCATCGCGTTGCGGCCGGGGTCCCCCCCCGTCTTGCCGCCTTGCTTGGGCAACTCGATCTGCATCAAGCGCACATTGGGGCGGCCCTTGTACACGGCGAGTGCTTCCGGCGAGAACTCCGGCGCGAGGATCACCTCGGCGAATTGCTTGATCACCTCGTTGGCCACGGCGAGGTCGAAGGTGCGGTTGAACGCGAGGATGCCGCCGAACGCGGACGTGGGGTCGGTCTTGAACGCCTTCGCGTACGCCTCGAGCGAATCCTTGCCGATCGCGGCGCCGCAGGGATTGGCATGCTTGACGATCACGCAGGCCGGCACGTCGAAGCTCTTGACGCATTCCCACGCCGCGTCGGCATCGGCAATGTTGTTGTACGAGAGTTCCTTGCCCTCGAGCTGCTTGCCCATCACGAGCGATCCCGGCGCCGGGTGCAGGTCGCGGTAGAACGCGGCTTGCTGGTGCGGGTTCTCGCCGTAGCGCAGCTCCTGCATCTTCACGAACCGCGCGTTCGCGTGCGCGGGGAAGACGCTGCGGACCGGCTGTCCTGATCCTGCCGAAGGGGATTCCTCGATCGACGAAAGGTAGTCGCTGATGGCGCCGTCGTAATCGCTGATGCGATTGAATGCGGCGACGGCGAGCGCGAACCTCGTCTTGTCCGACAGTTTGCCGTTTGCCTTGAGCTCCTCGATGACACCGGCGTACTGCGACGCGTCGGTGAGGACGCCGACGTCCTTCCAGTTCTTCGCGGCCGATCGCACCATCGCCGGCCCGCCGATGTCGATGTTCTCGATCGCCTCTTCCAGCGTGCAGCCGGGCTTGGCGACCGTCGCTTCGAACGGATAGAGGTTCACCACCAGCAGGTCGATCGTCTCGATGCCGTGCGCCTGCAATGCCTGCATGTGCTGCGGCACGTCGCGGCGCGCGAGCAGGCCGCCATGCACCTTCGGGTGCAGCGTCTTCACGCGGCCGTCGAGCATCTCGGGAAACTGCGTGACCTCGGCGACCTCGGTGACGGGCAAGCCCTCGCCGGCCAGCAGCTTCGCCGTGCCGCCGGTGGAGACCAGCTTGATGCCGAGCGCATCGAGCGCGCGCGCGAGTTCGACGATCCCGGTCTTGTCCGAGACGGAGAGAAGTGCGTTCATTTAATGAGGCGGTGCTCGACCAGCTTCTTGCGCAGCGTGTTGCGATTCAGGCCCAGCCACTCCGCAGCCTTCGACTGGTTGTGGTCGGCCTTGGCCATCACGATTTCCAGCAGCGGTTTTTCCACCACCTTCACCAGCATCTCGTACATCCCGTCCGGCTCCGTGCCGCGCAAATCCTTGAAATACCCTTCCAGGCTCGTGCGCACGCACTCCTCGATGTGCTTCTTGCTCATTGAATTGTCTCCACTGCCTCTTCTTCGTTGTCCTGGCGCGTCGCGCGCTCAGGCAGGCGGTCGTGCGCCGCCGCCATTTCGTCGAAATAGTCCGCCACCGCCGCCAGTTGCGCGGCGCACTCCCCGATCCCGTTCATCCGTTCGCGGAACTGTACCGCGCCGGGCAATCCCTTCACGTACCAGCCAATGTGCTTGCGCGCGCTGCGCACGCCTGTGTAGTCGCCGTACAGACCGTAGTGCTCCTGCAGGTGATCGAGCAGCAGGCGCTTGACCTCCGCCACCAGCGGCGGCGCCAGATGCGTGCCCGTCGCCAGGAAGTGCGCGACTTCGCGAAAGATCCACGGCCGCCCTTGCGCAGCGCGGCCGATCATGACGGCATCGGCCTGCGTGGACGCGAGCACGTCGCGCGCCTTCTCGGGCGTGGTGATGTCGCCGTTGGCGACCACCGGCACGCGCACGGCCTGCTTCACCGCCGCGACCGTGTCGTATTCAGCGCAACCTCCATAACCTTGTTCGCGCGTGCGCCCATGCACGGTGATCATCTGCACGCCGGCGTCCTCGAACGCACGCGCGAGCCGCACCGCGTTCCGGTTCGACTGCGACCAGCCGGTGCGCATCTTGAGGGTGACCGGCACGCCGTGCAGTGCACAGGCTTCGACCACCGCGCTCGCAATCGCGATCGCGAGCGGCTCGTCCTGCATCAGCGCCGAGCCGGCCCACTTGTTGCACACCTTCTTGGCGGGGCAGCCCATGTTGATGTCGATGATCTGCGCGCCGCGGTCGACGTTGTACGCCGCCGCTTCGGCCATCATCGGCGCGTCGGTGCCGGCGATCTGCACGGCGATGGGCCCGGGTTCGCCGTCATGGTTCGCGCGCCGCGACGTCTTCAGGCTGTGCCACAGGTCGCGCCGCGAAGTGACCATTTCACTCACCGCGTAACCCGCGCCCAGCGCGCGGCACAGCATCCGGAAGGGTCGATCCGTGACACCGGCCATGGGCGCGACGAACAGGTTGTTCGCGAGCTCGTGCGGGCCGATGTTCATGGGGAGTTGGGCGGGGGCTGCTTAAAAAGGAGGCACGATTGTATGCCCGTGTCCTCCCACGACCTGAAATAAAAAACTGCGTATGCACTTGAGTGTTCGCCGCGCTTGCACTTTCGATAATCTGTGGGGCATGGCGTGGCTCGACCCCCTGCTCAACCTGCTCGCGCTGCCGCAATACGGCCTGGCCACGTTGTTCATCGCCGCGTTCATCTCGGCCACGTTGTTGCCGGTGGCATCGGAACCGGCGCTGTACGGTTTGTTGCGGCTGAATCCCGAACTGTTCTGGAGCGCCATCGTCGTTGCGACGGCCGGCAACACGCTCGGCGGCATGGTCGACTGGTGGATGGGGTGGGAAGCGCACCACATCGTCGACAAGTTCGGGAAGTCGAAATGGCACGCGAAGGCGCTCGACTGGCTCGAGCGCATGGGCCCGAAGGCGTGCCTGCTGTCGTGGCTGCCGGTGATCGGCGACCCGCTGTGCGCCGTCGCCGGCTGGCTGCGCCTGCCGTTCTGGCGCTGCACGCTCTACATGGCGATCGGCAAGTTCATCCGCTACATGCTCTACACGTACGCGCTGGTGTACGTGTGGCCGATGAACGGCTAGACGTTGAAGAGGAAATTGAGCACGTCGCCGTCCTTCACGACGTACTCCTTGCCTTCGCTGCGCATCTTGCCGGCGTCTTTCGCGCCCTGCTCGCCCTTGAGCTGGATGTAGTCGTCGAACGCGATGGTCTGCGCGCGGATGAAGCCGCGTTCGAAATCGGTGTGGATCACGCCTGCGGCCTGCGGTGCGGTGTCGCCTGTGTGGATCGTCCACGCGCGCACTTCCTTCTCGCCGGCGGTGAAGTACGTCTGGAGGCCGAGCAGCGTGAACGCCGCACGAATCAGGCGATTGAGGCCCGGCTCGTCCTGGCCGATCTCCGCGAGGAACATCTTCTTGTCTTCCTCTTCCATCTCCGCGATCTCGGATTCGATCTTGGCGCAGATCACGACCACCGGCGCGTTCTGCTGCGCCGCGTAGTCACGCAGGCGGTCGACGTACGGGTTGTCGTGGTAGCCGTTTTCGTCGACGTTGCCGACGAACATCGCCGGCTTCGCGGTGATCAGGAACAGTTGCCGGATCAGCGCCTTTTCTTCGTCGTTCAATGCCAGCGTGCGCACCGGCTTGCCCTGGTCGAGGTGGGCCTGCGCCTTGGTCAGCACGCTCACGAGCTTGGCCGCTTCCTTGTCGTTGCCCGACTTCGCCGCCTTCGAATAGCGCGCGAGGCTCTTGTCCACCGTGCCCAGGTCGGCCAGGCACAGCTCGGTCTGGATCACTTCGATGTCGGCGACCGGGTCCACCTTGCCCGCGACGTGGATCACGTTCGGGTCGTCGAAGCAGCGCACCACGTTGACGATGGCGTCGGTCTCGCGGATGTGCGCAAGGAACTGGTTGCCCAGGCCTTCGCCCTTGCTCGCCCCGGCCACGAGCCCGGCAATATCGACAAACTCGACAATGGCTGGCACGATCCGTTCAGGCCTGACGATTGCCGCCAGCTGCCCCAGCCGGGCGTCCGGCAGTTCCACGATGCCGACATTGGGCTCGATCGTGCAGAAAGGGTAGTTTTCCGCCGCGATACCCGCCTTCGTCAACGCATTGAACAACGTGGACTTTCCGACGTTCGGCAGACCGACGATCCCGCACTTCAAGCTCATGACTGACCCGCAAGGAGAAACAGGAAAGTTTATGCGATGCGCGTGGCGCGCCCTCGCGGCCGCCTTCCTGTCGCTCGCTTGCGTGCTGCCGGCCTGGGCCGCGACGGCCAATGCACGCGCGCCGGTGGTCCTCGGCGACATGACGGTGAACGCCGATGCCCTGGACTTCGCCAGTGCCTGGTTCGATGCGCGCGGGACCGCGACGCTCGAGCAAGTCGTGGGCGGCACGGCCGGCAATTTCCGCCCCGCCGACCCCGAACAGATCTGGTCGCTCGGTGAAGACGGGCACCTGTGGCTGCGCTGGAAGTTCCTGCGCTCGCGCAGCGTCGAGAACGGGTGGGTGCTCGTGTTCCCGATGCCCGCCCTCGATGCGGTCACGCTGTACCAGCAGAACGAGCGCGGACAGTGGGTGGCGCTCACCGCGGGCGACACGCTCGCGGTGGCGACATGGAACGAACGCGGCCGCTATCCGCACTTCCGGCTCGAGCTGCCCGGCGGCCAGCCGCGCGAGGTGTACGCGCGCATCAAGCACCTCACCCCCGCCAACTTCCCGGTGCAACTGCTTTCGGAGTCCGCGTACGACGAACGCATCCAGCTCGAATACCTCGGCCTGGGCTTGACGTTCGGTGCGCTGCTGCTGTTGATCATCGCCTGCGTCGCGCAGGCGCTCGTCTACCGCGACGGGGTGTACGGCTGGTACGCGGGCTACGCCATGGTCACTACGCTTGGCGTAGGCGCGTACACCGGCGCCGCAGCGCACCTGCTCTGGCCCCATTTCGGCGCGCTGGGCGATGCGCCGCAGGCGATGCTGGCGTTGCTGGCCGGCGCGGCGGCCATCCTGTTCGTGCGCAACCTGATCGGCATCTCGGGCCGTCATCACCTCATCGACCGGATGGTGTTCGGCATCGGCCTCGCGGGCCTGGTCCTTGCGCTCGCCTTCCCCGCACTCAACAAGGCGACGGGCCTCGCGATCGTCGGCGCCTACGTTGCCGCGGCGATGGTGATCAACGTGTGGATCGCTTTCGATGCGTGGCGGCGCGGCGACGCCGTCGGGGCGTGGGTGCTCGTCGCCTATGTGCCGCTCACCATCGCAGTGAGCATGGCGGTCGTGCGCATGTTCGGCTGGCTGCCCGTGTCGTTCGGCACGCAATACGCCGTCGTGGTGGCCATGGCGATCGAGGTGCCGCTGCTGCTCGTCGCGCTGAACATCCGCTCGCGCGAACGCCACGGCGCGCAAATCCGCGAGCTGGCGCTGTCGACGCAGGATGCGCTCACGGGCCTGCTCGCCGCGCACCTGTTCCACGATCGCTTGCGGCAGGTCGTTGCACGCTACAAGCGCGACCAGGACAACGCCGCGATCGTGTTCATCGACCTGGTGAACTACCCGCAGATCAAGGCGCAGTTCGGCTCGGCCGTGGCCGAGCAGAGCCTGCTGCGCTGCGTGATCAAGCTGCGCCGCCTCCTGCGCGACGTCGACACCGTCAGCCGCATCGGCGAAGCGCGCTTCGGCCTGATCATCGAAGGCGTGTCGTCGCGCATTTCCGTCACCGACCGCGCCGCGCGGTTGATCGCAGCGGGGCTGATACCGCTCAAGGGGCTGAAGCCGGATGTCACACTGCAGTTCCACATCGCCGCGGTGCTGCTGGAGGAACGCATCGGCGAACCGTCCGAGCTCGAAACAGCACTCGACGAGCTGCTCGCCGGCATGTCGCCGCGCACGCGGCGGCCGATCCGGTTCCTGGAGCCCGTGAACACGCAGCCGCAGCCCCTGGAGCCCGACTCCGCCTTGTTCGGCGCCGACAGCGTCCTGCCGACTCACGGCGCGGAAGTGGTCCCTATTCGAAAACCCAATTCGCAGTGACGTCCTGGCCGACGCGCAGGGTTTCGTCGATGCCTTCGAGGATGATCGCGTTCATCGCGAAAGTCAGCCCGCCATTCATGCGCTCGTTCGACCGGTAGGCGCGCAGCACCTCGTTGACCGACGATCCTTGCTCCGCCGTGGCGGGGTCGACGTCCGGAATCGTGCAGCGCACGCACGGCTTGACGAGTTTCAGCTGCACTTCGCCCTCGGCGGCGATGCGGATCACGCCCACGCGATCCTCGTCGTGCGCCTCCAGGCCGGCGAGCACGATGTTCGGACGGAAGCGCTCGACGCCAACCACCGCGTGGCCGGCCTGCAGCAGGCGCCGATTGAGTTCCGCCAGCGAGCCTTCGCTGGTCACCAGCAGCGGAAACCCGTCGCTGAACTGGTTCAGTGCCTCGACGCCGCCGGTCCATTGAGGGCTGGCGACGCGCTTCACCTCCGGGTCGAACCGGGCCACGCGCAACTTGCGGCCGAGGAAATCGCTGAACCATTGCGCGGCCACGTCGCCCATGTCCCACGCATCGACTTCGTCGTCCCAGACGCGCACTCTTGCGGGCTTCTCGACCTGCTCGATCGCCAGGTGCAGCGCGAGCATGCCGGGGGCGCGCAGGATCACTTCGGTGTGCTTGAGTTGCGGCTTGACCAGCGCCAGGCGCGGAAGCTCGCGCTGGGTGACGAATTCGCCCTGTTCGTCCACCACCATCCACGCGCGGTCGAGGTCGAAGCCCGTCTCGGTGAGCAGCGCTTCGGACAGTTCGATCCCCGCGCAGGACTTCACGGGGTAGACGAAAAGCCGCGCAATTCGCGTGCGGACATCGGGTTCGGTGCTGCTCATGGGTGCGGATTGTGCCCCGCTCCTACAATCCGTGATTCACGCCCTGCCTGTTCCCATGCCCTTTGATGTATGCATCCGCGGCGCCGGCATTGTCGGCCGCACGCTCGCGCTCCTGCTCGCGCGCGAACGCATGCGTGTCGGCCTCGTGCGCGGCCCGGCCACGGCGGCCGGCGCCAACAGTGACGTGCGAGCCTATGCGCTCAATCTCGCGTCGAAGGAGTTGCTCGACCACGTGCGCGCCTGGCCGGACGAAGCCCATGCCACGCCGGTGCGCCGGATGGAAGTGCACGGCGACGCGGGCGGCGAACTTTCCTTTCGCGCCGAGGACGAGGCGGTCGCGGCCCTCGCATGGATCGTCGACGTCGGCGCGCTCCTGGCGCGGCTCGAAGACGCGCTGCGTTTCGCGCCGCAGGTCGAATGGATCGACGCGCCGCAACCCGCGCAGCTCACGGTCGTGACCGAAGGGCGCGCGAGCGCGACCCGCTGCGAGTACGGCGTGACGTTCGATGCTGTCCCCTACCCGCAGCACGCGATTGCGGCGCGCCTGTCGTGCGAGAGGCCGCACGACAACGTGGCGCGCCAGTGGTTCGCCCACGGCGAGATCCTCGCCTTGCTGCCGCTGGGCGGATCCGAGGTCGCGCTCGTCTGGTCGGTCGCGGAATCGCGCGCACCTTCGCTACTCTCGCTGGACGCAGGCGCATTCGCGGCGCAGGTGGGCGAGGCGTGTCATTCGGCCCTGGGCAAGATGCAACTGGCAAGCGAGCGAGCGGCGTGGCCGCTGCAACTTGCGCGCGCCGACCGCTGGTGCGGGGCCGGCTGGGTGCTGGCGGGCGACGCCGCGCACACGGTGCATCCGCTGGCGGGACAAGGATTGAACCTGGGCCTGGCCGACGCCGAAGAGCTCGCGCGCGTGCTGCACGAGCGCGAATACTGGCGTGCGCTGGGCGACATGCGCGTGTTGCGCCGGTACGAGCGCTCGCGCAAGGCCGACGTGGTCGCGATGGGCGCGGTGACCGACGGCCTGCAGCAACTGTTCGCGCGCGGCGGGGGCCCGTGGCCGGCACTTCGCAACTGGGGGATGAAGGGCGTGGACCGCAGCGGCCCGGTGAAGGATTGGCTCGCGCGCCAGGCGATGGGCCGTGTTTGAATCGAAGCAGGACTGAATGGAAACCCAAATGAGATCGATCCGGAATGCCGCCGTCGCGGCGATCGTGGCCGCGATGGCGCTTGCCGCCGGCGCGCAGGACGTCGAGAAAATCCGCAAGAACCTGGCCGAGCGCCTGCCGCTGCTGGGCAAGATCGACGAGGTGGCGAAGACGCCCATGCCCGGGCTGTTCGAAGTGCGCGTGGGGAGCGACCTGTTCTATACCGACGACAAGGGCGATTTCCTGATCCAGGGCAGCCTGATCGACGCGAAGGGCCAGAAGAACCTGACCGAAGAGCGGCAGGAAAAGCTGCTGATGATCCCGTTCGACCAGCTGCCGCTCAAGGACGCGTTCACCATCGTGCGTGGCAACGGCAAGCGCAGGATCGCCGTCTTCGAGGACCCGAACTGCCCGTACTGCAAGCACTTCGAGCGTGACATGCAGAAGATCAACGACGTCACCGTGTACATGTTCCTCTACCCCATCCTCGGCCCCGATTCCACCGACAAGTCCAAGAACCTGTGGTGCGCCAAGGACCGCGGCGGCGCATGGCTCGACTGGATGCTGCGCGGCAAGGCGGCGCCGGGAACCACCTGCGACATCGCCGCCGTCACGCGCAACGTGGAGTTCGGCAAGAAGCACAAGATCTCCGGCACCCCCACCATGATCATGGCCGACGGCTCCCGCGTGGCCGGTGCCATGCCTGCCGCCGACATCGAGAAGCTGCTGGCCGGCAAGCAATGACGGCCACGTCGCGCGTGGCCAGCGTGCACTACCGCGTCGAAGCGGCGGACGTCCACGCGCACCTCTACCGCGTGACGCTGCACGTCGCACAGCCCGCGGCGCAACAGCAGCTGTCGCTGCCGGTGTGGATTCCCGGCAGCTACCTGGTGCGCGAGTTCTCGAAGAACCTGCAGAAGCTGTCCGCGAAGCAGGACGGCCGCGCAGTCGCCGTGCAGCAGCTGGACAAGTGCACGTGGCAGGCCGATTGCGGCGCGTCGAGCCCGCTCGTGGTCACGTACGAGGTCTACGCCTTCGACAATTCGGTGCGCACGGCGTGGCTGGATACGCAGCGCGGTTTTTTCAATGCGACCAGCCTGTGCCTGCGGGTGCACGGCATCGAGCACATGGTTCATTCGCTCGAGCTCGCGCCCGTCGCGGGCAAGCCGCAGTGGAAGGCCGCGTCCGGGCTGGCGGCCTATCGCATCAACAAGCGCGGGTTCGGCGTGTACCTCGCCACCGACTATGACGAGCTGGCCGACTGCCCCATGGAGATCGGCGACTTCTGGGACGCGGAATTCAAGGCCTGCGGCGTGCCGCACCGCGTCGTCATCGCCGGCGTGCCGGCGTCGTTCGACAGCGAACGGTTCCTGCGCGACATGCAAAAGATCTGCGAGGCGGAGATCCGCTTCTGGCACGACCGCCGCAAGCCGCCCTTCAAGTACTACCTGTTCATGCTCAATCCGGTGGACGAAGGCTACGGCGGCCTCGAGCACCGCAACTCCACCGCGCTGATTGCATCGCGCCGCGACCTGCCGCGCGTGGGCGAAGCCCGCCAGACCGAAGGCTACGTCACCCTGCTGGGCCTGATCTCGCACGAGTACTTCCACACCTGGAACGTCAAGCGCCTGCGCCCCGCCGAGTTCGCGCACTACGACTACACGCGCGAGAACTACACGCAGCTGCTGTGGTTCTTCGAGGGCTTCACAAGCTACTACGACGACTTGCTGCTGCGCCGCGCGGGGGTGATCGACGACGCCACATACGTCAAGCTGTTGAACAAGACGATCAACCAGGTGCTGCAGGCGCCCGGCCGCGAAGTGCAGTCGGTGGCGCAGGCCAGCTTCGATGCCTGGGTGAAGTACTACCGGCAGGACGAGAACACGCCCAACGCGACGATCAGCTACTACACGAAGGGCGCACTGGTGGCGCTGTGCTTCGACCTCACACTGCGCGCCGAAGGCCATGCGAATCTGGACGACGTGATGCGCGCGTTGTGGGCGCGCTGTGCAGGGGGGCCGATGACGGAAGCCGATTTCGCCGCGGTGCTCAAGGATCTGGGCGGGCGCGCGTTCACTCGCGAGCTCGCGAACTGGGTGCATGGCACGAAAGAGCTCCCGCTGGCCGACCTGCTGCGCACGCAAGGCCTGCACGTGCTGGACGAACCGGCGCAGTGGCAGCAGCGCCTGGGCATCCGCGCGAGCGAAACCGGCGGCGCCGTCGTGCTGAAGAACGTGCTGCGCGGCGGTGCGGCGGAACAGGCGGGCATGGCGGCCGGCGACGAATGGATCGGCATCGAGGCGGGCGGCGCGGCCTGGCGCCTTTCGAAAGTCGACGACATGCCGCTGTACGCGGGTGCGCATCGCAAGGTGGGCGCCTTCGTCGCGCGCGACCGGCGCCTGCTGAAACTCGAGCTGCAGCTGCCCGCCGCCTCGACGACGTGGCGGCTCGTGCTGCGCGACGCCGCGCGGGCGCAATCGTGGCTGGCAGCCTCCGACTGACGAGCGTCAGCCGCCCCGTGCGCTTCGCGGCGCTGGTGGCGTTCGTCTTGGTCATGCACACGCTCGCCTTGCGCTGGCTGGCCGAAGCGCTCGAAGGTCCCGCGCGGCTGAAGTTGATGGCCAACCCCATGTTCACGCGCATGCTCGAGCCCGAGGCGCCGGTCGTGGTCGCGAAGAGCGCGCCGGCGCCCAAGGCGAAGAAGAAGCGAACGGCGATCACGGCAGTGAAGCCGCCCCCCGCCCCGCCCGCGGCGCCCCCTGAGCCGGCAGCGTCGGCCCCGGAGGCCGTCGCGAGCGCACCGGTTCCCCTGCCCGCCGCCTCCGCTCCCGTGGCCGCGGCATCGGCGCCGCAGCCGCCCGCCTCCGCCGTGATCAACATCGCAGCCGACACGTGGCCCACCGACACGCGCCTGTCGTATCGCCTGACGGGCTGGTACGACGGCGACCTCACCGGGTCGGCGAGCGTGCAATGGCTGCGGCAGGGCGATCGCTATGAAACGCGCGTGGACCTGGACCTGGGCATCTTCGGCATGCGTTTCCTGAGCCAGGGCGATGTCGCGGGTGAGTCGCTCGCGCCGCGCGCATACGAGGAGTCGCGGCCGGGCCGCACGCGCATCGTGCAACTGACCGCAGAGAACGTCGTCCTCAACGACGGCCGCACGGTGCCCAAGCCGGCGGGCGCGCAGGACACCGCGAGCCATTTCGTCGAATTGAGCCACCGCTTCTCGACCGGCAAGGAGCCGCTCGCAGTGGGCGGGCACACGAGTGTGTGGATCGCGCGGCCGGGCGGGGTGGACCTGTGGAACTACGACATCGTCTCGCTCGACCGCCTGCAGACGCCGCGCTTCGGCATCGTCGAGGCGTACCACCTCAAGCCCCGCGCCATCAAGGATGCCCGCGGCGACATCTATTCCGAGATCTGGATCGCGCCGACGCTGCAGTACCTGCCGGTGCGCATCCGGATCACGCAAGGCACGCGCTACGTCGACATCACCGTCGACAAGATCGAGCAGCGCTGAGGGCAACGAAGCTTTATCATCGGCTTCCATGCATTCGAAGCCGCGCGACGTCGCGTCGATACGCCTGGACAACGCCCTGGCGCTGTTCGACGAGTTCGTCCGGAACACCGTCAAGGACCCCGACCTCGCCACGCTGAGGGGGCTGGAGCGCCGCTTCGCCGAGCGGCTGCAGATCCAGCCCAGTTACTGGAGCCAGATCAAGAGCCGCTCGCGGCAGATCGGCGAGCGGCTCGCGCGCCAGTTCGAGCAGCTCTCGCACAAGCCGCATGGATGGATGGATGTGCCGCACGACGGGAGCGCTGCGTCCACTCGCCCGGCCCCGCCCCGGGTCACCGCCGCCCCTGCACCTCAAGCAGAAGAGGGCCACGTTCCGCGGGACGATGACGAGCGGTTCATCATCGGCCTGGTCCTGACCTATTACCGCCGCCACCCCGAGCGGGCGCGCACGCGGCTGCTGGACCTGCTGGGAGAGGTGCTGACGCCTGCGCCCCCGGCACCCACTGCTCCCGTCGCCGCACCGGCGACCGGGTGGAACGTCGCCGCGGAGGACAGCCACGACCTCTGGGCCCGCTCCGCACAAGGCGTGGCGCCCCTGAAGCACCGGAAATAGCAGCGCATCCTTGTCGCAGAGGCGCCACGCCGTTGGCCGGCTGGCGATAAAAACAGCTTGCGCAAGATAATCGATCGTTTATCATTTGCGCAAGTTGGCTGCACGGCAGCCAATGAGGCCCTCCCGATCAACCCCGCAACGCACTTCATGAATCCAGCAGTCCTCGCGAACCAGAAGCTCCCCGTCGCCTCCCGGCGCGCGGCGCAACTGCTTTTCGCCAGTGTCGCTGTCATGGTGCTGCGTGCACTGGACGCCCCGGGCGCCGCGCCCCCGCCTCGCTGACCCCAGTCACGACGCGAAAAGCGCGGCCCGGTGGTTCACGACCCCGGGCCGTTTTGTTTGTGGCCCGCCGAAGTACTCGAAAAACCAAATGGAGAAATTGAGATGACGAGAACAATGCCCTGGGGTGCGAGCGGATCGGCTCCCTTGACCGCGACGGCCTTGAACCTGGCCGCCGGTGTATTGCGCGCGGCAGGCGACCTGCTCGAGCGCCGTGCCACGCACCTGGCCGAAGCGGCGCAAGCCGAAGCGCAGGCGGCGGCCGACGAGTTGCTGCGCGCAAGCGTGGAGACGGTGGAATTCCACCCGATGTTCCGCGATGCGGGCGCGCCCGAAGGCGCGCTCTACATCAACGGCAAGCTGGTCGGCGTGATCAGTGGCGTCGACCGGCTGTAAGGGCTACTTCTTGCCGGCGGCTTCGCGTTCTTTCTTGACGGCGGCGATGTCGTCATTGTCGAACGCGATGTTCGAGCACTTGCCCTTGTAGTCGGTGACGAAATTGTTGAAGGCCTCGACGTCCTTGTCCAGGGCGGTTCCCAGCTCCTGGGCCGCCTTGAGACGGGCGTCGTGCTCCTTGATGCGGCGCTCCAGGCGCGTGCGCCGCACTCCCGTCAAGCCGTCGTCGTCCGCGCTCTTGGCGGCGGCGGAAAGCTCGGGCGCTTCCGCATTGAGCGCCTTCAGCTCGTTGTTGATCTTCTCGCTGCGCACGCGCAGCTCCGCCTGGCGCGGCTCGATGGTGTCGGCCGTGTTCAGGCAGTTGCGATAGTCGTCGCGCGTGCCGATGCGCTTGCCGTCCTTGGTGAACTGCTGCGCGGAGGCACCGGCCGCGCATGCGGCGATGGCGACGAAAGCGACGGAGGAAAGGACGTGTTTCATGGCTTCAGGGCTCGTGGCTCGATTGGATGAGGAAGCGCCCGGTGGGGCCGCGCGCAACTATAACTTGCGCTGGTCGATGACCCGCTTGGCCTTGCCGACGCTGCGCTCGACGCCGCCCGGCGCGCGCAGCTCGATCCTCGCGCTGGTCCCGATGTAGGCCTTGATGTCGTGGGCCAGCTGCCGGCCCGCCTGCTGCGCCGCTTCGCCTGCATGTTCGATGTCAGCGCGCACTTCGACGGCGACCGTCAGTTCATCCAGCGGCCCTTCCCGCGTGAGCACGCACACATAGTGCGGCGCGAGTTCGGCGCGCTTGAGGATCAGCTCCTCGATCTGCGTCGGGAAGACGTTCACGCCGCGCACGATCATCATGTCGTCGCTGCGGCCGGTGATCTTTTCCATGCGGCGCATCGTGCGCGCCGTCCCCGGCAACAGGCGCGTGAGGTCGCGCGTGCGGTAGCGGATGATGGGCAGCGCTTCCTTCGTGAGGCTGGTGAACACGAGTTCGCCCAGTTCGCCTTCCTTCACCGGTTGGCCGGATTCGGGATCGATGATCTCGGGATAGAAGTGGTCTTCCCAGATCGTCGGGCCGTCCTTCGTCTCGATCACCTCGTTCGCGACACCCGGGCCCATCACCTCGGACAGGCCGTAGATGTCCACTGCATCCATGTTCATGCGCTGCTCGATCGCGGCGCGCATGTCGTTGGTCCACGGTTCGGCGCCGAAGATGCCCACGCGCAAAGACGTCTCCTTCGGATCGAGCCCCTGCCGCTCCAGTTCGTCGGCGATGGCGAGCATGTAGCTCGGCGTGACCATGATGATGTCGGGCCGGAAATCGGTGATCAGCTGGACCTGGCGTTCGGTCTGCCCGCCGCCGAACGGCACCACCGTCAGTCCCAATCGCTCCGCGCCGTAGTGCGCGCCGAGCCCGCCGGTGAACAGGCCGTAGCCGTAGCTCACATGCACGAGGTCGCCCGGCATCGCACCCGACGCGCGGATGCTGCGGGCCATCACGGTCGCCCACGTGTCGATGTCGTTCTTCGTGTAGCCCACAACCGTGGGCTTGCCGGTCGTGCCGCTCGACGCGTGGATGCGCACGCACTTCTCGCGCGGCACCGCAAACATCCCGAACGGATAGTTGTCGCGCAGGTCCTTCTTGGTCGTGAACGGAAATTTCGCGAGGTCCTCCAGCGAACGGCAATCGTCTGGATGAACGCGCGCCGCATCGAACTTCTTGCGGTAGACCGGCGAGTTCGCGTACGAATGCGCCAGCGTCGCCTTCAGGCGCTTGAGTTGCAACCCCCGCAGCTCGTCGACCGAGGCCTTCTCGATCGGCTCGAGTTCGAATCGCTTGTCGATCACGTCACCGTCCCCTGGATCTGCGCGCTCTTGCCGCGGAACATCGCCACGACTTCGCCGCGCTGGTTTTCGACCTTCATGTCGTAGATGCCGTGCCGGCCCTGCAGCATCTGCTCCACGCCCTCGCAGGTGAGGACGTCACCTTCGTGGCCGGGTTTGAGGAACTCGATGCTGCAGCCCGCCGCGACGGTCACCTTGTTGTGGCTGTTGCACGCGAACGCGAAGGTGGAATCGGCCAGCGTGAAGATGAAGCCCCCGTGGCAGATCTCGTGGCCGTTGAGCATGTCGCGGCGCACCGTCATTCGCATCACGGCGCGGCCGGGCTCGCACGCCACCAGCTCCATCTGCATGAACTCGCGGCTCGCGCGGTCCGCGGCGAACATCGTTGCGCCGACCTTCGCGGCCAGCTCGCGTGCGTCCATCGTCATTCGCCCTTGAAATTCGGCGCGCGTTTCTCGCGGAACGACATCACGCCCTCGATGTAGTCGTGCGTGCGGCCCAGCGCGGATTGCGTGTCGCGCTCGAGGTCCAGTTGCTTGTCGAGTTCATTGCTCGCGGCCGCGCGCAGCAATTTGCGTGTCGCGACCAGCGCCGCCGTCGGCATCGCCGCAAGGCGCTGTGCAAGCTTCATCGCGGCCTCGACGCAGTCCTGTCCCTCGGGCACGACGTCCCAGATCATTCCCTGGTCTTTCGCGTCGCTCGCGCTCATCTTGTCGGACAGCATCGCGGCGCCCATCGCGCGCGCAAGGCCAAGCTTCTTGATCAACAGCCAGGTCCCGCCCGCATCGGGCACGAGGCCGATCTTGCTGAACGCCAGGGTGAACGACGCATTGGATGCGGCTAGCGCGAGGTCGCAGCCCAAAGCAATCGACACGCCCGCGCCGGCCGCCGACCCGTTGACCGCCGCGACCGTCGGCACGCGCAGCGCCTGCAACTTGCGCTGCGTGGGATTGAACGCCTGCTCGATGACGGGGCCGGGGTCCGCGCGCTTGACCAGGTCCGGGCCGGGAGCGAAATCGAACTCCGCGAGATCGGCGCCCGCGCAGAAGCCCCGTCCCGCGCCGGTGAGGACCATCGCCCGGATCGCCTTGTCCTTTTCGATGCGATCGAACGCGGCCCACAGTTCCTCGTGCATCGCGCGCGTGAAGCTGTTGAGCGCTTGCGGGCGATTGAGCGTCACGAGCGCCACGGGCCCGCGCGCTTCGTACAGCACGGTCGATTCGGTCATCGTCGTCTCCTTCGAAAGGGCACTTTATCATTGCGTGCAAGGAGCTTTTCGACCATGAACTACGAAGCGATCCAGGTGCGCACCGAGGCCGGCAAGGTCGGCGTGATCACGCTCAACCGCCCCAAGCAGCTCAATGCGCTGAACGACCAGTTGATGGATGAGTTGGGTGCCGCACTCAAGGCCTTCGACGCCGATGACGCGATCGGCTGCATCGTGGTGACGGGCAGCGAGAAGGCGTTTGCAGCCGGGGCGGACATCGGCGTGATGAAGTCCTACGGCTTCGCCGACGTCTACAAGGGCGAGTACATCTCGAAGAACTGGGAGACGATCCGCGGCATTCGCAAACCCGTGATCGCCGCGGTGGCGGGCTTCGCGCTCGGCGGCGGCTGCGAGGTCGCGATGATGTGCGACTTCATCATCGCGGCGGACAATGCGAAGTTCGGCCAGCCCGAGATCAGGCTGGGCATCATCCCCGGCTCCGGCGGCACGCAACGGCTGCCGCGCGCGCTCGGCAAGTCCAAGGCGATGGACATGGTGCTGACGTCTCGCATGATGGATGCCAACGAAGCCGAGCGCAGCGGGCTCGTCAGCCGCGTGGTGCCGCTCGACAAGCTCATGGAAGAGACGCTCGCCGCGGCGATCACGATCGCCGAGATGCCGCCGCTTGCAGCGATCGCGGCGAAGGAAGCAGTCAACCGCTCGTTCGAGAGTTCGCTGACCGATGGCGTGTGGTACGAGCGAAGGCTCTTTCACGCACTGTTCGCGACCGAGGACCAGAAGGAAGGCATGGACGCGTTCGTCGCCAAGCGCAAGGGCGAGTTCAAGGGGCGCTGACCAGGCTTCGTCCCAGCGCGACCTTCCGCATCGCGGCCGCGAACGAGCGCACCGCGGGTGTCTGCTTCGCATTGCGCTTCCAGAGGATGCCGGGCGTGCGCATCGGCGTCGGGCTTTCGAGCGGAATGATTTTCACGTCGTCGGCGCCGGTGACCGCGAGGCTCGACACGATGGTCGCAAGCTGCGTTCGCGCGACGAGGCCGATCATCGGCGCGATCGAGTTCATCTCAGCGACGACGACGGGCTCCGCGCCGCAGCTGCGGAAGCACTCGTCGAGCAGCGTGCGCGTCGTGAAGGAGTGCGGCAACAGCACCAGGTTCTGGCGGTGCAGTTCCACCATGCGCACGCGCTTGCGGTGCGCGAGCGGATGGCGCGGTGATACGACCAGCACCATCTCCTCCCTGTACAGCGGCTCGAACCACAGGTGCGTCGGGTCCGCGGGCTCGTAAGCCACGCCCACATCGAGCGTTTCGTCGATCAGCCGGCGGCCGATATCGTCGGCGCTCAGTTCCTCGACGGTCGCCATCACCGTGGGGTTGCGCTTGAGGAAGATCGCAAGGCACTCGGGCACGAACCCCATGTTGAAGCTGCCCGTCGCGCCGATGTGCACTTCACCCGTGAGTTCGTCGCCCGCGCGCTTCAGGTGCGACAGGCCGTGATCGACTTCGGTCAATGCCTTCGACGCGTAAGCCAGGAAGGTCTCGCCGGCTTCGGTGAGCACCACGCGCTTGCCGATGCGGTCGAACAGCGCGTGGCCGAGTTCTTCTTCCAGCTGCTTGATCTGGTGCGACAGCGTGGACTGCGTGACGTGCATGCGCTCGGCCGCGCGCGTGAACGACAGGCATTCCGCGAGGGTCACGAAGTAGCGCAGGTGGCGCAGCTCCATCTAGGGTTTTCCAAGGTGAATGATCGATGACATCGATCCAGATCATCGAAATTCTTCACTTTCCCGGGTGAGTGTCAATCGATACAGTCCCGCCACCCGCAAGGAGACCGCCATGGCGCAACTTGAATACGACACGAAAAGCATCACCGACGCGGTGATCGGGCGCCTCGCGGAGTGCGAGGACCCGCGTTTCAAGCAGGTGATGACGTCCCTGATCCACCACCTGCACGGATTCGCGCGCGACGTGGACTTGAAGGGCGACGAGTGGTTCAGGGCCATCCAGTTCCTCACGGCGTGCGGCCAGACCTGTGACGAAAAGCGCCAGGAATTCATCCTGCTGTCGGACACGCTCGGGATGTCGATGCTGGTCGTCGCGCTCGAGCATGCTCGCGCGCTCAAGGGCCGCACGGGCGCGACACCACCGACCGATGCGACGGTGCAAGGCCCGTTCTTCTGGGATGGCGCGCCCGAAATGCCGCTGGGGTCCGACATTGCCGAAGGCGTGTCGGGCGAGCCTGCGCTGTACAGCGGCCGGGTGACCGACCTCGAAGGCAAGCCGCTCAAGGGGGCGCTGCTCGATGTGTGGTCCGGCGACGGCGACGGCGTGTACGACATGCAGCGCGACGGCGCGCCAATGCGCGCGCGTGCGCGCATCCGCACGGACGCGGAAGGGCGCTACTGGTTCTGGTCGATCCGGCCGACGTATTACCCGGTGCCCGACGATGGGCCGGTGGGCGAAATGCTGCGCAAGATGGGCCGGCACCCGAACCGCCCCGGGCACATCCACATGAAGGTATCGGCGCCCGGCCACAAGGAAGTGACGACGCACCTGTTCGTCAAGGGCAGCCCGTACCTCGATTCGGACGCCGTATTCGGCGTGCGCGAAAGCCTCATCGTGGAATACGAGAAGCGCGAGCCCGGCACGGCGATCGACGGGCGCAAGATGGCCAAGCCGTACCACGTCGCGCACTACGACTTCCGCCTGATCCCGACGGGCGCGGCAACATGAGCGACGCTTCGGTCAACAAGATCGGCAAGGCGACCGTGCCGCGCACGTCGATCAGCACGTCCGACGAACACAGCATCACGGTCCGCGGCGAGGACTTGTGCCGCGACCTGATCGGGAAGATCTCCTTCACCGACTACTTCAGCTTTCTCGTCACCGGGCAGAAGCCGGCGCGCGGCGATGCAATGGTGCTCGACGCGTGCCTCGTCGCGATCGCCGATCACGGCATGGTGCCGAGTGTGCAGGCCGCGCGCATGACGTACGCGGCCGCCCCCGATGCGCTGCAGGGCGCAGTGGCGGCGGGCATCCTCGGCTGCGGCAGCGTGATCCTCGGCGCCTCGGAAACCGCCGGCAGACTGTTCGCCGAAGTGGACGCCGAAGCAAAAGGCGCGGACCTGAAAGCCGCCGCGGAAAAGATCGTGCGCTGCCTGCGCGACGCGAAGCAACCGATTCCCGGCTACGGCCATTCGCTGCACAAGGCGCGCGACCCGCGCGTCGACCGCCTGTTCGAGGTGGCGCGCGAAGCGGGTACGAGCCTGCACTTCATCGAGATTGCGGAAGCGATCGAGCAGGTGATCCCCGGCATCGTGGGCAAGGAGCTCAAGCTCAATGTGTCCGCGGCGATCCCCGCGGTGCTGCTCGGCACGAATTTCCCGCTGCGTGCGTTGCGCGGGGTGCCGATCCTCGCGCGGACGGCCGGCGTGATCGCACACCTCGCGGAAGAAGCAGTGAACCCGAGCGGCTTTGCACTCTCCTACCAGGCCACGCGCGAGCTCGTGTACGAAGGCCCGGAGGCGAAGAAGTGACCACCGCCGTGCTGCAAGGCGTGCGCGTGCTCGAACAGGGCACGTTCATCACGGGCCCCGCCTGCGGCATGTTGCTAGCAGACCTGGGCGCCGACGTGATCAAGATCGAGCAGCCGGGAACCGGCGACCCGTTTCGTGCATTCAAGGGCGGCCTCTATAGCCCGCACTTCCAGACCTACAACCGCAACAAGCGCAGCATCACGATCAACTCGAAGCAGGCGGCGGACCGCGAGAAACTGCACGAGCTGGTGAAGACCGCCGACGTGTACATCCAGAACTTCCGCCCGGGTGTGGCCGAAGAGCTCGGCGTGGGCGAGCGGCAGCTGCGCGAAATCAACCCGCGCCTCGTCTACTGCTCGATCAGCGGGTTCGGTGCGACGGGGCCGGCCGCATCGCGCCCCAGTTACGACACGGTGGCGCAGGCGGCCAGCGGTTACCTCAAGCTGCTGGTCAATCCCGCGAACCCCCGTGTCGTCGGGCCCGCGATTGCCGATGCCGTCACGGGCTTCTACGCGGCGTATGGCGTGCTGGGCGCGTTGTACGAGCGCTCGCGCACCGGTGTCGGCCGCAAGGTCGAAGTGTCCATGCTCGAAGCGATGGCGCACTGGAACCTCGATGCGTTCACGCACTACTACTCGGCCGGCGAAGTGATGGGGCCGTACAGCCGGCCGCGCGTGTCGCAGTCGTACGTGCTCGAGTGCAAGGACGGCAAGTGGATCGCGCTGCACATGTCCTCACCGGAAAAATTCTGGCAGGGCCTGGCGAATGCCATCGACAAGCCGGACATGTTCCACGACGCGCGCTTCGCCACGCGCGAGGCACGCATCGAGCACCAGGAGGCGATCATCGATTTGCTGTCGGGCCTCTTCAAGGCACGCACGCGTGAGCAATGGTGCAACCGGCTGCTGGCGCAGGACGTGCCGCATGCCCCCATGTACGACACCGACGAAGCGCTCGACGATCCGCAAGCGAAGCACCTGCAGTTGCTTGTGGAAGCGAAACACCCGACCATGGGTCCGTTCAAGACGGTGCGACCCCCCGTCACGTTCGATGGCGAGCGCGCGCTGGGCGTGCGGCCGCCCCCGACCCTCGGTGAGCACAACGCCGAGATCGACGCGATGCTGAAGAATCACACGCAAGGAGACCAGCCATGACGACGAGTTCCCCCATCCGGCGCCGCACGCTCCTGGCCGCGGCCGCCACGACCGCGGTGCTTCCCGCGAGCAGTTGGGCGCAGCCCGCGCCGGTCCGCATCGGCAGCACCCTCGCACTCACGGGGCCGCTCTCGGCGACCGCGCAGGTGCACAAGCTGGTGGGCGAGATCTATGTCGACGACCTGAACAAGCGCGGCGGCCTCCTGGGCCGCAAGGTGGAGTGGATCGTGAAGGACGACCAGTCCAAGCCCGACCTCGCGCGCACGCTGTACGAACAGCTGATCACCGCCGACAAGGTCGATCTCCTCATGGGTCCGTATGCGACGGGTGCGATCCTCTCGGCGATGGGCGTGGCCCAGCGCTACAACAAGGTACTGATCCACCACACCTTCGGCGTGCCTTCGCTCGCGAAGTACGAAATGCAGTTCCCCGCATGGTCGCTTGGCGCCGACCCCGGCAACACGACGACCGCCACGGTGTTCGATGCGCTCGCCAAGGGACCGAAGCCGCCGAAGACGGTCGCCGTCGTCACGAGCAAGTTCCCGTCGATCCACTTCATGTCGCTGGGCGCGCGCGAGACGATCAAGAAGCGCGGCTTGCAGGAAGTGCTGTTCCTCGAATGGGAATTCGGCAACCGCGAGTTCGGCCCGATCGCGGCGCGCATCAAGGACGCGAACCCCGACTTCGTGTGGGTCGGCGCCATCGGCCTCGACGGCAACTTGCTGCTCGATGCGATGAAGAAGATCGATTACGTGCCCCCGCAGCATTTCTACCTGTATCCGGCGCCCGGTCCGCTCGTGTCGTCCCCCGATGCGCAAGGCGCGCTGTCGGTCACGATCTTCGAGGAGCACCCGCCTTTCTCCAGCCGTCCGCGCGCGGCCGAATTCATCAAGGCGTATCACGAGCGCGCGAAGGCCGCCAACTTCCCTGACACGTCAGTGGAGGTGCAAGCGGCCGCCTCATTCACGGCGTGGCAGTTGCTCGAGGCCGCCGTCACGGCGACGAAGAGCCTCGACGACAAGACGATCGCGGACTACCTGAAGAAAAATCGCGTCGAGACCATCCAGGGCTCGCTGCGTTTCGACGGTCCGTCGAACTACGGCGACGACCTGATGCGGATCAAGCAGGTCCAGAACGGCCAGTGGAAAGTGGTGTACCCGCCGGAGTTCTCCGCGCCGGGCGCCAGGATGATCGCCCGCTGACGTCAATGAGCTTCCCGAGCTGGACGCTGCTCGCGCAGTCCGTGCTGTCGGGAGTGTTCGCCGGTGCGTTGTACGGTTTGCTGGGGCTCGGCCTGGGTCTCAGCTGGGGCCTGCTGCGCACGATCAACCTGGCGCACTTCGCTTTCGCGTTCCTCGCTGCGTACATCTGCTGGCAGCTGGGGGCGACCGCGAAGATCGACCCGTTCCTCACGCTGCTCGTCATCGTGCCGCTCATGTTCGCGCTGGGCGCAGGATTGCACTGGCTGACCGACCGCTTCCGGCTCACGCCGTTTTCGTCGCTGCTGCTCACGTTCGGCTGCATGGGCATCGCCGAGTCGATCATGCAGACGATCTGGACGGCCGATCCGCGCAAGCTCGAATCGCACTGGAGCGACCTGAAGTTGCGCATCGGGCCGCTGTTCGTCCCGGTCCCCGAACTGTTCACGCTGCTGCTCGCAACCGGGCTGTGCTTCGGCGTGTGGGCGATGTTGCGCTACACCGATCTCGGCAAGGCCTTGCGTGCGTCGGCGGAAGACGCGCCGGTGGCGGCGGCCTTCGGCATCAACCAGCGGCGCAATGGCCTTTTGCTCGCCGGCTCGTGTGCCGCGCTCGCGGGGATGGCGGGCGTCTGCATCGCGCTGTCCAGCAGCATCAGCCCGTCGCAGATGTATGCCTGGATCGGCGTGGTGTTCGCGGCCGTGATGATGGGCGGCCTGGGCAGCGCGCTGGGCCCGCTCGTCGCGGGGCTGGTGATCGGCGTGAGCGAAGCGGTGACGATGGCGGTCACGTCGCCCTCGTGGGCGCCGCTGGTTTCGTTCACGTTGCTGATCGTGATCCTGCTGGTCCGCCCGGCTCGCGTGCGATGAAATTGCGCGCCGCTCCCACGGCGGTGGTCGCAGCCGGAGTCGCGCTGGCCTTGTTGCCGGTGCTCAAGTTGCCGGCGTTCTACGAATCGTTCCTGTACCTCGCCCTGTTCTGGATCGCGCTGGCGACGTCGTGGAACCTGCTGTCGGGCTATGCGGGGTAC
The DNA here is from genome assembly GCA_035526975.1 of Ramlibacter sp. Lineage (GTDB taxonomy): Bacteria > Pseudomonadota > Gammaproteobacteria > Burkholderiales > Burkholderiaceae_C > Ramlibacter. The sequence continues at coordinate 43,210 of DATLBJ010000046.1, forward strand.
TTCTCGTTCGGGCACGGCGCGTGGTTCGGCGCGGGCGTCTACACATCGGCCACGCTCGCGGCGAAGTTCGAGTGGCCCTTCCTGCTCACATTGCCGGCCGCCGCGCTGGTTGCTGCCGCGATCGGCGTCGGTGTGGGTGCGGTTGCGTTCCGTGTGAACGGGGTGCGCGGCGAGTTGTTCGCGCTGCTCACGCTTGCCGTGACGTTCGTCCTCGCGACGATCATCGGCAACACGTCCATCGATGGCGGCCCGGGCGTGTACCTCAATGCGGTGCCGGTGCCCAGGCTCGGACCGTCGCCAACATCGAGCCTGTACCTGCTGATGCTCATGGCGGCCGTCGTGACCGTGCTGGTGTCCTGGTGGATCCGCCATTCGCGCTTTGGCGCCGGCCTCTTCGCGATTCACGACGACGAGGAAGCCGCCGAGGTGATGGGCGTGGCGACCTATCGCGCGAAGCTTTTCGCCCTGGCGATCTGCTGCGCGCTCGCGGGCTGGGTGGGAGGCATCCATGCCCTGTTCATTTCCTACGTCACGACCGCCGAGACATTCAACCTCACGGTGCCTCTGACGGTCGTGCTCATGAGCATCCTCGGTGGCTCGCGCCACTGGGCCGGGCCGGCGATCGGCGCGATCGCGATCACGTGCCTGCTCTACGCATTCACCGGGGGGCAATATGCGGTGCTGGGCAAGGGCGTGATCGGGTTGATCCTGGTGATCGGGATCTTGTTCATGCCGCAAGGAGTCATGGGACGCTTCGCGCGCAGGCGTGTCACCCCGGCGCAGGCCGGGGTCGTTGGCGTTCGATCAATGACGACTGCGGCCTTCGCCGGGGTGGCAAGCCCTCCCCTGCTGCAAGTGCGTGGGCTTTCGAAGTCTTTCCGCGGCGTGACAGCGCTGGCAAACGTGAGCTTCGAAGTTCGCCGCGGCGAGATCCTCGGGCTGCTCGGCCCGAACGGCTCGGGCAAGTCGACGTTCATCAACGTCGTCAGCGGACATCTTCCCGCGAATGGCGGCGAGGTCGTGCTGGCCGGACGCACGATCTCGGGCTTGCCGGCGCATGCAATCGCGCGTGCCGGGATCGCGCGCACTTACCAGATCCCGCGGCCGTTTTCGCAGATGACCGTCATCGACAACGTCGCGGTGCCGGCGATGTTCGCCGGTGCGAGCCTGCGCACGCTGCAAGCAGCGCGCAGCGAAGCAATGCGATTCCTCGAGTTCGCCCAGCTCGCCGGGAAAGCCGACGCGCTGCCCGGCGAGCTGAACCTGCACCAGCGCAAGTTCCTCGAGCTCGCGCGCGCGTTGGCGTCACGCCCGCAGCTGGTGCTGCTCGACGAAGTGCTATGCGGGCTCACGCCCACCGAGATCCAGTCGGCTGTGGCATTGATCCGGCGCATCCGCGACCAGGGGACGACCATCGTGTTCGTCGAACACGTGATGGACGCGGTGATGGCGCTCGCCGACCGCATCGTCGTCTTCGACCAAGGGACCTTGCTCGCCGAAGGCGCGCCACGCGAAGTGATGCGAAGCGAGGCCGTGATGACTGCCTACCTGGGGGTCGCGCATGCTTGAGCTGCATGACGTGACCGTCGCCTACGGACAGGCACGCGCCTTGTGGGACGTCTCGATGAACGTGGCGCGCGGCGAGCTGCTGTGCATCGTCGGCCCGAACGGGGCCGGCAAGACGACACTGGTGAATACCCTCGCGGGCATCCTCGCGCCGCTTTGCGGCCGCATCGTGATCGACGGCCGCGACATCACGAAACTGCCGCCGCACAAGTTCTGCGAAGCCGGGATCGCGCTCGTGCCCGAAGGCCGCCGGCTGTTCACCGGAATGACCGTTGCGGAGAACCTCGACGTCGGCAGCCTGCTTGGGCAGGCGAAGGCAAAGCGCCGCGAGACGCTCGCCGCAGTGCTGGCGCTGTTCCCCGCGCTCGAGTCGAAGCTGCGATCCCCCGCGGGCGAACTCTCGGGCGGACAGCAGCAGATGGTCGCGATCGGCCGCGCGCTCATGGCGCGACCGCAGGTATTGCTGCTCGACGAGCCCTCCATGGGCTTGTCGCCGCTGATCGTCACCGGCGTGTTCGCGGCCCTCGGCAAGATCAGTGCAAGCGGCATCACCATCGTGCTCGTGGAGCAGAACGTCGCGACGGCGCTGCGCATCTCGCACCGCGCTTGCGTGCTGGAGCTGGGTCGCATCGTGGCCGAAGGCGCGCCCGCGGAATTGATGAAACGCCCCGAGATCCGCCGGGCCTACCTGGGCGCCTGACAACAAGGAGATCAACATGCTGTTTCCCACCACCATCGTCGGCAGCTACCCGCAGCCCGATTGGCTGATCGACCGCGCGAAGCTCGCCGGCCGTTTCCCGCCGCGCGTGCGCGCAAAGGAGCTGTGGCGCATTCCGGAAAACGTCCTCGCTCAGGCGCAGGACGACGCGACGCTGCTCGCGATCCGGTTCCAGGAAGAGGCCGGGCTGGACATCGTCTCCGACGGCGAGATCCGCCGCGAAAGCTACTCCAACCGTTTTGCCACGGCGCTCGAAGGGGTCGACCTCGACAACCCCGGCAGCGCGTTGGACCGCTCCGGCCACCCCAATCCCGTGCCGCGCATCGTCGGCAAGATCCGCCGCAAGCACGCCGTCGAAGTGGGCGACCTGAAATTCCTGAAGCAGCACACGACGCGCAAGACGAAGATCACCGTGCCCGGCCCGTTCACGATGCTGCAGCAAGCGCAGAACGATTTCTACGGGAGCGAGGAAGAAGCCACGGCCGACTACGCGGATGCGGTGAACGCGGAGATCAAGGACCTCTTCGCCGCGGGGGCCGACATCGTGCAGATCGACGAGCCCTACATGCAGGCGCGGCCCGAGAAGGCGCGGCTGTATGGATTGGCCGCGCTCAATCGCGCTCTCGACGGCGTGCAAGGCACGACGTGCGTGCACATCTGCTTTGGTTACGCGGCGATCATCCACGAGCGGCCGAGCGGCTACTCGTTCCTGCCGGAGCTTTCCGCCTGCAAGTGCAGGCAGGTGTCCATCGAGACCGCGCAGTCCAACCTCGACACCTCCGTGCTGGAGCAATTGGGGGACAAGCAGGTGCTCGTCGGGTGCATCGACCTGTCGGACATGAATGTCGAGACGCCCGAGACGATCGCGAACCGCATCCGCAAGGCGCTCCAGCACATCAAGCCCGAACAGGTGATCCTCGCCCCGGACTGCGGCATGAAGTACCTGCCACGCGAGGTGGCGCAGGGCAAGCTGCGAGCCATGGTGGAGGCGGCGAAACAATTGCGCCGCGAGCACGGCGCGGGCTGAGCCGGGCTAGCCCGCGTCGGCCGACTTCAGCAGCTCCCGCGCTGCGGCGAGCGACGCTTCCTTCAATTTCGGGTCGCCTTCCATCTGCTGCTGCACGTGGTCGACCATCACGGCGAACGACGGGTCGTTCACCAGCGTTTCGCCCAGTTCGGACAGCAACACGGTCTCGAGGAACAGGCGGAAGGCCTTGCGCTCGCGCTCAGGGTCGTCCCCCGGGATCGCGCGAATGCGCTGCGCGACCACGGCCGAGAGATCGTTCGGGGAATCGGCCGGCGTGCCCGCTTCGCGCGGGGCCGC
>DATLBJ010000047.1:0-16385 GCA_035526975.1 Ramlibacter sp.
CATGGCGACGTGCCGATGGCGGTGAACACCATGAAGAAGGGTGCGATGGATTTCATCCAGAAGCCCTTCAAGGAAGAAGAGCTCGTCTCGCTGGTCGAGCGCATGCTCGAACACGCCAAGGGCGCCTTCGCCGAATACCAGAGCGCCGCGAGCCGCGACGCGCTGCTGTCGAAGCTCACGTCGCGCGAGGCCCAGGTGCTCGAACGCATCGTCGCCGGCCGGCTGAACAAGCAGATCGCCGACGACCTGGGCATCAGCATCAAGACGGTGGAGGCGCACCGCGCCAACATCATGGAAAAGCTGAACGCCAACACGGTGGCCGATCTGCTGAAGATCGCGTTGGGGCAGAACGCGCCCAAGACCACCACGACCTGATTCCCAAGTGACCGCGCAACTCATCGACGGCAACGCGCTTGCCAGGAAGATCCGCGCCGAAGTCGCGGGCCGGACCGAAGCGTTGAAAGCGCGCGGCATCCAGCCGCACCTGTCGATCATCCTCGTGGGCGAAGACCCGGCCAGCCAGGTCTACACGAAGCACAAGGTCAACGACAGCAACGAAACCGGCTTGTCCGCGACGCTGGAGCGTCATCCCGCGACGATGACGGAGCAGGAGCTGCTCGCGCGCATCCGCGCGCTCAACGACGACCCGAAGGTCCATGGCATCCTCGTGCAGTTGCCGCTGCCCAGGCACATGGATTCGCAGAGGGTCATCGAAACGATTTCGCCCGCGAAGGATGTCGATGGCTTCCACGTCGCGAGTGCCGGCGCGCTGATGGTCGGGCGCCCGGGATTCTGGCCGTGCACGCCGTACGGCTGCATGAAGATGCTCGAATCGATCGGCTTCGACCTGAAGGGCAAGAACGCCGTCGTGATCGGCCGCAGCAACATCGTCGGCAAGCCGATGGCGATGATGCTGCTCGCGCAGGACGCAACGGTGACGGTGTGCCACAGCCGGACGAAAGACCTGAAGGCGCACACGCTGATGGCCGATGTCGTTGTCGCGGCAGTGGGCAAGCGAAACGTGCTCACGAAGGACATGGTCAAGCCCGGCGCGGTCGTGATCGACGTGGGCATGAACCGCAACGACGCAGGCAAGCTGTGCGGCGACGTCGACTTCGAAGGCGTCAGGCAGGTGGCGGGCTGGATCACGCCGGTGCCCGGCGGTGTCGGCCCCATGACGCGCGCGATGCTGCTCGTCAACACGCTGCACGCGGCCGAGCAGTCCGCGTGACTACTGCCGCGCATGCGGCCCCCGTTTGAAAGTTTCGCGTCAGATTCGGTGAGGGTATTCGCCGAAGCGCCATCCATCGCGGTCCGATAGATTGGGCAGATGCATTTGGGGCCATTGAATGGCCCCAAATTCAACTCGACAGTTCAACAGGAGACCCCGCGATGCAACACAGAAATTCCTCCGCCCCCAGCCGCCGCGACTTCATCCGCATCGGCGCAGGCGCTGCCGGTTCGCTGGCGCTGCCCGGCCTCGTCTCGCAGGCGTGGGCCGACGACGCGAAGCCGCCGATCGGCACGTGGCCCGCAGGCGTACAAGGCGATTCGGTCTTCATCGGAATCTCCGTGCCGCGCACGGGCACGTACGCGCTGCAGGGCGAAGACGAGCTCAAGGGCTACCAGCTCGCGATCGAGCACATCAATGCGGGCCATCCGCTGATCAAGGCGATTTCGCCCAAGACCACCAAGGGCGTGCTCGGCAAGCAGCTCAAGTACGGCGTGGCGGATTCCGCCGCGAAGCCGAACGACGCCGTTCAGGCGCAGCAACGCTTCATCACCGAGAACAAGGCGATCATGATCACGGGCGGCACGTCGAGCGCCGTGGCCGTCGCGCTGAACAAGCTCGCGCAGCGCGAGAAGGTGCTCTTCGTGTGCGGCATCTCGGGCTCGAACGACACCACCGGCAAGGACTGCGTGCGTTACGGCGTGCGCCAGAACTTCTATGGCGAGACGGCGGCCAATGCGATCGGCCCCGCGCTGCTCAAGGCGTACGGCAAGAACAAGAAGGCCGCGTTCATGACGCCGGACTACACGTACGGCCACACCGTCACGAAGTCGGTCAACGAATATCTCGCGAAGAACGGCGGCTGGCAGATGGTGACCAACCAGGTGTCGCCGCTCGGCGCGCCGGACTACAGCTCGTACCTGACGAACATCGCGAACTCGGGCGCGGAAATCCTCGTCAACGTGAACTGGGGCCACGACGCCGTGCTGTCCACGCAGCAAGCGAAGCAGTTCGGCCTGCTGCCGAAGATGAAGCTCGTGATCCCCTACCAGATCCCGTTCCTCGCGCGCGAGGTCGGCCCGGAGATCACCGAAGGCGTGTACGCGGCCACGGATTTCTGGTGGACGCTGGAAGACAAGTACCCGCTCGCGAAACAGTTCGTGCAGGAGTTCGAGAAGAAGTTCGGCTACAAGCCCGAGTGGGGCGCGGAGAACGCGTACATGGAGTTCGCGCTGTGGGCCGAGGCCGTGGAGAACGCGGGCTCGTTCTATCCGCCCGACGTGATCAAGTCGTACGAGACGCCGCGCAAGCTGCAGTCCATGGTCGGCGAAGTGAGCTGGCGCCCCGAGGACCACCAGCTGGTCCGCCCGGTGGTGATCGTGCGCGGCAAGGCCAAGAGCGCGATGCGCAACAAGGAAGACTACTGGGAAGTGGTCGACGTTGTCGCAGGCGCCGGGCTCATGCAAAAACCGGACGCGTTCGGCTGCAAGCTGGGATCGGCCACCTGACCAGTGATCACCTGGACGAATTTCCTCTCCCAGCTTTTCAACGGCCTCGCCCTCGGCGCACTGCTGGCCCTGATCAGCTCGGGGCTGACGATCATCTACGGCACGCTCGGCGTGTTGAACCTCGCGCATGGCGCGATGTTCATGCTGGGCGGTTATGCGGGCTATGCGGCGTACCAGGCGACGGGGTCCTTCCTCGTCGCCCTCGCGGCGGGCACCGTATGCGTGGGAATCGTCGGCCTCGTGATGGAGCGCGTGATCATCCGGCACTTCTACGGCCGGCCTGACGAGGACCAGCTCCTCGTCACGTTCGGCTTGTCGATCGTGTTCGTCGAAGCGGTCCGCCTGGTCTTCTCGAGCCAGTCGCTCACGGTGCAGCCGCCTTCCTTCCTCGTCGGGATCACGAACCTCGGCGTGATGATGTACCCGACGTACCGGCTCGCGGTCGTGGGCATCTGCGCGATCGCCTTGCTGGTGCTGTACATCGTCCTCTATCGCACGCGCTTGGGCATGGTCGTGCGTGCCGGCATCGACGACGCAGTGATGGTCGATTCGCTGGGCATCAACGTTTACCGCGTGTTCATGGTGGTCTTCGGCATCGGCGCGATGGCGGCCGGCTTCGCGGGCATCGTCAACGCGCCCGTCGTGTCTCTCACGCCCGAAGTCGGCGAGACGGTTCTGGTGCAGACGTTCGTCGTCGTCGTGATCGGCGGCGTCGGCTCTTTCCCCGGCGCGATCCTCGGCGGCCTGATCGCCGGCGAGATCATCAGCCTGACTTCGATGGTCGATCCCAGCTACGCGTACGTCATGCTGTTCGCGGCGATGACGCTGGTCCTTCTCGTTCGCCCGCGCGGCCTGCTCGGCGCTCACGGCCGACTCTGATGATCCAACTTCGCAAATTCCGCTTCCATCTGATCGCGGCGGTGTGCCTCATCGCGGCGCCGTTCATCCTGCCGCAGCTCGGCGCGGCCCCGAATACCGTCAACCGGATCCTGGTGTGGGGCTTGTTCGGCCTGGGCTTCGACATCCTCTTCGGCTACACGGGGCTGCTGTCTTTCGGGCAATCCGCGTTCTACGGCACCGGCGGTTTCGTCGCGGCGTACCTGCTCACTCGCGCCGGCTTCCCGCACGTGATCACGGCACTCGTGATCGGCATGGTGGCGGCCGCGTTCGTCGGCTGGTTGATCGGCATGCTTGCGCTGCGCCGAACGGGCATCTACTTCGCGATGATCACCGTGGCGATCGCGGAGATCTTCTTTTTCGTGGAGTTCAATCCGCTTTCGGAGTGGACGGGCGGCGAGAACGGCTTGCCCGGCGTGCCGACGCCGTCGATCGACCTCGGCTTCACCACGCTCAATTTCACGTCCGGCTGGTCGCTCTACCCCTTCCTCGCGTTCTGCTACTTCGTCGGCCTGGCGATCGCCCTGCGCATCGTGCGCTCGCCTGTCGGCGCGGTGCTCGCTGCGATCCGCGAGAACCCGTTGCGAGCGGAGGCGGTCGGCCACAACGTGTACGCGTACAAGCTGACCGCGTTCGTCATTGCCGCGGCTTACGCGGGCATCGCGGGGGGATTGCTTGGCGTCCTGCAGGGCTTCATGCCTCCCGATGCATTCATGTTCGACACGTCGGGGCAGTTGATCATCCAGACGGCCGTGGGCGGGCGCGGCACGCTCATCGGCCCGCTGGTCGGCGCCGCCGTGTGGTTGTTCCTGCAGGACTTCCTGCAGGCAACGCTCAAGCTCGGCGCCGCATGGAAGCTCGTGCTGGGGCTCGTCTTCGTGCTGCTCGTGTGCTTCCTGCGGCAGGGCATCGTCGGCGCGGTCCGCGAGATCATCCGCCGCGTAAGCGGCAATCACGCGGAACTCCCCGTGCCCGTCCCCACTGCAGCACCGGCAGCGCAATCCGAAACGTTCGCCGAACAGGCAACCCACCATGCCGACGCTTCCTTCAAGGGCCCGGTGCTGCAGGCGATCGGCCTGACCAAACACTACGGCGGCGTCATCGCCAACCAGTCGATCGACTTCATGGTCAACGCGGGCGAGCTGCGCGGCATCATCGGCCCGAACGGGGCGGGCAAGTCGACCTTCTTCAAGATGCTCACCTGCGAAGTGCCGCCGACCGCCGGCAAGATCCTCTTCGAGGGACGCGACATCACGGGCCAGAAAGTCACCGACGTGTGCCAGCTCGGCCTGACCAAGAGCTACCAGGTCAACCAGTTGTTCAACCGCCTGACCGTGCGCGAGAACGTGACGATCGCGGCACTCGCGGAATTGCGTGGCACCTTCAAGCTGGACCTGCTGCGCAGCATCGAGAACGTGCCGGGGCTGCACGAGCAGGTGACGCACACGCTGCGGCTCGTGAACCTCGAAGGCCGCGCCGACGCCCCCGTCGCGCAGCTGGCGTACGGCGAGAAGCGGCGCCTCGAGATCGGCCTCGCGCTCGCGTCGTCGCCCAGCCTGCTGCTGCTCGACGAGCCGCTCGCCGGCATGAGCCCCAGCGAACGCGTGGAGACGGTCAAGCTGCTGAAATCCATTGCCAAGGGGCGAACGCTGGTGGTGATCGACCACGACATGGATGCCCTGTTCGAACTCGCGGGGCGCATCACCGTGCTGCAGGAAGGCAAGCTGCTCGTCGAAGGCACGCCCGAAGAGATCAAGGGCAATGCGCAGGTGCAGGAAGCCTACCTCGGTGGCGTGCATGAAGACGACGCGCAGGAGGCCGTCGCATGAGCCTTCTCGAAGTCAAGGGCTTGAACAGCTACTACGGCGACTCGCACATCCTGTTCGACGTGTCGCTGCGCGTCGAGAAGAACGAAGTCGTCGCGCTTCTGGGACGCAACGGCGCCGGAAAGAGCACGACACTGAAGAGCTTGATGGGCGTCGTGACGCCACGCAGCGGCTCGGTGACCCTCGAGGGCGTCGAGCTCGCCGGGAAAAAGAGCCATGCCATCGCCCGCGTGGGAATGCAGCTCGTGCACGAGGAGCGCCGGATCTTCGGCAGCCTGAGCGTGGAGGAAAACCTGGTGCTCGCAGGACTCACCGCCCCCAACCGCTGGCCGCTGGCTCGCGTCTACGAAATGTTCCCGCGCCTGAAGGAAAGGCGCGAGAGCCGCGGCACGGACCTGTCCGGTGGTGAACAGCAGATGCTGGCGATCGGGCGTGCGCTCGTGCGCGACCCGAAGATCGTCCTGCTGGACGAGCCCTTCGAAGGCTTGGCGCCCGTCATCGTGCGCGACCTGATGAATGCCTGCCGCGATCTCGCCGCCGCCGGCCAGACGATCGTCCTCGTGGAACAGAACCTTGCCGCGACCCTCGCGCTCGCGCAGCGCGTCTACATCATCAACAACGGGCACATCGCGCACGAAGGCGGCGCCGCCGAATTGAAGACGCGGCCGGAGCTGTTGCAGCGCTACCTCGGCGTTTAGCCCCCGGGGCCCTTCGGTTTTCCGCTCATGCCCCAAAATCGGAGGCATGAGCAATCCCCTCCTCGATTTCACCGACCTTCCCCGCTTCGACCAGGTTCAGCCCGCCGATGTCGGGCCAGCCATCACCCAGCTACTCGCCGATTCGGACAAGGCGCTCGAAACCGTCACTGCACCGGATTTCCCGAGCTCGTGGACCGGGATCGCAAAGGTCCTGGACGTCTCCACCGAGAGGCTCGGGCGCGCCTGGGGCGTGGTGAGCCACCTCAACGCGGTCGCGGACACGCCGGAACTGCGCGTCGCGTACAACGAATCGCTGCCGAAGGTCACCGAGTTCTGGACCCGCCTCGGCTCCGACGAACGCCTCTATGCGAAGTACAAGGCAATCGATCCCGAAACGCTCAATGCCGAACAGAAGCAGGCCTGGAAGAACGCGATCCGCAATTTCGTCCTGGGCGGCGCGGAGCTGCAAGGCGATGCGAAGAAGCGATTCGCCGAGATCCAGGAGAAGCAGGCGGAACTGGCGCAGAAATTCAGCGAGAACGCGCTGGATGCGACCGATGTCTTCGGCTACTACGCGACACAGGACGAACTGGCAGGCGTTCCCGCGGACGTGGTGCAAGCCGCGCGTGACGCAGCGCAGGCGGAGGGCAAGGACGGCTACAAGATCACGTTGAAGATGCCGTCGTACATGCCGGTGATGCAATTCGCGCACAGCCGAGAATTGCGAGAGCGCCTTTATCGCGCGTATGTGACGCGCGCCAGTGACCAGGGTGACCCGCAGTACGACAACAGCGCGAACATCCGCGACATCCTGAAGCTGCGCGAAGAGGAAGCGAAGCTGCTGGGCTACAGGAACTTCGGCGAAGTGTCCGTCGTCGCCAAGATGGCCGATTCGCCGCAGCAAGTCGTCTCGTTCCTTCGCGACCTCGCCAGGCGCGCGCGGCCGCATGCCGAGAAGGACATCGCCGACATGCGTTCGTTCGCCACCGGAAACCTCGACTTGCGCGAACCGCAAGCGTGGGACTGGACGTACATCAGCGAGCGGCTGAAGGAACAGCGCTACGCCTTCAGCGAATCGGAGGTCAAGCAGTACTTCACCGCGCCGAAGGTGCTCGCTGGCCTGTTCCAGATCGTGCAGACGCTGTTCGAGGTGTCGATCCGCAAGGACGACGCGCCGGTTTGGAACAAGGGCGTCGAGTTCTACCGGATCGAACGCAACGGGGAACTGGTGGGCCAGTTCTACCTGGACCCGGCGGCGCGCAAGGGCAAGCGCGGGGGCGCGTGGATGGACGATGTGCGCGCGCGGTGGCTCCGCCCCGACAACGGCAAGCTCCAGACGCCCGTCGCGCACATGGTGTGCAATTTCGCGGATGGCGTCGGCGGCAAGCCGCCGCTGTTGACGCACGACGACGTGATCACGCTGTTCCACGAGTTCGGCCACGGCCTGCACCACATGCTCACGCGCGTGAACGAGCACGACGTGTCGGGCATCAGCGGCGTCGAGTGGGACGCCGTGGAGCTCCCGAGCCAGTTCATGGAGAACTTCTGCTGGGAGTGGAGTGTGCTGCGCCACATGACATCGCACGTGGAGACGGGAGAGCCGCTGCCGCGCGAGTTGTTCGACAAGATGCTGGCCGCCAGGAACTTCCAGAGCGGCCTCGCGACCTTGCGCCAGATCGAGTTCGGCTTGTTCGACATGCTGCTGCACACCGACCACGACCCGAGTGGCGACTTCATGCAATTGCTTGATGCGGTGCGCAAGGAGGTGGCTGTGGTCCAACCCCCCGCCTTCAGCCGCACCGCTCATACTTTCAGCCACATCTTCGCGGGCGGCTATGCGGCAGGCTATTACAGCTACAAGTGGGCGGAGGTCCTGAGCGCGGACGCCTATGCGGCTTTCGAGGAGACCGCCGACGAAAATGGCTTGCCAAGTGTCGAGACCGGGAGAAAATACCGGCAGGCGATCCTCGAGGCCGGCGGCAGCCGGCCCGCGATGGAATCGTTCAAGGCCTTCCGTGGGCGCGAGCCCTCCCTCGATGCGCTGCTGCGGCACCAGGGGATGGCCTGAGGGATAAATCGACAGTATTAGGACTCGAGAGGACGACCAAGATGCTTCTGGCCCGCCCATTTGCCGCTGCCGGCGCCCTCGCCCTGGTGTTTTCCGGTGCGGTTTCCGATGCATGCGCGCAACAGATCTTCAAGATCACCGGGCCGGACGGGCGCGTGACCTTTTCGGACAAGGCGCCCTCTGATCCCGGAACGAAGGCCGAGGCGGCCAAAGTCGTCACCCTGAATGCGGACGGCACGTCGGGGCTCGCCTCGCTGCCTTTCGAGCTGCGCCAGGCCGCGCAACGCTATCCGGTCACGCTCTATAGCTCGCCGGGGTGCGGCACCTGCGCGCAAGGCCGCTCCTTCCTCGTTTCGCGGGGCATCCCGTTCGCCGAGAAGACCGTGGCCACCAAGGAAGACGGCGACGCGCTGATGCGCCTGGCGGGCACGCAGAACGTCCCCCTGCTCACGATCGGCGGCCAGCAGCTCAAGGGCTACTCCGACAGCGAATGGGCGCAGTTCCTCGATGCCGCCGGCTACCCCAAGAGTTCGCAGTTGCCGTCGTCGTACGTGCCACCGGCCGCGCAACCTCTCGTCGCGCTCGACCAGCGGCAGCCCGCGGCGGCGGCGCAGAACAACGGTTCTTTCGGCAACGAGCCGGCGCAGCAATCGCGCCGCGCGCGGGCGCCGCAACAGACCGCCGAGCCGCCGCAGGAAAACCCGGCCGGCATCACCTTCTAGAAATCCAGCGTCTTCACGCCCGCGGACGTGCCGAGCAGGCACACCGCTGCTTTCTGGTGCGCGAACACGCCGACGGTGACGACGCCCGGCCACTGGTTCACTTCGCTTTCGAAAGCCAGTGCGTCGCGAATGACAAGCCCGCTCACATCCAGGATCTGCTGGCCGTTGTCGGTCACCAGCGGCGAGCCGTCCTTGATTCGCAGTTGCGCATTGCCGCCCATTGCCGCGAACTGGCGCGCGATGCGTTTTGCGGCCATCGGGATCACTTCGACGGGCACCGGAAACTTGCCGAGCGCGTCGACCAGTTTGCTCTCGTCGGCGATGCAGATGAAGCGCTTCGATTGCGCGGCAACGATCTTCTCGCGCGTAAGCGCGGCACCCCCGCCCTTGATCATGCAGCCGCGGCGATCGATCTCATCGGCACCGTCGATGTAGACGGAGATCGCATCGACCTCGTTCGAATCGAAGACCTTCACGCCGATCGCGCGAAGCATCCCGGTGGACGCGACGGAACTGGATACGGCGCCGGGGATGCGACCCTTGATGGCCGCAAGCGCCTCGATGAACTTGTTGACCGTGGAGCCGGTGCCCACGCCGACGATCTCGCCGGCCACGACGTATTGCAATGCGGCCTGGCCGACGAGGGCTTTCAGTTCATCCTGTGTCATATGATCGATTATGTGCGCTGACCGCACTTGAACCATGTCGCTGCTCCCGTATTCGCTCGCCCGCCCCTTCCTCTTCGGCCTCGATCCGGAAACGGCACACGAGCTCACGCTGCAGTCCCTTTCGATGGTGCAAGGCACGCCGCTGAAGTGGGCGTACAGCAATGCTTTCGTCGACGACCCCGTCACGCTCGCCGGCATCACGTTCCCGAATCGCGTCGGCCTCGCGGCGGGACTGGACAAGAACGCGCGTTGCATCGATGGCCTGGGCGGGCTCGGTTTCGGCTTCATCGAAGTGGGCACCGTGACGCCGAAGCCGCAATCCGGCAACCCCAAGCCGCGGATGTTCCGCCTGCAGCAGGCAAATGCACTGATCAACCGGCTGGGGTTCAACAACGATGGTCTCGACGCGTTCATCTCCAACGTGCGGCGCTCGTCGTTCCGCAGCAAGGGCCGGATCCTCGGCCTGAACATCGGCAAGAACGCGGCCACACCGATCGAGAATGCGACGAGCGACTACCTCATCGCACTCGAAGGCGTCTATCCGCACGCGGACTACGTGACGGTCAACATCTCCAGCCCGAACACCGCGAACCTGCGCACCTTGCAATCCGACGAAGCCCTCGATGCGCTCCTGGGTGCCATCGAGAAGAAGCGTGGATCGCTCTCGAAGCAGCATGGGCGGCGCGTGCCGGTCTTCGTGAAGATCGCGCCCGACCTCGACGAAGCGCAAGTCAAGGTCATCGCCGCGACGTTGAAGCGGCATGGCATGGATGGCGTGATTGCCACCAACACGACAATCAGCCGCGACGCGGTCAAGGGTCTTGCGCATGCCAATGAAACCGGCGGCCTGAGCGGCGCGCCGGTGCTCGAGCCGAGCAACCGCGTGATCCGCTTGCTGCGCACCGCGCTTGGCTCGCGCTTCCCGATCATCGGTGTCGGCGGAATCATGAGCGCGGCGGACGCTGTGTCGAAAATCGAAGCCGGTGCCGACGTCGTGCAGATCTACACGGGGCTGATCTATCGCGGGCCGGACCTCGTCGAAGAGGTGGCGCGCGCACTTCGAGCGCTTCAGAAGCGGTAACCTGCGGTCGCCTTGAACGTGAACGAGCGTCCGGGCGCCGGTTCGTAGTAGCGCCCATTGCCCTCATTCACGATGACCGACCCCGCGTAGCGGCGATCGGCGAGGTTGTCGATCCGGGCACTGGCCCCGAGCGACCACCGGCCCATATCCACGATGTAGCCTGCGTGCAAAGCAACCGTGGTGAAAGCCGGTGCGGCTTCGCTGTTGGCGTCGTTCACCCACACCCGGCTCGACCGTCGCACTTCCGCCCCTGCCCGCAATCCTCGTTGGGGCTGCCAGGCGAATTCCATTGCGGTGAATGAATTGGCCGTGCCGGGAATGCGGCTGCCGGCCGGAATGACGAGCGAGGGTGTCGTACACGGCGTCGATGCGCACGTGCGAAAGGCGTCGAGATAGCGGGCGTCGAGGAAGGTCTGCGCGAACTGCAGCTTCCAGTCGCGCGGCAGCAGAAGGGCCGCATCCAGTTCGACGCCGCGCCGGCGCGTCGACCCGGCATTCTGGAACGTGCTGCGCCCGCCGCTGTTCGTCTGGGTGACGAGTTCGTCGCGTGTGCGCGTCTCGAACGCTGCGGCATTCCATTGGATGTTTTCGTCGCGCCCCTTCAATCCCGCCTCGAAGTTGTTGCTGCGTGACGGCTTGAGCGCGAAGTTGAGGCCGGGGGCGCCGGTGGGACGATAGGCCAGCTCGTTGAACGTGGGCGTCTCGAACCCGCCGCCGAAGGCCGCGTACGCGTGCAACCGCGGCGAGACCGCGAACATCGCCGCCAGCGCCGGCAGCGTCGCCGAATAGGAGACGCTGCCGCTGTCGTCTCCATTCGTGCCCGCGACATAGCGGTCATGCGACGCGAACCGCACCGAACTGTGCCGCACACCCGCTGTGATCGTCCATGCGGCCGTCGGCTTCCAGACACCTTGCAGGTACGGATCGACGTTCGAGACGCGGTTGCTTTCATCGCGTCGCAACGCGCCTTCGACACCCAAGGTCGTGCCGATGAAGTTTTGCCACCCTTGCCGGTGCTCACGCATCGAGTCGAGCGAGATTCCCGCAACCCATTCGAACGTCGTGTCGCGCTTGTGGGTCCAGCGCAAGTCCGTGCCCGCGTATTCGCGCTGCAGGCCGATGACGCCGCCGGGATGCAACGCGCTCGCTTGGGCGGCAACGGGGATGGACTGGAACTGCACGGTCTGTCGCTGCCCGGCATACACCATCGCGCGAACCGTGTCGGCGGGATCGAGCTTCGCTTCGTGGATCGCGCCCAGTTGCTGCTGCCGCACAGTCTTGCGCGTGTCGAAGGCAATCGCGGATGGGTCCACACTGCGCGGTGCCGAAGCGAACTGCGCTTTCGTGAGCCCCAGCGGATCGTCCGCGCGCAGGTCGACCGTACTCGCAACGAAGGTCCATGTCCGGCCTTGCTGCGGCTCGAAGTCGAGCCGCGCATTGCCGACATCGCGCGCGACGGAACTGTGGTCACGCCAGCCGTCGACGTCGAGGCGATTCGCGCTCAGAACATATCCGAGGCTCGGCGTCCCGCCGGACACGCGCAGTCCGGGGTGCGAAAGCCCGTTGCCGCCCGCGATCATCGAACCGGTGACCTGCGATGCACCCTCGCCCCGTTCCGTCGTCACCTGCATCACGCCGCCCGACGAGTTCCCGTACAGGACGGAGAACGGCCCCCGGAGCATTTCGATCTTCCCTGCGGAAGCAAGGTCGATGTGCGAGAGCTGGCCCTGCCCGTCGGGCAGCGTCGCCGGAATCCCGTCGACGTAAATGCGCACGCCGCGCACACCGAACGTCGACCGCGCGCCGAAACCGCGCACGGACAACTGCAGGTCCTGCGCGAAATTCTGGCGGTCGCGCGCGGAGACGCCCGGCACGATGGCGAGCGATTCCGAAACGTTGATCTCGGGGCGCGCAGCGTCGCGGATCGAATCGCCGCCGATCACCGACACCGATGCGGGCACGTCGAACGGGTTCGCTTCGGTGCGGGTCGCAGTCACCGTGACCGGCGGCAATGTCTGCGCCGCGAGCGGAGCCGCCACCAGCGCGGCGTTAAGCAGCCAGCTGCGCCAGGACATGTTCGCCGATCGCCAGAGCGCTGGTCAGCCCGGGCGATTCGATGCCAAAGAGATTCACGAGCCCACGCACCCCATGCAGTTGCGGCCCATCGATGCGGAAATCCGGCGCGGACTCGCCGGGCCCGTGGATCTTCGGCCGCACGCCACTGTAGCTCGGTTGCAAAACACCGTCGGGCAATGCGGGCCAATAGCGGCGCACTTCCGCGTAGAAGCCTTCGGCCCGCTTCGGATCCACCGCGTAGTCGATCTCGCCCGGCGTGCGCGCAGCCAGCCACTCGAGGTCGGGACCGAACTTCGCCTGCCCACCGAGGTCGAGCGTGAGATGCACGCCGAGCCATGCGTCCGCCGGCGCGGGATAGATCAGGCGCGAGAACGGCGCCTTGCCGCTCAGGCTGTAGTAGTTGCCCTTGGCGAAATGCTCGCGCGGAATCGTCTCGTGATCCAGCCCTTCGAAGCGCCGTGCGAGCGCGCAGGCATGCAGCGACGCCGAATTCACCAGGACCGGTGTTTCGAGCTCGGAACCGTCCGCCATCCGGACGACGTGGGGTTCGCGGCCTCGCCCGAGCACTGCGGAATCGACCGCGGAGCCCAGCGCGACAAATCCGCCCGCGCGCTCGACGTCGCCCTGCAGTGCGAGCATCAGCGAATGGCTGTCGACGATCCCTGTCGTCGGCGATGACAAGGCTGCCACGCATTGCAGTGCCGGCTCCGCAGATCTAGCCTGCGCTTCGCCCAATCGTTCGACCGGAACGCCGTTGGCCGCCGCGCGTGCTGCGAGGACCTCGAGCGCCGCCACTTCCTGCTCGGTTTGCGCAACGACGAACTTCCCGCAATTGCGGTGCGGCACTCCGTGGGTGCCGCACAGCGCGTAGAGCAGCTCCTTGCCGCGAACACATAGCCTCGCTTTCAGCGAGCCCGGCGTGTAGTACAGGCCCGCGTGGATCACTTCGCTGTTGCGCGAGCTCACGCCCTGGCCGATCGCCGTCTGCGATTCGGCGACGATGGTTTCGTGGCCCGCCTGCGCGAGGGCACGCGCGATCGCAAGCCCCACGACACCCCCACCGATGACGAGCGCGCCGATGCGTTCCATCAGGTCTTGCGCGGGTCGGTGGCGAGCAGCATCTGCATCAGCGATCGCAGGCTGGCCTTCAGGTCCTCGCTGGCCGGAATGAGGCACAGCGTCGCCTCGTCCATGTACAGCTTGCGATTGATTTCCACCTGGATGCTGTGGCGCTGGTGCGCCGGGTCGCCGTAGCGCCGCACCAGCTCGACGCCCTTGTACGGGTGGTTGTACGACACCCTGTAGCCCGATTGCTCCAGATGGCTGCACACCTTTTTTGACAGGCGGGGATCGGCGGTGGTGCCGTCGCGATCGCCGATCACGAAGTCGGCATGAACCAGGCCCGGGAAGTCCGTCGAGTAATCGCCCGACACCGCCGGCATCGAGTGGCAATTGACGTGCACGCTGTAGCCATGACGCCCGTGGGCCTCCATGATCGCGGCTTGCACCGCGGCGTGATACGGCTTCCACGCGCGTTCGATCCGCGATTCGATTTCGGCCGCACGCAACTTGCGCGAGTAGATCGGGACACCGCTGTCCGTCACGCGCCAGATCAGTCCCTTCCCCAGGCGGACTTTCGCACGCGACTTCGGGTCGGATTCGGTTTCTCCCCGCCACGCATCCTCGAACATCTCCGTGTCGATTTCGGTGACGTT
Organism: Ramlibacter sp.; assembly: GCA_035526975.1. GTDB lineage: Bacteria > Pseudomonadota > Gammaproteobacteria > Burkholderiales > Burkholderiaceae_C > Ramlibacter. Next base: position 14,491 of record DATLBJ010000047.1, read on the forward strand.
GCGGTTCGCGTCGAGGTAGCTCCGCGGAAACAGCGCCTCGATCCACGCGATGCCGAGAGCCGGCGCGAAGTCGTAGAGTTTCTCGACGTGCGTATCCTCGGCCTGCCGCAGCTCGCGCATGTCGCAGCTGTGGCCGAAATCGTCCGGGTAAGCGGTGCCGCTGTGCGGCGAATCGAGCACCAGCGGGGTCGTACCGGGCACGACGCGCAACCATGTCTCCATGCGAGGCATTGTGTTCCCGAAATGACGAAGCCGGCGCGGGGCCGGCTTCATGCGATCTGGTGGGCGATACATGGATCGAACATGTGACCCCTGCAGTGTGAATGCAGTGCTCTACCGCTGAGCTAATCGCCCGTTCGCGCGAGCGCGACGAGCCTCGAATTATGCCATAGGCTGAGGTGGTCTCCAGAGGGTCCGGCCGCCGCTCGCCTTGTCCAACTGCTTCAACACTTCTTCGTGCGCTGCCGATTCCTGCTCGTTCGCCGTGAGCACGGGCAGCGTGAACTGGCGCAGGTCGACGCGCGTCGCGATACCTGCGATCGCCTCCGTCGCTCCAACGTCGATCAGCAGCGCGTCCTGGCCGCGTGTCATGTTGATGTACACGTCGGCGAGCAGCTCCGCGTCGAGCAATGCGCCGTGCAATGTGCGGCTGGAGTTGTCCACGCCGAGGCGATCGCAAAGCGCATCGAGGCTGTTGCGCTTGCCCGGCCACATCTCCTTGGCCATCGCGAGCGTGTCGGTCACGAGGGACACGTAAGTGCCGAAACGCTTCAGGCCGGCGAGCTCGAGCTCCTTGTCCAGGAAGGCGACGTCGAACGCAGCGTTGTGGATGATGATTTCCGCACCCGCCCAGTACTCGACGAGTTCGCTCGCGAGTTGCGAGAACTTCGGCTTGTCGCGCAGGAATTCGTTGCTGATGCCGTGGACCTTGAGTGCGTCCTCGTGGCTTTCGCGCTCCGGGTTGACGTAGAAATGCTTGTTGTTGCCCGTGAGCTTGCGGGCTACCAGCTCCACGCAACCGATTTCGATGATCCGGTCGCCGGCTTCGGCGGAAAGGCCGGTGGTTTCTGTGTCGAGGACGATCTGGCGCACCGCGCGATTATGGCCGCGTCAGTGCTTTTCCTTCGCGTGGTTGATCGAATATTTCGGGATTTCCACAACGAGATCCTTGTGCGCCACGATCGCCTGGCACGAAAGGCGCGAGTCGGGCTCGAGGCCCCAGGCGCGATCGAGCAAATCTTCCTCGTTCTCGTCCATTTCGTTCAACGAGTTGAATCCTTCACGCACGACGACGTGGCACGTCGTGCAGGCGCAACTCATGTCGCACGCATGTTCGATCTTGATCCCGTTGTCCAGCAGCGCCTCGCAGATCGAGTTGCCCGGCGTGGTCCGGATCTCGGCGCCGTTCGGGCAGTACTCCGGGTGCGGGAGGATCTTGATGACCGTCATCTCAGAGGGCCTCGACGTTCTTGCCGGCAAGCGCCTTATGGATGCTCTCGTTCATGCGGCGCGCCGCAAACTCTTCGGTGCCCTTGGCCAGGGCTTCGGTTGCAGCGTCGATGGCCGCGGCGTCGTCCGAGTTTCCGGCGATCGCGCGAAGCGACAGCATCAGCGCATCCACGTGCGTCCGCTCGCCGGCGTCGAGCAGCTGGCCGTCCGCATCGAGCGCGCTTTGCGTGGCGAGCAACATGCGGTCGGCTTCGACCTTCGCCTCCGCCAGGGCCCGCGCCTTCATGTCGGCCTCGGCGGTCGAGAAACTTTCCTTCAGCATGCGCGCGATCTCGTCGTCGGAAAGGCCATACGACGGTTTCACGTCGATGCGTGCTTCGACACCGCTGCCCTGCTCTTTCGCGCCGACCGACAGCAAGCCGTCGGCATCGACGGTGAACGTCACG
>DATLBJ010000048.1:0-44426 GCA_035526975.1 Ramlibacter sp.
CCGTTGCCGCTCGTGCGCAACCTGCCGTGCAAGCACCCGATGGGCGACGCGTATTTCCAGTTCGCGCGCAACATGGTCAAGGGCATGGCGAAGAACCTGCCCGCGCCCGCGAAGTGCGTCGACGCGGTCGAGAACGCGACCCGGATGAAGTTCGACGACGCCCTCACAGCAGAGCGGGAGATCTTCATGGCATTGATGCTCACGCCGGAATCGCGTGCGCTGCGCCACTTGTTCATGGCCGAACGCGCCGCCTCGAAGATTCCGGACGTCGCGGAAGACACGCCGAAGCGCGAGATCAAGAAGGTCGCCGTGATCGGCGCCGGCACGATGGGCGGCGGCATCACGATGAACTTCCTGAACGCCGGCATTCCCGTGACGATGCTGGAGATGAAACAGGAGGCGCTGGACCGCGGCGTCGCGACCATCCGCAAGAATTACGAAGCGCAGGTGAAGAAAGGCAAGCTCAAGCAGGACAAGTACGACCAGCGCATGGGCCTGCTCAAGACCACGCTGTCCTATGACGATTTCAAGGACGCGGACCTGGTCATCGAAGCGGTGTTCGAGGAAATGGGCGTCAAGCAGAAGGTCTTCGAGAAGCTCGACGAAGTGGCCAAGCCCGGCGCGATCCTCGCTTCGAACACTTCGACGCTCGACGTGAACAAGATCGCGTCGTTCACTAAACGCCCGCAGGACGTGGTCGGGATGCACTTCTTCAGCCCGGCCAACGTGATGCGGCTGCTGGAGGTGGTGCGTGGCGACAAGACGGCCAGGGACGTGCTGGCCACCGTGATGGCCACGGCCAAGAAGATCAAGAAAACCGCTGTCGTCTCGGGCGTGTGCGACGGCTTCATCGGCAACCGCATGATCGAGCAGTACAGCCGCCAGGCGGGCTTCATGCTCGACGAAGGCGCGACGCCGCAGCAGGTGGACAAGGCAATCGAGAAGTTCGGCTTTGCGATGGGCCCGTTCCGCATGGGAGACCTCGCGGGCAACGACATCGGCTGGGCCATCCGCAAGCGCCGCGCCACCGAACGCGCGGAAATGAAATACAGCCGCACTGCCGACAAATTGTGCGAGCTCGGCCGCTTCGGCCAGAAGACCGGCGCGGGCTGGTACGACTACCAGGAAGGCAAGCGCGACGCGATCCCGTCGAAGCTGGTCGAGGAGATGATCGCCGCGCACCGCAAGGAGCTGGGCATCACGCCGCGCAAGATCAGCGACGAGGAGATCGTGCAGCGTCTCGTCTTTGCGCTCGTGAACGAAGGCGCGCGCATTCTCGAGGACGGCATCGCCAGCAAGGCCAGCGACATCGACATGGTCTACATCACCGGCTACGGGTTCCCGCTGCATCGCGGCGGGCCGATGCTGTACGCGGACCAGTTCGGCCTGTTCAACGTCGTGCAGGCGATGAAACGCTTCGCGAAGAACCCGAACGACGACGCGAAGTTCTGGGAACCCGCGGCGTTGCTCGCGAAGCTGGCCGCCGAAGGCAAGAACTTCAACTGAAGATGTTCAAGCGCGTTGCCCTGGTTGTCGGCGGGTTGCTCGCACTGCTGATTGCAGCAGTGGCGATCAACACGCTGCGCCAGGGTTCGCGCCAGCTCGATGTACCGCCCGCGCCGCCGCTTGCCGTCGATGAAAAGGCCGTTGCGGACACGCTCGCGCAGGCCGTGCGCTTTCGCACCGTCTCCAGCGCTTCGGACCCGATGCAGAACTCGGACGAGTTCCGCAAGCTGCACGCGCACCTGGAGCGCAGTTTTCCGCTGGTGCACCAGAAGCTCAAGCGAGAAGTCGTCGACGGCCTGAACCTGCTCTACACATGGCAGGGCAGCGATCCCGCTGCGAAGCCATTCGCATTGATGGCGCACCAGGACGTGGTGCCGATCGAACCGGGCACGGAACCGAAGTGGGAATCCGCGCCGTTCGATGGGGCAATCAGGGACGGCTACATCTGGGGCCGCGGTTCCTGGGACGACAAGGGCAATCTCGTCGCCGAGTTGCAAGCAGTGGAGATGTTGCTGGCCGCCGGTTTCCAGCCGCGCCAGACGATCTACATCATCTCGGGCTCGAACGAAGAGACCACCAGCAACGGTGCGCGCGCGATCGCGCAATTGCTGGCCAGCCGCAACGTCAAGCTCGATTTCGTGCTGGACGAAGGGCTGTTCATCGGTGAAGGGTTCGTTCCCGGCTTGGCGAAGCCTGTGGCGACAATTGGCATTGCGGAGAAGGGCTACATCTCGCTGACGCTTTCCGCAACCGGAACGCCCGGGCACTCCTCCGCACCGCCGGCTCCCGGCAATACCTCCATCGCGATTCTTTCGGCCGCGCTGACGCGCCTTGACCAGCAGCAGATGCCGCCACACCTCGACGGCGCTGCGCGCGAGCTGTTCGAGACGATCGCGCCCGAGATGCAAGGCATGCAGCGCGTCGCATTGTCGAACCTGTGGCTGTTCGGCCCGCTCGTGCAATCGCAAATGGGGCGGGGCGGCGCCCTGAACTCGATGGTGCGCACGACGACGGCCCTGACAATCGTGCAAGGCGGCATGAAGGACAACGTGATCCCCGAGCGCGCCACGGCGGTCGCGAACTTCCGCATCCTGCCGGGCGAATCGCGCGAGACCGTGATGGCGCACGTGCGCAGCGTCGTCGGCGAACGTGTGCAAGTGAAGCCGCTGCTCGAAGGCAAGGATCCGACACCGGTCTCGCCGACAACCGCCGTGCCGTACCAGGTGCTCAATCGCACGCTGCGCTCGCTTTACCCGGACGTGATCGTGGCACCCGCGCTGTTCACGGCCGGTTCGGATTCCGCCGCTTTCGTCGGACTCACGGAAAACATCTATCGCTTCAGCCCGATCCGCGTGAAGGCCGAAGACCTGCCGCGCATCCACGGCACCAACGAACGCATCGCCACGGCGAACCTCGCCGGGCTGGTCCGCTTCTACTCCCTCCTCATCCGCAACGCTTCCCTCGAAAGGCCCACGCCATGACGAACGCAGTGATCGTTTCCACCGCCCGCACGCCGCTTACCAAGAGCTGGAAGGGCGCATTCAACATGACGCACGGCGCGACGCTGGGTGGCCACGCCGTGAAGCACGCCGTGCAGCGCTCGGGCGTCGACCCGGCGCAGATCGAAGACGTGCTCATGGGCTGCGCGAATCCCGAGGGAGCCACCGGCGCGAACATCGCGCGCCAGATCGCGCTGATGGCCGGCCTGCCGATCACCGTTGCGGGTGCGACCGTGAACCGCTTCTGCTCGTCGGGCCTGCAGACGATCGCAATGGCTTCGCAGCGCGTGATTGCCGGTGAAGGCGACGTCTTCGTGGCCGGCGGCGTCGAGAGCATCTCGTGCGTGCAGCAGGAGATGAACCACCACATGCTGCAGGACCCGGAGCTCACCGCGAAGAAGCCGGAGATCTACTGGTCGATGCTGCAGACGGCGGAGCAGGTTGCCAAGCGCTACAACATCAGCAGGGACGCGCAGGACGAATACGGCGCGGCCAGCCAGCAGAAGGCGTGCGCGGCGCAGGAAGCCGGCAAGTTCAACGACGAGATCGCGCCCATCACGGTGAAGGCCGGTGTGGCCGACGCGGTGCTCGGCCTGGTGACGAAGGAAGTCACCGCCACCAGGGACGAGGGCCTGCGCCAGGGGACGACGAAGGAGGGCATCAGCGGCATCAAGCCTGCGCTGCCCGGCGGCGTGATCACGGCGGGCAACGCCAGCCAGTTCTCCGACGGCGCCGGTGCGTGCGTGGTCGTCAGCGAAGCATTCGCTTCGAAGAACAACCTCAAGCCGATCGGCCGATTCCTCGGCTTCGCTGTCGCGGGATGCGAGCCCGACGAAATGGGGATCGGCCCCGTGTTTGCAGTGCCGAAGGTCCTCAAGAAGCTCGGCCTGAAGGTCAGCGACATCGACCTGTGGGAACTGAATGAAGCGTTCGCGGTGCAGGTGCTCTATTGCCGCGACAAGCTGGGCATCCCCGCCGATCGCCTGAACGTCAACGGCGGCGCGATCGCCGTGGGTCACCCGTATGGCGTCTCGGGCCAGCGTCTCACGGGCCACGCGCTGATCGAAGGCAAGCGCCGCGGTGCGAAGAAGGTCGTCGTCACCATGTGCATCGGCGGCGGCATGGGCGCGGCGGGCGTGTTCGAAGTCCTGTAGTTGTCATGCCGGGCTCGACCCGGCATCCAGCGACTTTCGATCAAAAGACACTGGATTGCGGGTCAAGCCCGCAATGACAACATGACCCTTCGTTCCACGCTCGACTTCCTCCTCTACGACTGGCTGCACGCGGAGGAGCTCACCTCGCGCGCGCGGTTCTCGGACCACTCGCGCGAAACGTTTGGCGCCGTGCTCGACACGTGCGAACGCGTGGCGCGCGAGAAGTACGCGCCGTTCAACCGGCTCGTCGACACCGAGGAGCCGCGCTTCGATGGCGAGAAGGTGATCCTGCCGCGTGCAACGCACGACGCGTGGAACGCGTACGTCGGCACCGGCCTGATGTCGGCGGCGCAGGACTACGGCATCGGCGGCATGCAGTTGCCGTACACGATCGAAGCGCCGGCCAACGCGATTTTCACTGTCTCCGCGGCTTCGATCGGCGGCGGCATGCTCACCACAGGCAATGCGAACCTGCTGATGGCGCACGGCACCGATCTGCAAAAGCAGGTGTTCGCCCTGAACGAGTTCAGCGGCCGGTGGTCGGGCACGATGGCCTTGTCGGAACCGCAAGCGGGCTCTTCGCTGTCGGACATCGTGACACGCGCCACACCGGACGGTGACGATTTCGAATCCGATCCGCTGGGCCCACGCTACCGCCTCAAGGGCAACAAGATGTGGATCTCGGCGGCCGAGCACGAGCTCACCGAGAACATCGTCCACCTCGTGCTCGCCAAGATTCCCGGCGCGGACGGCAAGCTGGTTGCGGGCACCAAAGGCATCTCGCTGTTCGTCGTGCCCAAGAAGCTTGTCGACGCGCAGGGCCAGCTCACAGGCGAGCGCAACGATGTTGCGCTCGCGGGCCTGAACCACAAGCTCGGGTGGCGCGGCACTCCCAACACGCTGCTCAATTTCGGCGAAGGGAAGTTTCCAGCGCGCGGCAAGCCGGGTGCGATCGGCTATCTCGTCGGACGGCCGGGCGAAGGCCTGCGCTGCATGTTCCACATGATGAACGAAGCACGCATTGCCATCGGCATGGGCGCGACGGCGCTCGGCCTCGCGGGCTATTACGCGTCGCTCGACTACGCAAAGCAGCGTCCCCAAGGACGCCCCGTCGGCCCGGAAGGCAAGGACTCGTCGAAGCCGCAGGTGCGCATCATCGAACACGCCGACGTCAAGCGCATGCTGCTCGCGCAGAAGGCCTATTGCGAAGGTGCGCTGGCCTTGATGCTCTATTGCGCCCGGCTCATCGATGAACTGCACACAGGCACACCGGAGTCCGTCGAAGAATCGCGCGTGCTGCTAGAAGTGCTGACGCCGATCGCCAAGAGCTGGCCGTCGGAGCTGTGCCTCGAGGCGAACTCGCTCGCGATCCAGGTCCACGGCGGCTACGGCTACACGCGCGACTTCCCGGTGGAGCAGTATTGGCGCGACCAGCGCCTGAACATGATCCACGAGGGCACGCACGGCATCCACGCGAACGACTTGCTGGGACGCAAGGTCGTGATGGAGGGAGGGCGCGGATTGCAACTGGTCGCGCAACACATCAACCGGACGATCGAGCGTGCGATGCAACGCCCGGACCTCGCCGAATACGCGAACGCGCTGGGCAAGGCCTTGCAGCAGGTCGGCTCCGCGACGAAGGCGGCCTGGGCCACGGGCGACCCGAAGGACGCACTCGCGAACGCCGTGCCGTACATGCAGGCGTTCGGGCACACGGTGATTGCGTGGACCTGGCTCGATGTCGCGCTGGCAATGCCCGAAGGTTCGACAGATGCCGCGAACATCGGCCGCGTCGCCGCGACGCGCTACTTCTTCCACTACGAGCTGCCGAAGATCGAAGCTTGGCTCAAGGTCGTCGCGGCGCGCGACCCGACCTGCGCCCAGGTGCCGGAGGAGGCGTTGTGATGGTCACCGCGACGACGCTGGCGCGCATCGACCGCTTCGCGTGGATCGCCCTCTACGCCGGCCTGTTCGGCATCGTTCTGGGCATCGTCACCGGGAGCGTGCATGCGATCACGGGCTGGACGCTCGGCGTGCTGGGCACCCTTGCGACGATCGCCGGCATCGTCCTGATCATCGTGCGCTCGCGCCTGCCCGATCCACCGGCTGCGGGCGCACAATCGCCTTCCGCGTCGCAAGGAGAAACATGACCCCTCGCCCTGTCCAGAAGCTGTTCGACCTCTCGGGCAAGACGGCACTCGTCACCGGAGGCTCACGCGGCCTTGGCTTGCAGATCGCGCACGCCCTGGGTGAAGCCGGCGCGAAGGTCATGCTCAGTGCACGCAAGGAAGGCGAGCTCGAAGAGGCGGTGGCCGACTTGCAGGCCGCCGGCATCGATGCCCGCTGGATCGCCGCCGATTGCTCCGTCGAGAGCGATATCCGGCGCCTTGCGGACGAAACGATGCAGCGCATCGGCGAAGTCGACATCCTCGTGAACAATGCCGGCGCCGCATGGGGCGCCCCCGCCGAAGACCATCCGGTCGAAGCGTGGGACAAGGTGCTCAACCTCAACGTGCGCGGCTATTTCATCCTCTCGCAGCATCTCGCGAAGAAGTCGATGATCCCGCGCAAGTCGGGCCGCATCATCAACGTGGCCTCGATCGCTGGCCTCGGCGGCAACCCGGCGGAGATGACCACGCTGGCGTACAACACGTCGAAGGGCGCTGTCATCACGTTCACCCAGGCACTCGCATGCGAGTGGGGCAAGTACAGCATCAACGTCAATGCGATCTGCCCCGGTTTTTTCCCCAGCAAGATGACGCACGGCCTGCTCGCGAAACTCGGCCAGGACAAGCTCGCGGCCAACGCGCCGCTGCGGCGCCTCGGCGACGACGAAGACCTGAAGGGCATCGCGCTGCTCTATGCATCGGACGCAGGCAAGCACATCACGGGGCAATGGCTCGCGGTGGACGGCGGCGTCAGCGTGGTCACCGGAGGTTGAAGCAATGAATTTCGGCGTCAAGATCCCTTTCGTCGAGCACCTCGGTTTTGTCCTGGAGAAATTCGAGGATGGCCACTCCGAGATCGCGTACGAAGCCAAGGCCGATCACCTGAATTCCTTCGGCGTGACGCACGGCGGTGCATGCATGACCTTGCTGGATGTCTCCATGGCCGCAGCAGCACGCAGCGCGCAGCCGGAGATGGGCGTGGTCACGATCGAGATGAAGACGAGCTTCATGCAGCCCGCGCGCGGCAAGCTCGTGGGCAAGGGCCGCTTGATGCACCGCACCGCGACCATGGCTTTCACCGAAGCCACGATCTACGACCTGCAAGGCAAGCCTTGCGCGCACGCCACCGGCACGTTCAAGTACGTGCCTCGCCTGGCCACCGGCGCGAAGAGCGTCAACCCGCTCAATACGATTTCGACCGACTGAAGGGGACGACATGCCCACGAACAAGCAGATTCACCTGGACAGCCGCCCGCAAGGCGAGGCCAGCGCATCGAACTTCAAGCTGGTGACCAGCGAGACGCCGGCGCTGCAGGACGGGCAGGTGCTCGTGCGGCATCACTATCTCTCGCTCGACCCGTACATGCGCGGCCGCATGAACGATGCCAAGAGCTACGCGGCGCCGCAGCCGCTGGGGCAGGTGATGCAAGGCGGCACGGTGGGCGAAGTCGTCGAAAGCAAGTCGCCGAGGTACCAGCCCGGCGACAAAGTGGTCGGCATGGGCGGCTGGCAGGAGTACAGCGTCGTCAGCGCGGAGCAGGCGGGTGCGATGCGCAAGGTCGATACCACGCATGTGCCGATCTCGCATTACCTTGGCGCGGTGGGTATGCCCGGCGTGACAGCGTGGTACGGGCTTGTGAAGATCATCGAGGCGAAGGCGGGGCAGACCGTCGCGGTGAGCGCAGCGTCGGGCGCGGTCGGCAGCGCGTATGGAGCACTTGCCAAGGCGCGCGGCTGCCGGGTGATCGGCATCGCGGGTGGCAAGCAGAAGTGCAAGTACGTCACCGACGAAATCGGCTTCGACGCGTGCATCGACTACCGCGAGTACAACGATGCAGCATCGTTGTCGAAGGCGATTCGGGAAGTCGCGCCCGACGGGATCGATGGCTACTTCGAAAACGTCGGCGGCATGGTGATGGATGCGGTGATGCTGCGCCTGAATGCATTCGCGCGCATTGCGCTGTGCGGCATGATCGCCGGCTACGACGGCAAGCCCGTTCCGATGTCTTACCCGCAAGTGCTGCTCACGAACCGGGTGCGCCTCGAAGGCTTCATCGTCAGCGAGCACATGGAGGTGTGGCCCCAGGCGCTGGCGGAACTCGGGCAACTCGTCGGAAGCGGCCAGTTCCGGCCGCGCGAATCCGTCGCGGAAGGGCTCGCCTCCGCGCCGGAAGCTTTCCTCGGCCTGCTCAAGGGCCGCAACTTCGGGAAGCAGCTGGTCAAGCTGGCTTGAACGAGCGCGTGCCACCGCCACCCTGAAGGAGACCCGATGCCCGAACTGATCCTGCATCACTACCCGATGTCGCCATTCGCGGAGAAGGTCCGCGCCGCCCTGGGCTTCAAGAAGCTGGCATGGCATTCGGTCCTGATCCCCTCGATCATGCCCAAGCCGGACGTCATCGCGCTGACGGGTGGCTACCGCCGCACGCCCTTCCTGCAGGTCGGTGCCGACATCTATTGCGATACTGCATTGATCTGCGATGTGCTCGAGCACATCCAGCCCGAGCCGACCTTGTACCCGGCGCACCTGAAAGGCGTGTCGCGCATCTTCTCGCAGTGGGCGGACAGCACATTGTTCTGGGCGTCGATGACGTACAGCTTCCAGCCGAAGGGCGCACAACAGCTGTTCGCCAACCAGCCGCCGGAAGCTGCAAAGGCATTCATGGAGGACCGCAAGCCGATGCACGCGAATATGGTGCGGCTGCGCCTGGGCGATGCGACGTCCGCGTATCGCTCCTACCTGCGCCGCATCGCGCACATGTGCGAGGAGCACGACTACCTGTTCGGCCTCGAGCCGTGCATCGCCGACTTGTCCACCTACCATCCCCTGTGGTTCACGCGCAAGCAGGCGGCGTCGATGGGCGAGATCCTCAATGCCACTCCGGCCGTCATCGAATGGATGGATCGCATCGCGGCAATCGGTCACGGGACGATGGAGAAGTTCGATTCGGCGGCGGCCATCGAGGTGGCCCGCCGGGCCGACCCGCTGCCGCCGGCGGAAAAGATGCTGGTCGACAGTGCGTTCCAGGACGACCACGGCATTGCCCTCGGCACGCGCGTCACGATCACGCCGGAATCGTTCGGCACCGAGCCCACCGAAGGGATCCTGCTGGCCGCGACCCGCACGCACTACACGCTCGAGCGCGAAGATTCCCGCGCCGGAGTCGTGCACGTGCATTTCCCGCGCATCGGCTACGTGCTGCGGGCCGCCGACAGGGCCTGAGGTCTCCATGCCGGTCGTGGGCTACTGCGTCTTCGACACGGCGATCGGCGCGTGCGGCATCGCGTGGAGCGAGGATGCGATTGCAACGTGCCAGTTGCCGGAGCCGGATCGTGCGTCGACCTTGAAGCGCATGCAGCGACGGCACCCGGAATGCGAGGAGCGCGATCCGCCTGGATGGGTGGTCAAAGTGATCGAGCGCGTGAAGGCGCTGCTCGAAGGCGCGCATGACGACCTTGCGGACGTTTCACTCGACATGCGTGGCGAGCCGTATTTCAACCAGCGCGTCTACGAGGTGACGCGCGCGATCCCGCCCGGCCGCACGCTCACATATGGCGAGGTCGCGCAGAAGATCGGCGAGCCCGGGTCCGCGCGCGCAGTGGGCCAGGCGCTCGGCCACAACCCGTTCGCGCCGATCGTGCCTTGCCATCGGGTGCTGGGTGCGGGCAACTCGGGCGTCGGTTTTTCCGCGACGGGCGGGGTCGACACGAAATTGAAGATGCTCGAAATCGAGCGCGCGCAACTCGGCGGGCACCCCGGGCTGTTCGATTAGCTCAGGGAGCGCTTGAAGTCGCTCCACTGCTGCGACAGCGCAACCTTCATGCGCTGCGCCGACTGCCAGGCGCGCGAGCGACGCACTTCATCCATCACGCGGTCTTTCCAGGCCTTCCAGCGCGGGTACCCGCGTGCGAACCACGCGAGCTGCATCAACGTGGGCTGTGTCAGCGCAAACAGGCGAGCGAGCACTGCGGTGCCCACAAGCTTGGCGGCCAGAAGCACCCCCAGGCCCAGCATGCCGTGGCCATGCGCGATGAAGAAGAGTGCCGCGATCTTCACGGGCAGCAGCATCAAGGCAGGAACGGCGAACGTCGCCAGCGCGGCCCACGGCGGCAGCTTGCGGATGTGCGCCTCGAGCCACGCGAACAGCGGCAGCTTGGCCAGCCGCGCGACGAGCGCTGCGAGCGGCTCCCACCCCCACTCCTCGAACAGCAGGAGCAGCGCGGCGAAGACGATGAAGATCCGGCGCAGGAGGGCTTTCACGCCCCGCAGTTTAGGCTGAGTGCCTGCAGGGTCTTGCCGCTCTTCGGGTCGAAGACCACGAGGTTGACCTGCCTGGGATGGCCTGCGGTGGCAGCGATCGTGCGCAGGGTCAACGCACCTGCGCCGCGATGGTCACCCGCAGAGACGTATTGCCGCACCACGAAATCGTGCTTGAGGAACTCGCCGGTGTTCTCGCCGGACTTCACCTTGCTGCTGTGGCCGTTCTCGGTGACGGTCCAATACGCGCCCCACGAACCGACGCCGTCCGCGGGAGCGACGCTTGCGGCGAACGCATCATCGGCCGTCCGCCGCAATTCGATCGAGGCCCTCGCCGGCTCGGGCGAGAGCAGCACGCGCTCGTCGCGCCAGTCCTGCCCGTTGCGCACGATCTGGGGCGTGTAGATCGAGGAGATGCCGTTCCACGACGCGACCTTGCGCTGCCGCTGCGTGTACAAGGGGTTCGCGAAACGGTCGACCCAGCCGATGTAGTCCCAGTAGCCGACGTGGAAGCCTTGCGCGACAACGCGGCCCTTCGCAACATCGTCCTTGAGCGCCGACAGCCACTTGTCGGCAGGCGGGCACGAGCTGCAGCCCTCCGATGTATACACCTCCACCACGGGCGTGAGCGTTGCCGCGGACTTGGCGACACACACGGCATCCGGTGCGGCGAGTGCACCCGCGCCCAGGAAGGCGCAGGCGGTGGCAAGGACGGAACGCATGGCAACTCCTGACGGCATGGGATGCCGTGAGTCGCCTCGACTGTAGCGCTTCTTACACGCGCGCGCGGTCGCGCTCGGGCAAATCGGACTGCAGGCCCGACTCGACGCGCGTCATGTCGCGCGGGCCGAGGCGCGATTCGATTTCCACGAGATGGCCTGCGATCAGCTGGTGCATGCGCTCGAGCTGCGCGCGCAGCTCGCTGTGGCTTTGCATCATGCGCTTCTCGAATTCAGTGCCCATCATCGTTTCGCGCTGGCGGGTTTCGCGCAGGTGCGAATCGAGATGCTGGCGCAGGTCGGTGAAGCGCGAGGCTTCGGCCTTCTCCGCGAGCTCGCGTTGCGCGTGCAATGCGCGCGTGTGGCGGCGGTGATCGAGGAGGTAGCGCGATTCCTGGATCGCGCTGCTCACGAGGAAGACGGCCAGCACGACGGCCATGATCACCAGCAGCGTCACGCCGACCGGCACGGTCGCAGTGAGCACGCCAAAGCTCAACGGTTCGGCGCGCGTGAATTCGGGCCAGTTGAGCGCTGCGATCGCGCCCACCACGAGCACGGCAAGCACGATGAAAACGATTCGTCCACGCATGTCTATTTCTCCTGCAGGCAATTCGTTTCATTCTGGGATGGCACTGCAGCGGCGCTGTCAGCGCGCACCGATTCCCCCTGTGGGCTGTGGCAAACTCGCGGCCTTTCCGAAGCGCCGATGGCCCAGCAGTAATACCCGCAAGATGCAGAAAATCATCCGGCAGATCGCCGCCGAATTGCGCGTCGCCCAGCCGCAGGTCCGCGCGGCCGTGGACCTCCTGGACGGCGGCGCCACCGTCCCTTTCATCGCCCGCTATCGCAAGGAGGCCACTGCCGGCCTCGACGACGTGCAATTGCGGGAGCTCGAAGCGCGCCTCGCGTACCTGCGCGAACTGGAAGAGCGCCGCGAGGCAGTGCTGCGCAGCATCGATGAGCAGGGTAAGCTGACGCCGGAACTGCGCGCCGCCGTCGAAGCGGCGCCGACCAAGCAGGAGCTGGAAGACCTGTACCTGCCATACAAACCCAAGCGCCGCACCAAGGGGCAGATTGCGCGTGAAGCAGGCCTCGAGCCGCTCGCCGACAAGCTGTTCGCCGCGCCCACGCTCGATCCCGCGACGGAAGCAATCGACTTCGTGAAGCACGAAAAGGGCGAGGGCGGCGAGGACTTCACCACGGTGCCCGCCGTCCTCGAGGGGGTGCGCGACATTCTTTCCGAGCGCTGGGCGGAAGATCCATCGCTGGTGCAATCGATGCGCGAGTGGCTGTGGGGCGAAGGATTGCTCAAGTCGAAGCTCGCATCGGGCAAGGACGAGACCCATCCCGACGTCGCCAGGTTCCGCGACTACTTCGACTACGGCGAACCGATCGGCCGCGTGCCATCGCACCGCGCGCTTGCGGTGTTCCGCGGACGACAGCTGGAAGTCCTCGATGCGAAGCTTTCGCTGCCGGTCGAACCGGACCCGGGCAAGCCATCGATCGCCGAAGGCCGCATCGCCCAGCACGTGAAGTGGTCGCATCTCGGGCGACCTGGCGATGACCTGATCCGCAAATGCGTGGCATGGACCTGGCGCGTGAAGCTGTCGCTGTCCACTGAACGTGACTTGTTCGCTCGCTTGCGCGAAGAAGCCGAAAGGGTTGCGATCAAGGTTTTCGCGGACAACTTGCGCGACCTCCTGCTCGCCGCGCCGGCGGGCCCGCGAGTCGTGATGGGGCTCGATCCCGGTATCCGCACCGGCGTGAAGGTCGCTGTGGTCGATGCGACGGGAAAACTCGTCGACACGTCCACGGTCTATCCGCACGAGCCGAGACGCGATTGGGAAGGCTCGCTGCACCAGCTGGGCCTGCTGTGCCGCAAGCACAATGTCTCGCTGATCGCGATTGGCAATGGCACCGCAAGCCGCGAAACGGACAAGCTTGCTGCCGACCTCATGAAGCGGCTGGCGCATGACCTGCCGGGCCTGCAACGCATCGTCGTGAGCGAGTCGGGTGCCTCGGTGTATTCCGCAAGCGAATACGCATCGCAGGAGTTGCCCGATGTCGACGTCAGCCTGCGCGGCGCCGCGAGCATCGCGCGGCGCTTGCAGGATCCGCTGGCGGAACTGGTGAAGATCGACCCGAAGTCGATCGGTGTCGGGCAGTACCAGCACGACGTGAACCAGGGCGATCTTGCGAAAACGCTCGATGCCGTCGTCGAAGATTGCGTGAACTCCGTTGGCGTCGACCTGAACACTGCAAGCGTGCCGCTGCTCGCGCGCGTTTCCGGCCTGTCGCAGAGCGTGGCGAAGTCGGTCGTGCGCTGGCGCGAATCGAACGGTGCGTTTCGCAGCCGCAAGCAACTGCTCGAGGTCGGGGGCCTTGGCGCCAAGACGTTTGAGCAAAGCGCCGGCTTCCTGCGGATTCGTGGGGGCGACAACCCCCTGGACATGACCGGCGTGCACCCGGAAACCTATCCCGTCGTGGAGAAGATGCTTGCGGCCGCTGGCCAGCCGGTGAACGAAGTGATGGGGCGGACCGAGATGCTGAAGAAGCTCAAGCCTGAACTCTTCGCGAATGAAAAGTTCGGCGTGATCACGGTCAAGGACATCCTCTCTGAGCTGGAGAAGCCCGGGCGTGACCCGCGGCCGGACTTCAAGGTCGCGCGCTTCAACGAGGGTGTGGAGGACATCGCCGACCTGCGCGAGGGCATGGTGCTCGAAGGCACGGTGAGCAACGTCGCCGCGTTCGGCGCATTCGTGGACATCGGCGTGCACCAGGAAGGCCTTGTGCATGTGAGCCAGTTGGCGGACCGGTTCGTGAGCGATGCGCGTGAAATCGTCAAGGCCGGTGACATCGTGAAGGTCAAGGTGCTGGAGGTGGACGCCGCCCGCAAGCGCATTTCGCTGACGATGAAGATGGGCGAAACGACGCGGCGGGACGGGCCGCGCGAGAACCGCTTCGAAGGCGCGGGGCGCGGGCAGCGCGCCCGCAATGACGCGCCCGCGACAACGGCGATGGGTGACGCGCTCGCGAAGTTGAAGGGGCTGAGACAATAGGAAGCGTGACAGCGCTTCGCATCTACGCCGGGCCTCGTGCCCGCCAGCACTTGCAAAACAAGGGACTCCAGCCCGGGGACGTCGGCATCGTTCCCGGCGCGGCCGGCGGCCCGAAGGGCCTCGTCCTCGGCCCCCTCGACCGCTTCGTCTTCGGCGAGTGGCTCGCCAAATCGAACCAGCCTGTCGACGTCGTCGGCGCTTCGATCGGCGCGTGGCGCATGGCCACTGCATGCATGAAGGAGCCGATCTCCGCGTTCAGCCGCCTGGAGCGCGACTACATCTCGCAGGATTACGAGCTGCCGCCCGGCCGCAAGATGCCCCTGGCGTCCCACGTCAGCGAGCGATTCAGCGCCAACCTCGATTCGTTCTTCGGTGGGCGCATCCGCGAAGTGCTCGACAACCCCCGCTACAAGCTCCACATCGTCACGTCACGCGGACGGCACGTGCTCGGGCGCGAACACAAGGTGGCGACGCCGCTCGGCTACCTTGGCGCGTTCCTGTCGAATGCATTGCACCGGCGCGTGATGGGCGCCTGGCTGGAACGCGTGGTCTTCTCCACGACGGACAAGCTGCCCTTCGGCACGGGCGACTACCGGACACGGCGCATTGCACTTGGCGAGGCCAACTTCAACCCCGCGCTGCAGGCCAGCTGCTCCATCCCGTTCGTGTTGAAGGCGGTGCACGACATACCCGGTGCGCCGCCCGGTGCGTACTGGGACGGCGGCATCACGGACTATCACTTGCACCTGGACTACGACCGCGCCGGGCAAGGGCCCATCGTGCTCTACCCGCACTTCCAGAAAGCAATCGTGCCGGGCTGGCTGGACAAAGGCTTCAAGTGGCGGCACGGCGCGACGCATTTCCTGGACAACACGATCGTTCTCGCGCCCGATCGCGAGTGGATCGCGGGGCTGCCGAACGCGAAGTTGCCGGACCGCACGGACTTCCCGCGCTACGGGACTGACCTGAAGGCGCGCGTGACCGCCTGGAGCACCGCGGCATCGGCCGCCGCGCAGCTCGCGGATGAATTCCAGCAGTGGCTGGAGAAGCCGGACCTGTCGCGCGTCGAAGCGCTCTGATTACATGGACGCTTCGAGCATCTCGCGATAGTCGTCGCGCGTTGCGATGCGCGGATTCGTCTTGTGGCAATGGTCCGCCATCGCACCGTCGATGATCTTGTCGTACCAGTCGCGCAGCACGCCCATCTCCGCCAGGCCGGAGGGAAGGCCAAGGCGCTTGTTCATGTCCTTGATCGCCTCGCCGATGTCGCCGCCGGATGCGAGCCCCATCGCATGCGCCATCCGTTCGAGGCGCTTGTCCTTCTTCACGGACTCCGCCGACGAATTGAAGCGGACGACGGCAGGAAGGAACATCGCGTTGAGCGTGCCGTGATGCAGGCGCGGATCGACACCGCCGAGGCTGTGGCTCAAGGAATGCACGCAGCCCAGGCCTTTCTGGAACGCCATCGCACCTTCCATCGACGCGCTCATCAGGTTGAAGCGCGCTTCGCGGTCCTGGCCGTTCTTCGTTGCGCGCTCGATGTTCGACCAGCCACGCTCGAGGCCGTCGAGTCCGATGCCGTCGGCGGGCGGATTGATCGCGGCGGACATGAAAGTCTCCATGCAATGCGCGATGGCGTCCATGCCAGTGGCGGCCGTGAGCTTCGGCGGCAGGCCGAACGTGAGTTCCGGATCGCAGATCGCGGCCTTCGGCACGATGTTCCAGGAGTGGAAACCGAGCTTGCGGTGGTCGTCGACGATGATGATCGCGCCGCGCGCCACTTCGCTGCCCGTGCCGCTCGTCGTGGGGACCGCGATCAGCGGCGCCGCCTTCGCAGTGATCAGGCCCGAGCCGCCTTCGATCGTCGCGTAGCGCGTGAGTGGCCCTTCGTGAGTCGCGGCGATCGCAACGCCTTTGGCGCAGTCGATCGCGGAGCCGCCGCCCACAGCGATGAGGCCGTCGCATTTGTTGGCCTTGTAGACCTGCGCAGCGGCGAGTACCGCGGCTTCCGTCGGATTCGATGGCGTCTGGTCGAACACCGCGATCGGCAGGCCGGGGAGGGCGTCGATCGCCTTCTGCAGCACACCGGCGGCTTTCACCCCGGGGTCGGTGACGATGAGCGGGCGCGTGATGCCAATGCGCTCGCATTCCTGTTTGAGGAGTTTCACCGCGCCGAAGTCGAACTGGATCTGCGTGACGTAGTAGATGAGGGCCATGATCCATACTGTAGCGCGATGACCGCGACATTTCTTCCGCAGTACCCCCAACTCACCCCGGCGATGCGGTCCGTGCTCGAACGCATGCATCGCGCGCCGTACCCGCCGATCCATACGCAGACGGCCGCCATGGCGAAGGCTTCCTACGAAGCGGGCTCGGGCGTGCTCGAAGTGCCCAAGGCCGAGCTGGTGCGGGTCGAGGATTTCACGGTCACGGCGCGCGATGGCTACGCGATACCTGCCCGGTTGTACGCGCCCTCGAAAGGAAAGCTGCCACTGCTCGTTTACTTCCACGGCGGCGGCTTCGTGATCGGCAGCGTCGCATCGCACGACAACCTGTGCCGTGAGCTCGCCCGGCTCGCGCCCTGTGCGGTGATTTCGGTCGATTACCGCCTCGCGCCCCAACACAAGTTTCCAATCGCATTCGACGATGCGTGGGATTGCGTGCAGTGGATCGTGAAGAACGGGCTCACGCTCGACGTCGACACGCAGCGGCTGGCTCTCGGTGGCGACAGCGCCGGCGGAACGCTGGCAGCGGTGTGCGCAATCCGCGCTCGCGATGCGAAGATCCCCGTGCGCTTGCAAATGTTGTTCTATCCCGGAACCGCGCCAGGCCAGGAAGCGCAGTCGCACAAGACCTTCGGCGAAGGCCTCGTGCTGGAGCAGGCCCATATCGATTGGTTCTTCGACCAGTTCGTTGCACCGGAAGACCGCGCCGATTGGCGCTTCGCCCCGTTGAACGCCGACGATGTCGAAGGAGTCGCCCCTGCGTGGTTCGGCCTGGCCGAGTGCGACCCGCTCGTGGATGACGGCATTGCGTACGCGGATAAACTGCGGGCGGCGGGCGTGCCGGTGGAACTCGAGATCTATCGCGGCGTGACCCACGAGTTCATCAAGATGGGCCGCGCGATCCGCGAGGCAAGGCAGGCGCACCTCGATGCCGCGCGGGCTCTTTCATTGGCATTCACATGAACAGAAGCGATTTCCGGTTCTTCCACCGCCTGCGCGTGCGCTGGGCCGAAGTGGACATGCAGAAGATCGTCTTCAATGCCCACTACCTGATGTATTTCGATACGGCCGTGGCCGACTACTGGCGCTCGCTTGCGATGCCGTACGAATCGGCGATGCACCTGCTGGGCGGCGATCTTTACGCCAAGAAGGCATCCGTGGAGTACCACGCCTCGGCGCGCTACGACGACCGGCTGGAGGTCGGCATCAAGTGCGCGCGCATCGGTAATTCTTCGATGGTCATCCCGTGCGCCATCTGGCGCGACAACGAATTGCTGATCACGGGTGAACTGCTCTACGTGTTCGCCGACCCGGCGACGCAGAAGTCGAAGCCGGTGCCGCAGCCGTTGCGCGATCTCCTCACGGCGTACGAAGCCGGCGAAAACGTCGTCGACGTGAAGCTGGGGTCGTGGGCCGACCTCGGAGAACCCGCACGGCGCATCCGAACCGAGGTGTTCGTCGACGAGCAGGGCGTGCCCATGGAAATGGAATGGGACGAGGCCGACGACACGGCGACCCATGCCGTCGCGTACAACCGTCTCGGCCAGGCCATCGGCACGGGAAGGTTGCTCCCCCCCGAGGCGGGCGCGGCGAAGATCGGCCGCGTCGCGGTCAGCCGCGTGCTGCGGGGCTCCGGCGTAGGCCGGGTGCTGATGAATGCGCTGATGGACGCGGCCCGCAACCGCGGCGACAAGCGCATCGTGCTGCACGCCCAGCGCACGGCGGAGTCGTTCTATCGCGGCCTCGGATTCGCTCCGCACGGCGACGAATTCGAGGAAGCCGGTATTGCGCACATCGAGATGACGCGCGCCCTCGCCCCCTGAAGACGTGGTACCCGCGCTCGTCGCGTTGATGCTGTTCCTCGCGCCCACCCTGGGTGCGACGAAAGAGGAGCTGCTGCAGGACACCCTCAAATCGGCGATCGTCGTGTTCGGCACGCTGGCCGCGGCGATTGTGTTCGCATGGTCGAAGCGGCGCGGACGAACCCCCATGGTATGGCACGCAGGGCTTGCGTTGCCGCTGTTGCTGATGCTGTATGCGCTTGGCAGCATGGCGTGGTCGCACACCTACCTCGCGGGTGTCGAAGCCGTCCGCTGGTTCATCTTCGCGCTGTTGATGGGGGTGTGCGTGAACACGCTCACGCGCGAGCGATTGCCGTGGGTCTCTTGGGGAATCGCAGCCGGCGGCGCGTTTGCTTGCCTGTGGGCGGCAATGCAATTCCTGTTCGACGTCAGCCTTTTTCCGCAGGGCCCGCACCCCGCATCGACGTTCGTGAACCGCAACTTCTTTGCCGAGTTCGCGATCTGCACCTTGCCGTTCGTGGCCGTCCTGCTCGCTCGAGCCCGCAAGAGTGCAATGGTTGCGGTGCTGTCGATCGTCGCGGGGCTCGAGATTCTTTCGCTGTGCATGACGGGCACTCGCGCCGCACTGGCTGCGTTGTGGGTTCTCCTGTTCGTGGTCTTCCCGGTCATCGCGTGGCGCTACCGTGCAGCGTTCGCCTTTCCCCAATGGCCGATGCCGGTGCGCGTGATGAGCGTCGCGATCATGGTGGGGATGGTTGGCGCTTTGGGTGCCGTCTCCACCTCCGACCGCGAACTGGCCGCCGAGGGCCGGGGAGTCACCGCACTGGAGCGCGCGTTCAAACGGACGGCTTCGATCGCTCCCAGCGATTCCTCGCTGTCGATCCGCATGGTGATGTGGCGCGCGACGGCGCGGATGGTTGCCGCCAACCCGGTCGCGGGCGTTGGCGCCGGCGCCTGGGAAAATGCCATTCCCCTGTACCAGGCCGAAGGCTCGCAGCTGGAGACGGACTTCTATGTCCACAACGAGTTCCTGCAGCTCGTGGCCGAGTACGGGCTGGCCGGATGGCTGTTCTTGCTGGGCCTGCTTGCTTGGCTCGCACAGGCCGCGTGGCGCACATGGAAACTGGAGGACGCGCACGAAGCCGCGTGGCGCGCGGTGCTCTTGTCGAGCCTGCTCGCATTGCTGATCGTGAGCAACGCCGGCTTCGCGTGGCGCATGGCCGCCACAGGCGCGATCTACGCGGTGTGTCTCGGGGCGCTGGCTGCTTCGGACGTGCGCCTCGGCGCACACAAGGGGTGGCGAACGTTCGCATGGCGGCCCGCATATTCGTTCGCTGCAACCGCTGCGTTGCTGTGCGCGGCCGGCCTCGCGGTTTATGTCACTTGGCGGGCCGTCGACAGTGAGCGCAAGATCGTGCGAGCCTCTCGCCTTGCCCTCACGATCTCCGCATCGAATGACCCGAACCATCCGAAATGGGATCGGGTGAAAGCCGAGATGCTCACGCTGCTGGAACAAGGCGTGGCAATCAACCCGCACTACCGCAAGCTCACGCCCGTGGCGGCGGACGAACTCGCGCGATGGGGCGACTGGAACGACGCGATCTGGGTGTGGGAGAGCGTGCTGTCGTCACGGCCTTACGTCGTCGCCATCCTCACGAATGTCGCGCGCGGCTACATCGCCACCGGCCGGCCCGAGAAGGCGCAGGAATACATCGAACGGGCGCAACGCGTTCAACCGAATGCGCGCTCGGTGCGGTCGGCGGAAGTGCTGCTGTTGGCGCGCATGGGGCAGGACTCGAAGGCCCTCGACAAGGGGCGCACGGCCCTCTCCGAAGGGGTGTTCGACTACGACATGTGCAATGCCGTGTTCGTCGTCGGCCGCCGTTTGCACGACCCGGCGATCGCGGAGCGGGCGATGCAGTTGCGCATCGCCTCGTGGGACCGTGAGCGGGTGCAGGGCTGGGTCCAGCTCGGCAAGCTCTACGACGAGGACATGCACGACGCGGCGAAAGCAGCCGGCGCGTTCTCGCGCGCGCTTTCGCTCACCGCAACCGACAACAAGCCGCAGGTGTGGGAGCAGGTGCCGGCCGCGCTGCGGCCCAGGATCGCTCAGATGTCGGCGAGCAAAGGGTAGGGCGGCGGCGCGAGGATCAGGGCTGCGCCATCAGCAGTGCCAGCAGTGATGCGCCCCCCTTGCGCGCTCGCGACCTGAAGCGACACGATCGCGTCCCAGCCTCCTTCCAAAGACCGCGCGGCCTGTGCAACGGTGCCGCATGGTTGCTCGCGATCCGGTTCGTGGAACAGCTCCTGCCCCACCGTCATTTCGCCATCGGAGTGCGCAAGATAAGCACGGCGTTTGAGCGTGCCGCGGAACTGGCTGCGGGCCACGACCTCCTGTCCCGGATAGCAGCCCTTCTTGAAGTTCACGCCGCCGACCGATTCGTAGTTGAGCATCTGGGGGACGAATGCGTCGACGATCGGTGCGCTGATCGTGGCGATGCCGCTGCGCACCTCGCTCCATTGCCACATTGCCGCGTCCAGCGCATTGCCGGCAGGCCTGGCGGAGCCCGCAGGAACGGCGCACAACGCGCGCGGCGTGCCGTCAGCCGGATATAAAGTGATGAACGTCGCATCGCCTTGCCGGTGCAGCGTCCAGGGTTGCTCGCCGGCCGAATCGCCGGCGATACCGAACAAGTCGAATTCATCAGAGGCATCGCGCAGCTTCGCTTTCGTGCGCAGGACGAACATCGACAGGCGCTTGAGCGTCTGCGGCAACGTGTCCCGGCTGGTCACGAGCAGGATCTCCCCGGCACTGCGCTTGAAGCCGATGAAGCTCGCGAGCATCCGGCCCTTCGCCGAACACCATGCCGCGAGCCGCGCTTCGTCCGTGCCCAGCAACCCGAAATCGTTGGTGAGCTGGTTCTGCAGGAAGCTCGCCGCTTCCTCGCCGGCGACAGCGATCACGCCGAGGTGCGCGACGGGTGCGACTCCATCCAGGGTTCGGGTCATTCGCTGAATTATCATCGTCCCGTCATTTCATCAGGGCTCGTGGGGCCAGCCAGTGCTTCGATTCTTCCGCGCAGTCTTCCTGTTGTCGTTCCTGGCCGCCGCCGGTGCCGCGGGCTGGGGCTGGTGGTGGATCCACCAGCCGCTGCGCCTTGCCACGCCCAGCATCGACCTGTCGATCGAACCCGGCACCTTGCCGCGCGGCGTGGCGCAGGCCGTGCACGACTCGGGTGTCGAGGTCGATCCCGACCTGCTCTACGGGTGGTTCCGCTTGTCGGGGCAGGGCCGTGCCATCAAGGCGGGCAGCTATGAGCTCGAGGCGGGCATCACGCCCGAGCGGCTGCTGTCGAAGCTGGCGCGCGGCGAAGAGTCCCTGCGCGCCGTTACGCTCGTCGAGGGCTGGAATTTCCGGCAGCTGCGCGCTGCACTGGCCAAGGAAGGCCAGCTCAAGCCCGACACCAAGTCATTTACCGACGAGGCGGTGATGGCGCTGCTCGGCCGGCCGGGCGTTCATCCCGAGGGCCGCTTCTTTCCCGACACGTACACGTATGCAAAGGGTTCGAGTGATGTGAAGGTCCTGCAGCGCGCCATGCGTGCGATGGACAAGCGCCTCGCGCAAGCGTGGGAGCAGCGCTCGCCGCGCACCGCCGCAAAGTCTCCGGACGAAGCGCTCATCCTGGCCAGCATCGTCGAGAAGGAAACCGGCCATGCGGGCGATCGCGGGCTCGTGTCGGCCGTGTTCAATAACCGCCTGCGCACCGGCATGCCGTTGCAGACAGACCCCACGGTGATCTATGGGATGGGAACGTCGTTCGACGGAAACCTGCGCAAGAAAGACCTGCAAGCCGACACGCCGTGGAACACGTACACGCGTCCAGGCCTGCCGCCGACGCCGATCTCGATGCCGGGAAAAGCATCCTTGCTGGCCGCGGTGCAACCCGCGACGAGCGACGCGCTGTATTTCGTTTCGCGCGGCGATGGCACCAGCCAATTCAGTGCGAACCTGGACGAGCACAATCGTGCCGTGAACCAGTACCAGCGCAAGAAGCAATGAGCGGCGTGTTCATCACCTTCGAGGGCATCGACGGCGCGGGCAAGTCGAGCCACGTGCATTCGCTCGCCGACGCGTTCCGCGCGCAGGGCAGGGCGGTGACCGTCACGCGCGAGCCCGGGGGCACACCGTTGGCTGAGAAGTTGCGCACGCTCGCGCTGAACGATGCGATGGATCCGTTGACCGAAGCACTCGTGATGTTCGCGGCGCGGCGCGACCACCTCACGCAAGTGATCGCGCCCGCATTGGACCGCGGCGACGTCGTGTTGTGCGATCGCTTCACGGACGCCACGTTCGCATACCAAGGCGGCGGGCGCGGCTTCGACTGGGACGTGCTCATTCAGCTGGAAAACTGGATCGATGCGAAGCCGCATCTGACCTTGCTCTTCGAGATCGACCCTGCGATTGCCGCACAACGCCTTGCAGGCGCGCGCGTGCCGGACAAGTTCGAATCGCAACCGGTCGAGTTCTTTGCCCGCGTTGCTGCCGCGTATGACCGGCGCGCGCGCCAAGAAGCGAAGCGGTTCGCGCGGATCGCCGGCAACCAGCCTCGCGAAGCGGTGTGGAACGACGTGCTCGCCGCCGTGCGAGCGAAGGGCTGGCTCACGTGAACGCGCCATGGATCGCGGCGCAACAGCGCCAGCTCCTCCTGCAGCGTGGTCATGCGTGGCTGTTGCAGGGTCCATCGGGGCTTGGCCAGTACTCGCTGGCACTCGAGCTGGTGCGCGCCTGGTTATGCGAGTCGCCGACCGCCGATGGCGCGTGCGGCCAGTGCGGAAGCTGTCATGCGATCGACGTGCGCACGCATGCGGACCTGTTCGTGCTGATGCCCGAGACGATCATGATCGAGCTGGGATGGCCGCTCGACGAGAAGTCGCAGGAGAAGATCGACAAGAAAGAGCGCAAGCCGAGCAAGGAAATCCGCGTCGATGCGATGCGCGATGCAATCGAGTTCGCGCAGCGCACCAGCGCAAGGGGAAAGGGCAAGGCCGTGCTCGTCTATCCGGCCGAGCGAATGAATACGATCACGGCGAACGCCCTGCTCAAGACGCTCGAGGAGCCGCCCGGTGACACGCGTTTCGTGCTCGCCACGGAAGCCGCGCACCAGTTGCTGCCCACGATCCGCAGCCGCTGCCTGGGCCACACGATGGCGTGGCCACAGCATTCGCAGGCGATCGAGTGGCTCGCCAATGAAGGCGTTCCCGCCGCCGACATCGAGACGCTGCTGCGCGCTGCCGGCGGGCGGCCCGAAGATGCGCTTGCAATGTCGCGCTCGGGCGTCAACGCGCGGCATTGGTCCGCGCTGCCGAAATCCATTGCCCGCGGCGATCCGGGCGCGATGTCCGACTGGTCACCCGATCGCGTAGTCGATGGCCTCCTGAAGCTGTGTCACGACCTGATGGCGGTGCGCGCCGGCGCCGGCCCCCGTTTCTTCCAGGCCGCCGACCTGCCGCAGGCGCCCTCGTTCGCGGCCTTGTCGGCGTGGTCGCGGGAGCTGGGACGCACGCAACGCACCGTGGAGCACCCGTACAACCCGGGCCTGCTGCTCGAGGCGCTTGTGAGCCAGGGGCGCTCGGCCCTACACTCGGGCCACTGAGCAGTACCTATGAGCGCAAGCAATACCCCCCGCCCGAGCGTCATCCAGCTGGCCATCAAGGAAAAGGCCGCGCTGTACGCGGCGTACATCCCCTTGTTCGGCGACGGCGGCGTATTCATCCCGACCACGCGCGACTACCGGCTGGGTGACGACGTGTACGTGCTGCTTTCGCTGCCTGACGATCCGCAGAGATACCCCGTGGCCGGGAAGGTGGCGTGGGTGACGCCCGCACGCGCGGCATCCAACCGCACGCAAGGCGTGGGCGTGCGTTTCCCCGCGGACGAGAAGTCCAAGCTGCTCAAGATCAAGATCGAGGAAATCCTCGGCGGCCACCTCGCTTCCGAGCGCCCGACCCAGACCATCTGAGCCGCATCGCGGCGTTACGATCGGCGCATGTTCGTCGATTCGCATTGCCATCTCTCCTTTCCCGAGCTCGCGGAGCAGCTGCCGCAGATCCGCGAAGCCATGGCGCAGGCGCAGGTCGACCGGGCGTTGTGCATCTGCACCACGCTCGAGGAGTTCCCGTCCGTGCACGCGCTGGCGACGACCTACGACAACTTCTGGGCGAGCGTTGGCGTGCATCCCGACAACGAAGGTGTGACGGAACCCAGCATCGATGACCTGGTGACGCGGTCGCAACTGCCCCGCGTTGTGGCCATCGGTGAAACCGGTCTGGACTACTACCAGATGGAAGAGCGCAAGGGCGGGCGCTCGGTCGAGGACATGGAGTGGCAGCGCGAGCGCTTTCGCACGCACATCCGTGCCGCGCAGCAGGTGCGCAAGCCCTTGATCATCCACACGCGCGCGTCGTCGGCCGACACGATCCGTTTGCTCAAGGAGGAGGGCGAGGATGGGGCAGGCCGGTCGGCCGGCGGCGTCTTCCACTGCTTTACCGAGACGGCCGAGGTCGCACGAGCCGCGCTGGACTTCGGCTTCCACATCTCCTTTTCGGGCATCGTGACATTCAAGAACGCGCAGGACCTGCGTGACGTCGCTGCTTTCGTCCCCTTGGACCGGCTCCTGATCGAGACCGACAGCCCCTACCTTGCGCCAGTGCCGTACCGCGGCAAGACCAACAACCCTTCGTACGTGCCGTATGTCGCCAAGCAGATCGCCGCGGTCAAAGGAGTGTCCACCGAGGAGATCGGGCGGGTCACCAGTGCCAATTTCGAGCAGCTTTTCGGCGTCGGAGCGTCATGAGACTTTACTTTAAGTTATTGGCAATCGTTGTTGTCACTGCAGGATTTTCTTTCGCTAACGCAGGCTCCTACGACGACTTCTTCATCGCGCTGAAACAAGACCGGGCCGACACCGTCCGGGCATTGCTCCAGCGCGGATTCGAGCCCAATACGCCCTCGCCGGACGGCCTGGACGCGCTCTACGTCGCATTGCGGGACGGCTCGCTGAAGTCCGCCCAGGTGTTGATCGACTGGCCGAAGACCGACGTCGACAAGCGAACGCCGAAGGACGAAACGCCGCTCATGATGGCCAGCATTCGCGGCCAGGCCGAGATCGCTCGCAAGTTGCTGGCGCGAGGTGCCGACGTGAACAAGACGGGCTGGACGCCGCTTCATTACGCGGCCACGAGCGGCCATGTCGACATCATGAAGATGCTGCTCGACCAGAACGCGTACATCGATGCCGAATCGCCGAACGGCAGCACGCCGTTGATGATGGCGGCGATGTACGGGCCCGCGCAGGCCGTGAAGTTCCTGGTAGATGCCGGCGCAGATCCGGCGGTGAGGAACCATCTGGGGATGGCGGCTGCGGACTTCGCGAGCGCCGTCGGGCGGCAGGACGTCGCGAAGAGCCTGGCAATCGCGGCGCAAGCCTTCGACCAGAGGTACCGCAAGCCGGCGACCCGGCCCTGACACCATCTTTGATTTGATACGATGTATATTATGTCAAATCAAAGACGCGAGTGAAAGCGGCGCGGGGCCGCTCTCTGACGATTCATCCGTTGCGCCGTTTGCGAGCCGCCCCTGCCAGCTGCCGCACCACCTGCTCGGTCTGTTCCCAGCCGATGCAGCCGTCCGTGATCGACACGCCGGGCTTCAGGGGTTCACCGGGCTTCAGTTCCTGCCGGCCTTCGTTCAAGTGGCTTTCGATCATCACGCCGAGGATCCTTTGATCGCCGCCCGCGATCTGCTCCGCGAGCGATTGCGAAACTTCGACCTGCTTGCGATAGTCCTTGCTTGAATTGGCGTGCGAGCAATCGACCATCACGCGATCGAGCACGCCTGATTTCGCAAGCACCGCGCTGGCGGAACCGACTGCCTCGGAACCGAAGTTCGGCCCCCGCGTGCCCCCACGCAGGATCACGTGGCAATCTTCATTGCCCGCCGTCTCGAAGATCGCGACCTGGCCCATCTTGGTCATGCCCATGAACGCATGCGGCGAGCGGCAAGCCACGAGAGCATCGGCCGCGACCTGCACGCCGCCGTCCGTCCCGTTCTTGAAACCGATTGCGCAGCTCATGCCCGATGCGAGCTGGCGATGACTCGGGCTCTCGGTCGTGCGGGCGCCGATCGCACCCCAGCTCACCAGGTCCGCGATGTATTGCGGGCTCAGCAAGTCGAGGAACTCGGTCCCGGCGGGTAACTCGAGCCGGGCGATCTCCAGCAGCACTTCACGCGCGCGCCGCAAGCCTTCATTGATGCGGAAGCTGCCGTCCAGGCGAGGGTCGTTGATGTAACCCTTCCAGCCGACAGTCGTTCGCGGCTTCTCGAAATAAACGCGCATCACGACAAGGACGTCGTCGCGCAATTCGCCGGCGAGCTTCTTCAGGCGCTGCGCGTACTCCAGCGCTTGTTCCCGATCATGGATCGAGCAGGGCCCGACGATCAACAGCAGGCGCGGGTCCTGCCCGTGCACGACAGCGGCAACCTCGCGGCGCATCTTTTCAATGAAAGCCTGGATCTTCGCATCGGCAGGAAGCTCGTACTGCAGCAGCGCCGCCGAAATCAGCGGGCGCACCTCGCGGATGCGCACGTCGTCCAGCCGCGTGGCATGCGGGAATTCCTCGTTGGGCTCCTGGTAACGCCCTGCCCGTTCGTCGTTCATGCAGATCCTGTCTTGCCGTTGCTGCCCATGCCGACACCGTCGCTGGGCGTGCCGCCTTCCGCAGCGATCGCGCGAAGGAAACCTTCGCGCTGCTCCAGCCTCTCGACGTACGACTGCACTTGCGGCGCGAACACGTTGGCCAAACCCAGCGATCGCGCGAAGCGGAGCGCGTACCCGACCGAGATGTCGGCCGCCGTGAAGCGTTCGCCGCACAACCAGGGATTGTCGGCGAGGGCCGGCTCGATGAGCTTCAGACGGCCGATGAAGAAGCGCTTGTAGTCCTCCGCGGCTTGGAGCTGCCGGCGCTCCTCGGGTTCGAGCCGCGTGTAGCGGAAGTGGATCGCGAGCGGGAACGTCAAGGTCGCTTCGCCGTAGCTCACGAAGTTGAGGTACGCCGCGTGCCCCGCTTCATCCGGCGAGATCCACAACTTCGGGGTCTCGTGATGCGCCGCGAGCCAGTGGCAGATCATGCTGGACTCCGTCATGCGCGCGTCGCCCTCGACGTAGAACGGGATCGTGCCCAGTGGATTCACCTCGAGGTACTCGCGCGCGAAGACACGCGGCGGAAACGGAAGCATGTGCAGTTCGTAGTCCAGGCCGAGCTCTTCGAGCATCCAGAGCACGCGGAAGGACCGCGCCTGCTTGCAGTGATAGAGGACTCGGCCGTTCACATTCTTTCCCATTCCATGAGCCCAAAAGGATTAGGCGATGCAATACCCGGATACGCTCTCACGATTCGTTACCAACGTGTCGATTTTGCGCGAAGTTTTCCGTTAACTCGTTCACAGCGGCATCTTGTACTTTTCACATCGGGCGAATAACTTGTTATCTCGCATCACCAAAAAAGAGATTCCGGTCCTCCCCATGCGTTGGCTCAAACCCAGTCTGCGAAGCATCTACGGCCTGCTCGGCAATCCGCCGGAGCCGACGGATTCCATTCTCGAAGGCGGGACGGAGGACGTGCGCGAGGCCATGCTGTCGTGCCTGGGCGACTCGGGTCCGAGGCACTTTCCGCAGATCACGCGCCGAATCCGCTACGCGAATGACATCCACTCGCTGTGGTACCTGCGCGGCGATTTGATGGCGGCCCTGTCGACGATGCACGGTGAGGCCGCTGCTCGCAAGAAGATCCTCGGCATCACGGCGCAGTTCCAGGGGCTCGTGTCTTCCGGCATGATTTCCCGCCCGAGCCCGCTGACCTGAGCGCACCGCCCCGCCTTCAATGGCGGTGGCCCCACACCACGAATGCATCGCGGCCTTCCACGGCCATCTCCACCTTTGCGCCCACCGGAAGCGTGACCTTCGTCGGCACATGGCCGAAAGGCAATCCGCTGAACACGGCCCCCTTCACCTGGGTGCGCAGCCGGTCGATCACCGTCTGCAGCTTGTAGCCGCGGTCGTGCGGGACGAGCCGGTAGTTCGTGAACTGGCCGAATACGATCGCCTTCTGCGTGCCGAGTATCCCTGCGTGCAATAGCTGCGCGAGCATGCGTTCGACGCGATACGGATGTTCCGCGACGTCTTCGAGGTAAAGGATGCCGCCCTTCACCTTGGGCATCCACGGCGTGCCCACGAGCGACGTGAGCATCGCGAGGTTTCCACCCCACAGCGGCCCTTTCGAGTAGAACTCACGCGCGCGCGATTCGGCCTTCGGCAGTTGCCATCCGGCGCCCTCGCCCTGCCCGCTCGCCAAATCCTCGAAGCACGCCTGCATGATGTCGTCGGGTTCGCCTTCGCCGCCGAAGTCTTCGCCGAGCGCGGGGCCTGACCAGGTGACACGCCCGGTCTTCGCAAGCACGGCGCACTGAAACGCCGTGAAGTCACTGTGACCGACGAAGCACAGCCCCTCGTCGATCGCTTTGGCGATGACTTTGTACCGGATGTCGGGCAGCAGCCGCGTCAGGCCGTAGCCACCTCGCGTGATGATTGCGATGTCCGCTCCGCTTCCCGCGGCGCGATGGATCGACGCGAGGCGGACTTCATCGTCGCCGGCAAAGCGCATCTTGCGCGACAAGGCGGCCTTGTCGACCTCGACATCGTGCCCGAGCGCGCGCAGCCGCTGCACGCCCCGCTCGATCACTGACTTGTCGGAAACGGCGCTGGAGGGAGAGAAAACGTAGATGCGGCTCACGAGTGGAAGTATCCCACTGCGGCGCGCGCGATTTCTTCGCCATGCTCCTGCACGAAATGGCCCGCGTGCGCGAGCACCATCGGTTCGGGGCAGCCGCGAATGTCCTTGCGCAGCGCTTGCATCACGGGAGACCCAAGTACGGGGTCTTGCGCGCCGACGGCCATCATCGTCTTGCCTTGCCACTTCGTGCGGAGGAACTCGCGGGCCTCGCGTGAAACGGCAGCGCCATCGGCATCGGGGTCGTCCGGGACCATCGGAGGGAAAGCGCGCAAGGCGGCGCGATGGCCCCGCCCCGGGAAGGGCGCGTTGTACGCCTCGCATTCGCCGGCGCTCATCTGCGGGTTGCCGCGCGAGAAGAGCCGGGCTACGTCGAAATGCGGTTTGGTTTTGCACATCTCGCGCCACGCGAGAAAGCCCGGCGACAGGGCGACGTCACCCGTGCCGAGCGCGGTGTTCATCACGAGCAACCCCCGGTAGCGGTGCGGTGCCGCCAGCGGGAGCGTGAGGCCGAGGAGGCCGCCCCAATCCTGGACGGCGAGAACGATGTTGGCCAGGTCGAGACGCTCGACGAACTCGAGCAACACCTGCCGATGCCACGTGAATGTGTGGGCGCTGTCCTTCTTGGGCTTGTCACTCTTGCCGAAGCCGATCATGTCGGGCGCGACGACACGGTCCCCGGCCTCCAGGAAGGCCGGGATCATCTTGCGAAACAGGTAGCTCCAGGCCGGATTGCCGTGAAGGCACAGCCACGTGACCGATGCGTCCGCCGGACCTTCGTCGAGGTAGTGCATCCGCAGACCCGCCAGTGCGGGAAGATCACTGATGAAGTGAGCGGTCCACGGATAGCCCGGCAGGTTCACGAACCGGTCTTCCGGCGTTCGCACCGCGTCGTCGCGCAGGGGCTGGCTTGATGCCTTGCCTTCCATGCGGCGCCCTTTGAAAAAATTGGCCAGGACGGCGCTGCACTCGTCTTGCATCACGCCGCCTTCGACCTCGGTGTGGTGATTGAGCTCGCGCTGGGCGAAAAGGTCGATCACCGAGCCGGCCGCGCCCGTCTTGGGATCCTTCGCGCCGAAGACGACACGAGCCAGCCGCGCGTGCAGCATCGCCCCGACGCACATCGCGCGGGGCTCGAGCGTGACGTAGAGAGTGCAGCCGTCCAACCGGTAGTTGCCGGCCGCGCGGGCGGCTGCGCGCAGTGCGACGAGCTCCGCGTGCGCCGTCGGGTCGCTGTCCGTCACAGGGGCGTTGCGGCCCGTCGCGATGACATCGCCGTCGCGCACGACGACAGCGCCCACCGGAACTTCGCCTCCTGCCGAAGCGGCGCGCGCCTCCTGGAGCGCGAGCGCCATGAAGCGCTCGTCGCTCACTTGGTTTCGTCGTTGACCGGGCGCGACTGCTGCAGCGCCTTCTCGACCGATTGTTTGACCTGGTCGACCTGCTGCCTGGGCGCGCCCGTCGGAGCCGCGACGCCCGAGTTGGACGTCGTGAGGTTCGATGCGGAAGTGGGCACCGAGCCAAGCTGCTTCTTCGCCAGCACGCCGACGATCGCGACCACGATCAGCAGGCTCAACACACCGAAGACGATCCTCATGTCACCCTCCCCTTAGCCGCCCAGTCCGAGGCGGTCCATCCATTGCGCAAGGACGCGAGCATCCGCGTCGCCCGACGCGTACGCCTTCCGCATGGCGCCATGTGCTTCCTTGCGGTGCTGGTTCAACTTGAGCTTGCACTGCCAGGACGTGACGCGCAACTCGAACCCGACGATGCCCGCGAGCATCTTGCGTTGGTATTCCTCGCCGAGGTCGATCCACTGCTGCGCGTACGACGGCTCGTTGTCTGCGATCAGTTTCTTGAGCAGGCCGTCCTTGCCGGAATCATCCTCGATCAAGCGTGCTTCCACCGCGCAATGCACCGCGAGGTAGTTCCAGGTCGGCACGCGAGCCAGGTCGGGATAGACCTTCGGCGACATGTACGCGTGCGGGCCCATGAAGACGGCAAGCGCCCGGGGGCGCGCCTGCAGGTAGCGCCAGTGCGGATTGGGTTTGGCACAGTGGCCCCAGATCGTGAAGCTCTCCCCTCCGCGCTCGGCATGCAAGGGCAAATGGGAGACGTACGGCAAGCCGTCATCGTCGTTCGAAATGAGCGAGGCGAAAGCGTAGTCCCGCATCAGCTCCGCCGCGATCTCCGGGTCCTTCGAATCGAAATGCGGCGGCATGTACATCGTCTACTCCCACTCGATGGTGGCGGGCGGCTTGCTGCTCACGTCGTACGTGACGCGATTGATCCCGCGTACTTCATTGATGATGCGGCTGGACACCTTCTTGAGCAAGGCGTAGGGCAACTCGGCCCAGTCGGCGGTCATGAAGTCGCTCGTCTGGACGGCGCGCAGCGCGACGACATAGTCGTAGGTGCGGCCATCGCCCATCACGCCCACGCTCCTGACGGGCAGGAACACGGTGAACGCCTGGCTCGTGAGGTCGTACCAGCTCTTGCCGGTTTGCGGGTCGCTGAAATTGCGCAGCTCCTCGATGAAGATCGCGTCGGCGCGGCGCAGCAAATCCGCGTATTCCCTTTTCACTTCGCCCAGGATGCGAACGCCCAGGCCGGGGCCGGGGAACGGATGGCGATGGACCATCTCCGGGGGCAGGCCCAGTGCGACACCGAGTTCGCGCACTTCGTCCTTGAACAGGTCGCGCAGCGGCTCGAGCAGCTTCAGGCCCAACTGCTCCGGCAGGCCGCCGACGTTGTGGTGGCTCTTGATCGTGACGGCCTTCTTGCTCTTGGCGCCGCCCGACTCGATCACATCCGGGTAGATCGTGCCCTGGGCGAGCCATGCAACCGTGCGCGAATGCGATTGCTTGATCTTTGCAGCCTCGGACTTGAACACGTCGACGAAAAGGCTGCCGATGATCTTGCGCTTCTGTTCCGGATCGGACACGCCCGCGAGCTTGCCCAGGAACAACTCGCCCGCATCGACGCGCACGACCTTCGCGCGCAACCTTCCCGCGAACATCTCCATGACCATGTCGCCTTCGTCCAGGCGAAGCAGTCCGTGGTCGACGAACACGCACGTGAGCTGGTCACCGATCGCGCGGTGGATCAGCGCGGCGGCGACGGAAGAATCGACACCGCCGGACAGGCCGAGGATCACCTCCTCGTCGCCGACCTGTTCGCGAATCTTCGCCACGGCTTCCTGGATGTGGTCGCGCATGACCCAGTCGGGCTTCGCGCCGCACAGCGCCAGCACGAAGCGCTCGAGGATGGCACGCCCTTGCGACGTGTGCGTGACCTCCGGATGGAACTGGACGCCGTAGATGCGTCGCTCCTCGTCGGCCATGGCGGCGATCGGGCATGAAGGCGTCGACGCCATCAGCTTGAACCCGGGCGGCATCTCGGTGACGGTGTCGCCGTGCGACATCCACACGTGCAGCATGCCGTGGCCTTCGGGCGTCGAGTAGTCCTGGATGCCGTCGAGCAGCCTGGTGTGGCCGCGCGCGCGCACTTCCGCGTAGCCGAATTCGCGCTTGTGGCTGCCTTCGACCTTGCCGCCCAGCGCTTCGGCGATCGCATACATGCCGAAGCAGATGCCGAGAACGGGAATGCCGAGGTCGAAGATCGCGCGCGGCGCGCGCAGGGTTTCGTCTTCCCAGAGCGACGCGTGCGAGCCGGAGAGGATCACGCCCTTCAGGCGGCCATCTGCCGCGAAGGTACGGACGAAATCGTCGCCGGCGTCACACGGATGCACTTCGCAATAGACATGCGCCTCGCGAACGCGGCGTGCAATGAGCTGGGTGACCTGCGACCCGAAGTCCAGGATGAGGATCTTGTCGTGCTGCATCAGTCGGCGCGGTAGTTCGGGGCTTCCTTGGTGATCTGGACGTCGTGCACATGGCTTTCGCGCATGCCCGCCGACGTGATCTCCACGAACTCCGCCTTCTGCCGCATCTCTTCGATCGTGCCGGTTCCGCAGTACCCCATCGCCGCGCGAACACCGCCCGCGAGCTGGAAAACGATCGCTACCATCGAGCCTTTGTAGGGGACGCGGCCTTCGATGCCTTCCGGCACCAGCTTGTCGGCGTTGGGATTGCCGCTGGTGGCTTCCTGGAAGTAGCGGTCCGCGCTGCCCTGCTGCATCGCGCCGATGGAGCCCATGCCGCGGTAGCTCTTGTAGCTGCGGCCCTGGAACAGGACGATCTCGCCCGGCGCCTCTTCGGTGCCGGCGAACATGCCGCCCATCATCACGGTGTGCGCACCGGCGGCAATCGCTTTGGCGATGTCGCCGGAGTAGCGGATGCCGCCGTCCGCGATCAGCGGGACGCCGCTGCCTTGCAGGGCGGTAGCGACGTTGTCGATCGCCATGATCTGGGGAACGCCGACGCCCGCGACGATGCGCGTCGTGCAGATCGAGCCCGGGCCGATCCCGACCTTGACGGCATCGGCACCAGCTTCGACCAGCGCACGTGCCGCCGCGCCCGTCGCGATGTTCCCGCCGATCACATCGACGTTCGGATAGTTCTTCTTGACCCAGCGCACCCGCTCGATCACGCCCTGGCTGTGGCCGTGCGCGGTATCGACAACGATTGCGTCCACGCCGGCCTTCACCAATGCGTCGACGCGTTCCTCGGTGCCTTCGCCCACGCCGACGGCGGCGCCGACGCGCAGGCGGCCCGACGCGTCGCGGGCCGCATTCGGAAAGCTGGTCTGCTTGGTGATGTCCTTGACCGTGATCAGGCCTTTGAGCTCGAACGCGTCGTTGATCACCAGCAGCCGTTCCAGCTTGTGCTTGTTCAACAGCGCCTTCGCTTCCTCGGCGGTGGCGCCTTCCCGCACCGTGATCAGCTTGTCGCGCGGGGTCATGATCTTCGACACCGGGACGTCGTAGCGCGTTTCGAAGCGCAGGTCGCGCCCCGTCACGATGCCCGCGACCTTGCCGCCGTCGATGACGGGGAAGCCGGAAATCCCGAGCTGCACCTGCATGTCCAGCACCTGGCGCACCGTGTGCTGCGGCGTGATCACGACCGGGTCGCGCAAGACGCCGGACTCGTAACGCTTGACGCGCGAGACTTCGGCGGCCTGCTGTTTCGGCGTGAGGTTCTTGTGGACGATGCCGATGCCGCCTTCCTGTGCGATGGCGATCGCAAGGCGCGCTTCCGTTACCGTGTCCATGGCCGCGGACACGAGCGGAAGGTTCAGGCTGATGTTTCTGGAGAGGCGGGTGGCGAGGGAGGTGTCCTTGGGCAGGACCTGGGAGAACGCCGGCACCAGCAACACATCGTCGAAGGTGAGCGCTTTTCCAAGGAGGCGCATATCGAAAGCTCCAAAAAACGGATTGTACTCGTGGGGTTTTTCCCCCATATCGTGGCGTAGTTCGCACGCAGCGCGGCCCGCCCTCTGGCGTGCCTTGACAACGCAGAGCTACACTGCCAGCCATGAAGATGCTTCGCGCCAGCCTCCTCGTCCTCGCGTGCTTCGCCACGCCGGTTGCCTTCGCGCAATGGCAATGGATCGATGCGAGCGGCCGCAAGGTATTCAGCGACCAGCCCCCGCCGCCCGGCACGCCGAACGACAAGATCCTGAAGCGCCCCGGCAACCGTCCCGCGGAACCGGAGCCCGAGATCGTCGCCAAGCCCGCTGCTGCCCCCATGCCCAGGCTCTCCGGCAAGGAAAAAGAGCTGGAAGACAAGCGCAAGGCCGCCTCCGCCGCCGAAGGCGAGAAAAAGCGGGCGCAGGAAGAGGAAGTCGCCAAGGCCAAGGCCGACAACTGCGAGCGTGCGAAGAAAGCGAAAGCCACGCTCGACTCCGGCATCCGCCTCACGCAGACCAACGCCAAGGGCGAAACCGAAATCATGGACGACAACGCGCGCGCCGCCGAAGCGAAGCGCCTCGACACGGCGATCTCCCGCAACTGCGGCGCCTGATCCCGGTTATTTCCTTTTCGCGAACAAGCCCGCCGCGCGGGCCCCTTGCCGTTGGAAGCGTTCGCGGCGAGCGACCTTCGGGTCCACCTTCAGCGGCCGGTAGACCTCGATGCGATCGCGCTGACGCAGCACTTGGCGCAGGGCGGCCTCGCGCCCCCATACCCCGACACCGAGCGCATCGACATCGAGCGAAGGGAATTCGCGGTGCAAAGGGCTCGCCGCGATTGCGTCGGCGACGGTGCTGCCGTTGGGCATAGCCAGCTGCCATTCATGCACGTGGCGGGGCGCGGGCGAGTAGACGACCGTGATGTGGACGGCTTCAGCCATAAACGGCTTCGGCACGCTTGACGAATGCGTCGACCATGCTGCCCGCGATCTTGTCGAACACGGGCCCGACGAGCGCCGAGAGCGCACCCTTGTCGAAACCGTAGCAAAGCTTCAGTTCGACCTTGCACGCGCGCTGGCCTTCGCCGCCGAGGGGCGTGAACTTCCAGTCGCCGTCGAGACGCGAGAACGGGCCGTCGACCAGGTGGATCTTCACCTGGCGGCCGGGCACGTGCTCGTTGCGCGTGGTGAATGTCTGGTGAATGCCGCCGAAGGCAATGCCGACTTGCGCCTTCATGCCGGATTCCGTGGCCTCGCTGACCGATGCGCGGTCGCACCACGGGAGGAACTCGGGGTACTTCTCCACGTCCGTCACCAGCCCGAACATCTCCTCGGCGCTGTACCAGATGAGGACGGATTTGTGGACGGTTTTCATGGAGAATGGCCCGCCGCATTGTAGTGACGGGGCCCCGCCCTCATCTGTCAGCCCATGTCCACGAAGAACGAAAGCCCCGCCCGAATCGCCGAGAACCGCAAGGCCTTCTACAACTACTTCTTCGAGGAGAGGTACGAGGCAGGCCTGGTGCTGCAGGGCTGGGAGGTAAAAGCGCTGCGCGAAGGCAAGGTGCAGCTCACCGACGGCTATGTGGTCGTCAGGGACGGCGAGCTGTTCATCATCGGGCTGCAGATCAACCCCTTGAGCACGGCATCCACGCACGTCACGACGGACAAGGACCGCACGCGCAAGCTCCTGATGCACAAGGACGAAATCCGCCGCCTCGTGGGCAAGGTGGAACAGCGTGGCTACACGCTGGTGCCCCTGAACCTGCACTGGAAAGCCGGCAAGGTGAAGTGCGAAGTGGCGCTGGCCCGCGGCAAGGCGGAGCACGACAAGCGCGACACCATCCGTGACCGCGAGGGCAAGCGCGAGGTCGAGCGGGCCATGAAGAGCCGGCACCGCTGAATTCTTTTTCGCGGGCCCCGGAATAAACGGCTGGGCCACGGTGTTCATCGGGATAAGAGCAACCCGTTGGGAGTCCGCGATGTTCTGGATCCGCTCAGGTCTTCACAGTATTTCGATTTCGGACTGGCTCACGGCCGGCCCCGCCGTCGTCCCCGACCCGGTCGAGACGATCGGGGACGCACGCGAAGCCATGCTCGGGATGCTGGCCCCGCAAGGCGAGCGCAAGTACGCGACGCTCGCCCTTCGCATCCGCAAGGCACCGGACGTGCACTCGCTGTGGGCCTTGCGGCCCGACTTGATGAATGCGGCCTGCCAACTCTACGGTGAAGGCGAAGCACGAAAGCGCCTCGTCCGCGTGACCGCGCATTTCGAAACGCTCCTGCCCGCGGCCGCGACGCCGCGCAAACGAAAGGCGTCAGGGGTGGGCGCATCCCGTTGACACTGCCCTGCCTCCAAGCGCCCAATCCCGCGCAACGCAACTTCCGCACTGGTTCATGGAACGCACGCTGGTGATCGAACAACTTCCCGGGCTGCGCCGCTACGCGCGCGCGCTGACCGGCGACGCGTGGGCGGCCGACGACCTCGTGCAGGACACCCTGGAGCGCGCATGCGCGAAGTGGCAGTTGTGGCTGGCCGGCAGCGACCTGCGTGCCTGGCTGTTCACACTGATGCACAACCTGTACTTGAACCAGCGCCGCACGGTGCAGCCCACCGCGGGCGCGATGCAGATCGACGACATCCAGTCGGAGCTGCCGGCGGCCGAAGGCGACAGGGATTCGGCGCTTGACCTCGCGCGCTGCCTGCAGCGACTGCCCGATGACCAGCGCGCCGTGCTGCTGCTGGTGGCACTCGAGGACATGAGTTATGGCGAAGCCGCGAAAGTGCTCGGGATCCCGATCGGGACCGTGATGTCGCGGCTGTCGCGTGCACGCTCGCGCCTGCGCGAGTTGATGGAAGGGGCGGATACCAACAGCCGCCCCATCCCCGGCCAGCCGCAGTTGCGGCGGATGAAATGATGGAGAAAACCATGAGCACCCGACAAGGCGCCGCACGGATCGACGAAGACGATCTGCATGCGCTCGTCGATGGCCGCCTGCCCGCCGGTGAAGCCGCGGAACTGCGCCGGCGGCTTGCTGCCGACCCGCACCAGGAAGCGACCGTCAGCGCGTGGACAGCACAGCGCGATGCACTGCGGCGCGCTTTCGCGCAGCCCGAGCTCGAAACCACACCCGCACCACTTCTCGCTGCGGCCGAGCGCGCGCAGGAGTTGCGCCACTCCGCGATGAACTGGACGCGCTGGGCCGGCATTGCCGCCTCCGTCGTGCTCGCGTTCGGGCTCGGCTGGTTCGGCAGCATCGAGTACGCCGCCCGGTACATGGCGCCCTCGCCGGCGCAGCAGTTCGCGAAGCAGGCGTCGGTGGCTTATGTCGTGTACCAACCGGAAGTGCGCCATCCCGTCGAAGTGGACGCTGCGCAGCAGCAGCACCTGGTGCAGTGGCTGTCGAAGCGCCTGGGCAAGCCGCTCAAGGTCCCCGTGTTGACGCAGCAAGGGTATGAGCTGCTCGGCGGGCGCTTGCTGCCGGGTGAAGGCGGCGCGCGCGCCCAGTTCATGTACCAGAACGCCGCGGGCCAGCGGCTTACGCTCTACATCGGCGCGGTGAAGGCCGGTTCTGCGGGCTCGCAGGAAACGTCGTTCCGCTTTCTGGAAGATGGGCCGGTGCCGGGCTTCTACTGGGTCGACCAGGGCTTCGGCTATGCGTTGTCGGGCCCGCTGCCGCGCAACGCGCTGCACAACATCGCCAAGATCGTGTACGACCAGATCGGTTAAGGCAGGTCGCGCAAAGGGTGCGCGTACGCGGGCCACGGTGGCTCGAAGAAAGCCCGCACCATCTCCGGAGTGACGTCTTCGATCCGCGCAGGGTTCCAGCGCGGGCTGTGGTCCTTGTCGACCGCCAACGCCCGGATGCCTTCGACCGTTTCGCTCGCAGCCCCCGGCCGCAGGTGGAAGCAGTGGCGCATCATGTTGCGCTCCATGCGCAAGTCGTCGGCCAGCGTCATCGTGCGCGCGCGGTGCAGCTGCTCGAGTGTCACGTGCGACATCAACGGAGAGCGCTTGCGCATGAGCATGGCCGCGTGCTGCGCGAACTCCGACGCGTCCGCCTCGAGGGCCTTCACGATGTCGATCACGTTCTCGAGCGCGAAGAAGCGCTCGATCTCGTCCTCGTGTTTCGCAAGCATCGACTCCTTGAGCACCATGCCCGGGCCGGGCTTCACACTGCCCTCGCCTGACATCGAATCCCACAACGCTGCGAGGCCGCTCGAAGGCACGACGGCATCGGCGAGACCTGCGTACATCGCGTCCGCGCCGCCGATGGTCTGGCCCGTGAGCGCGAGGTACTCGCCAATGTGGCCGGGGCAGCGCGAGAGGAAGTAGCCGCCTCCCACGTCCGGAAACAGGCCGATGTTCGTTTCCGGCATCGCCATCTTCGTGCGCTCGGTCGCGATGCGCATCGTCGCGCTTTGACGCGCATGGCCCGAGATACCCATCCCGCCGCCCATCACGACACCGTCCATGAAGACGGCGTAGGGCTTCGGGAAGTTGTTGACCAGCCAGTTCAGCGTGTATTCCTCGCTGAAGAAATCCTCGAGACGCGCATCGCCCGCATGTGCGGCTTCATGGAAGTAGCGGATGTCGCCGCCCGCGCAGAAATGCCCGAACGGGCCATCCTTGCCCATCCCGCGGATGGCGACAAAGTCGATCGCCTCGTCTTCCCGCCATGCGAGCAGCGCGGCGGTCAGCGTGCGGATCATCTGCAGCGACAGCACGTTGATCGTGCGCGGGCGATTCAGCGTGATCAGTCCTGCGCGGTTCTTGACTTCGACGAGGACTTCATTCATGCGCGCTGCCTCCATCCGGCGAGTTCGTTCAACATCAATGCGCCGATCACCAGCGCGCCGCCGGCCAGGACCGTCGGCGTGGGGGCCTCGCCGGCGCCCCACCACGCGAGGATGATCCCGAAGACCACCTCGAGCAAGCCGAGCAGCGAAATTTCCGGCGCCTTCAGAACGCGGGCGCAGACTACCGACAAAGCGCACGGGATGGCGAGCTGCACCAGGCCGAGCAGCGCGAGCAACGCGATGTCGTGTCCTGATGCCTGGAAAGGCATGGCCAGCGGCAAGGTCACCACGGAGGAGATCGCCGCACCGACGAGCACCGCGGGAACGAGATCCACATCATGACCCTGCGCGTGCGAGCGTTGGGTGACGGTCCAATTCACCCCTGCCGCAACGGGCACGAAAAGCGCCACGAGCGTGCCCGCGATGCTGCCCTCGGAGACCTGGGTGCCGTACATGTAGCCGATGCCCGCGCCGGCCAGCACGATTGCCACGCCGGTGCGAGCCGGAATGCGGTGGCCGATGAAGATGCGCGCGATGAGCGCCGTCAGGAACGGACCGACCGCCATGGTCACGAGCACATTGGCCACGCTCGTCAGCGTCAACGCCATCATGAACGCGGTGAACATCACGCTCCAGCACACGCCGGACAGCCACAGGGCCCAGCCGCCGCGCCCGATCTTCGCGAAGACCTCGCGGCCCTGGAAGAACGGCAGGATCACCAGCAGCGATACCACCGTGAAGAAGCTGCGCCAGAACGTCACCTCGAAACTTCGCGCCTGCTCGAGGTGGCGCGTGATGACCCCCGCGATCGACCACATCAGGGTGACCGCGATCATCAGCACGACCGCCTGGCCGTGCTTCAACTTCATGCGACTGCCATCTCGCGGGACGCACGCTTGCGTTCATGCTCCTTCAGGAAGCGCTTGCGCAGGCGGATGGACTT
This sequence comes from Ramlibacter sp., assembly GCA_035526975.1. GTDB lineage: Bacteria > Pseudomonadota > Gammaproteobacteria > Burkholderiales > Burkholderiaceae_C > Ramlibacter. The sequence continues at coordinate 40,289 of DATLBJ010000048.1, forward strand.
GGGCGTGATCTCGGCGAGCTCGTCGTCTTCGATGAATTCGACGGCGTATTCCAGCGTCAGCACGATCGGCGGCGTCACCTTGATCGCGTCTTCCTTGCCGCTCACGCGGAAGTTGGTGAGCTGCTTGGTGCGCGTCGCATTCACGACGAGGTCGTTGTCGCGGTTGTGGATGCCGACGATCATGCCTTCGTACACCGGGTCGTTCGGCTTCACGAACATGCGGCCGCGGTCGTCGAGCTTGCCGAGCGCGTACGTGAAGATCTCGCCGTCGTCCATCGAGATCAGAACGCCGTTCTTGCGGCCGGCGATCTCGCCCTTGTAGGCCTCCCAGCCGTCGAAGATGTTCGAGATGAGGCCAGAGCCGCGCGTGAGGTTCAGGAATTCGTTCGAGAAGCCGATCAGGCCGCGCGCGGGGATGCGGTCTTCGAGGCGCACGCGGCCGCGGCCGTCCGGCTCCATGTTCAGCAGCTCGCCCTTGCGCTCCCCCAGGGCCTGCATCACGCCGCCCTGGTGCTGGTCTTCGATGTCGACCGTCACCATTTCGATCGGCTCGCAACGCACACCGTCGATGTCCTTGAACACGACGCGCGGCTTGGACACCGCGAGTTCGTAGCCTTCACGGCGCATGTTCTCGACGAGGATCGTCAGGTGCAGCTCGCCCCGGCCCATCACTTCGAACACGCCTTCTTCATCCGTGTCCGTCACGCGCAGCGCGACGTTCGATTGCAGCTCTTTCTGCAGGCGGTCCCAGATCTGGCGGCTGGTGACGTACTTGCCTTCCTTGCCCGCGAGCGGCGACGTGTTCACGCAGAAGTTCATCGTGAGCGTCGGCTCGTCCACCTTCAGCATCGGCAGGGGCTGCGGGTTCAGCGGATCGGTCACCGTCACGCCGATGCCGACCTCCTCGATGCCGTTGACCAGCACGATGTCGCCGGGACCGGCTTCCTTCACCTGCACCCGGGTCAGGCCTTCGAACGTGAGGACCTGGTTGACACGGCCCTTCACCTGCTTGCCATCCGGGCCTTCCATGACCAGGATGTCCATCATCGGGCGGATCGTGCCCTGGTTGACGCGGCCCACGCCGATGCGACCGACGAAAGTCGAGTAGTCGAGCGCGGAAATCTGGAGCTGCAGCGGCGCCTCGGGGTCACCTTCGTGCTCGGGCACGTGCTTCAGGATCGTGTCGAACAGCGCCGACATGTCCGGACCCCACTGCTCGTTGGGCGCGCCCTCTTCGAGCGACGACCAGCCGTTGATGCCTGAGGCGTAAACCACCGGGAAGTCCAGCTGGTCTTCGTGCGCACCGAGCTTGTCGAACAGGTCGAAGGCGGCATTGATCACCTTGTCCGGGTTCGCGCCCGGCTTGTCGACCTTGTTCACCACGACGATCGGGCGCAGGCCGAGGGCGAGCGCCTTCTTCGTGACGAAGCGGGTCTGCGGCATCGGGCCTTCCTGGGCGTCGATCAGCAGCAGCACGCCGTCGACCATCGACAGCGCGCGCTCGACTTCACCGCCGAAGTCGGCGTGGCCGGGCGTGTCGACGATGTTGATGTGCGTGCCCTTCCACGACACCGCGCAGTTCTTCGCGAGGATGGTGATGCCGCGCTCGCGTTCGATCGCGTTGTTGTCCATGATGGTGTCGACCACCTTTTCGTGGTCGGCGAAAGTGCCCGACTGGCGCAGGAGCTGGTCGACCATCGTCGTTTTGCCGTGGTCGACGTGCGCGATGATGGCGATGTTGCGGATTTGATGCTTGTTCATGATTCGGTCTGCAGGATCTGCTGGATTTCGATGGGGCTCAGCAGCCGCCCCGGGATGAGTTCGCCGGCCTTCACGTGGGCCGTACCGAGGAATGCGTCGGGCGAGAACACCGCGACGCGTTCGGCGTCGTGCCATTCGCCGCGGCGGCGCAGGCCCGAGAGAAAACGCGCCGCATCGTCTTCGGGCAGCGTGACGCGCGTGTGATCGCGCACGAGCGAGTCGGCCGGGCGCAATTGTTCGAGGCGTTCGGCTTCGTCCAGCGCTTCCAGCGCGGCGAGGGTGATGCACTGGTCGATGCCGATGTTCCCGGACGCCATGCGGCGCAGCGAAGTGAGATGGCCGCCGCAGCCGAGCGCTTCGCCGATGTCTTCGCCGAGCGTGCGGATGTAGGTGCCCTTGCTCACTGTCGCAGCGATCTTCAGCGTTGACGTATCAACCTGCTGGAGCGACAGGGAGTGAACCACGATGTCGCGCGGCTCGCGTTCGACTTTTTCGCCGGCACGTGCGTATTCGTAAAGCGCCTTGCCGTCCTTTTTCAGCGCACTGTGCATCGGCGGAATCTGGCGCAGCGCGCCACGGAAGCTTCGTGCGACTTCTTCGAGACGAGCTGCGTCGAGCACAGGAACATCGTGCGTCTCCAGGACGTCGCCTTCCGCATCGCCCGTGGCAGTTTTGACGCCGAGCTTCAGCATCGCTTCATAAGTCTTGTCCGCGTCGAGTTGCAACTGGCCGAACTTGGTCGCCGCGCCGAAGCAAAGCGGAAGCACGCCGGTCGCCAGCGGGTCGAGCGTGCCCGTGTGCCCGGCCTTTTCGGCGCGCAACAGCCACTTGGCCTTCTGCAACGCCTGGTTGCTCGAAAGGCCCAGCGGCTTGTCCAGCAACAACACCCCATGCACAGGGCGCCGTTGCACCCTGGTGCGTGGCGCGGTCATGACTACTCTTCGATCTTGGAACGGGAAGCGACGGCGCGCGCGATGAGCGCGTTCATGTCGGCGGCGCGCTCGGTGGTGCGGTCGAAGACGAAATGCAGCGTCGGGACCGTGTGGATGTGCAGGCGCTTGAAAAGCCCGTTGCGCAGGAAGCCCGCCGCATGGTTCAACGCCTCTTCGCACTCGTGCGGGTCGCCCACGAGCACGCTGAAGAAGACCTTCGCGTGCGCGTAGTCGGGAGTGACCTCGACGGTGCTGATCGTGACCATGCCGATCCGCGGGTCCTTGACCTCGCGAATGAGCTCCGCCAGGTCGCGCTGGATCTGGTCCGCGACCTGGAAGGCTCGATTCGGCTTGGTCTGCTTCTTCATGGTCTACAGCGTGCGGGCCACTTCCTTGACTTCGAAGAATTCGAGCTGGTCGCCTTCCTTGATGTCGTTGTAGCCCTTGAGCTTGATACCGCACTCGAAGCCTTCCTTGACTTCGCGCACGTCGTCCTTCACGCGCTTGAGCGATTCGAGTTCGCCCGTGTAGATCACGACGTTGTCGCGCAGCAGGCGGAAGTGCGCGCTGCGGGTGACCATCCCGGAAGTGACCATGCAGCCCGCGACCGTACCGATCTTCGATGCGACGAAGACCGTGCGGATCTCGGCGGAGCCGATGACTTCTTCCTTCTTCTCCGGCGCCAGCATGCCCGACATCGCAGCTTTCAACTCATCGACGGCGTCGTAGATGATGTTGTAGTAACGGATGTCGATGCCATTGTTCTCGGCCAGCTTGCGCGCACCGGCGTCGGCGCGCACGTTGAAGCCGATCACGACGGCCTTCGAGGCGATCGCGAGGTTGATGTCGGATTCGGAGATCGCGCCCACCGCCGCGTACACGAGCTGCACCTTGACCTCTTCGGTCGACAGCTTCATGAGCGACTGGGACAGCGCTTCCTGCGAGCCCTGCACGTCGGACTTGACGATGATCGGGACCATCTTCACTTCGCCGGCGGTCATGTCGGTGAACATGTTTTCGAGTTTCGCCGCCTGCTGCTTCGCAAGCTTTGTGTTGCGGAACTTGCCTGCGCGGTAGGTTGCGATCTCTCGCGCGCGGCGTTCGTCGCCGAGCACCATGAACTCGTCGCCGGCCTGCGGCACTTCGGTCAGGCCCTGGATTTCGACCGGCATCGACGGACCTGCGTCCTTGATCGCCTTGCCGTCTTCGTCGAGCATCGCGCGCACGCGGCCGTACGTCTGGCCGGCCAGCACCACGTCACCGATCTTGAGCGTCCCGGATTGCACCAGCACGGTTGCGACCGGGCCGCGGCCCTTGTCCAGCTGCGCTTCGACCACGAGGCCCTTGGCCATCGCTTAGATGGGCGCTTTCAGTTCCAGCACTTCGGCCTGCAGCAGCACCTGCTCGAGCAGGTCGTCCACGCCCTGCCCCGTCAGCGCCGAGAC
>DATLBJ010000049.1:0-8309 GCA_035526975.1 Ramlibacter sp.
CAACGGGGATCGTCGCCCAGTACGGCCAGTTGGCCGAATCCATCAGGATGGCCGCGGTGTAGGCGCCGATTGCAAAGAATGCCCCGTGCCCCAGAGAGATCTGCCCGTTGTAGCCGGTGAGGATGTTCAGGCCGATCAGCGCGATTGCATACGTCATCGCCATCGTCAACTGGAAGACCGTGTAGTTGCCCAGCACGAAGGGCAGGATGCACGCAATCGCAAAGAGCGCCAGAAGGCCGTAGATCTGCGCGGGCGTGAGTGCACGTTTCGTCATGCTCACACCCGCGCCACGTGAGTGCGGCCGAACAGGCCCGAAGGTTTGACGACCAGCGTCGTCACGATGATCACCAACGCCACGGTGAGTTTCAGTTCCGTGCCGAGATAGACGCCCACCACGTTCTCGATCACACCGACCATGAAGCCGCCGATTACCGCACCCCAGGGGTTGTCGATGCCGCCGAGCAGCGCCCCGGCAAAGGCGTAGAGCAGGATGCCGCCCATCATGTTCGGCTCGAGGTACACGATGGGGGCGACCATCATGCCGGCGATAGACCCGATCGCCGCGGCCAAGCCCCAGCCGAGCGCAAGCATCCAGCTCACGCGCACGCCGACCAGGCGGCTGGACACCGGGTTCTGCGCTGCGGCGCGCATTGCCAGGCCCAGCGGCGTGAAGCGGAAGAAAGCAAACACGAGGCCGAGCACGACCAGCGTGACCATCATCGAGCCCAGTTCGTGCGGGCCGATGTACGTGTTGTCGAACAGCGCCTTGTCGGGGAAGGGGCTGGGGAACGGCTTGATGGTGTACGAATAGATCCAGCCCGCGACGCTGTTGAAGATCACCAGCAGGCCGATGAAGACGATCACCACGGAGAGCACAGGCGCGTTCTCCACCGGCCGCATGATCACGCGCTGGATCAGCACGCCGCCGATGAAAGCAATGATCACGGTGAGGAAGAACGCCACCCAGTACGGCATGCCGGTCTGGATGAGCGACCAGCAGATGTAGGTGGCGAACATCGCGATCTCGCCTTGCGCGAAGTTCACGAGGTGCGTGGCCTGGTAGATCATCACCAGGGCCAGCGCCACGCTCGCATAGATTCCGCCCGTGGCCAGGCCCGAGACGATCTGGTGCAGCAGCAGGTCCATTCTTGTTCTTAGTACCCGAGGTAGGAGCGGCGCACCGACTCGTCGTTGCGGATCTGTTCGGCCGGGCCTGACATCACGACGTTGCCGGTTTCGAGCAGGTAGGCGTGGTCGGCCAGGCGCAGTGCGAGCGAAGCGTTCTGTTCGACGAGAAGGATGCTGGTGCCCTCGGCCTTGTTGATCTCGCCGAGGATGTCGAACAGCTCGCGCACGATGAGGGGCGCCAGGCCGAACGACGGCTCGTCGAGCAGCAACAGCTTCGGGCGCAGCATGAGCGCACGCGAGACGGCGAGCATCTGCTGCTCACCGCCCGAGAGCGTGCCGGCCTGCTGCTTGCGCCGCTCGCGCAGGCGCGGAAAGTAGCCGTACATGCGCTCGAAGTCGGCCTCGACCTGCGCCTTGTCCTTGCGCGTGTACGCGCCCATGCGCAGGTTCTCTTCGGTGCTGAGGTTCAAAAAGGTGCCGCGGCCATCGGGCACATGCGCCACGCCGCGCCGCACGATGTCTTCGGTGGGCTTGCCGTCGATGCGCTCACCGGCCAGCGTGATCTCGCCTTGGGTCTTCACCATGCCGCACACGGCGCGCAGTGTCGTCGTCTTGCCGGCGCCGTTGGCACCGAGCACGGTTGTGATGCCGCCTTGCGCCACATCGAAGTCCATGCCGTGCAGCACACGCGTGGGGCCGTACTGGGCGTGGAGCTTGCGCACCTGCAGGATCGGCGCCGTCATTGTTCTTCCCCGAGGTAGGCCTTGATCACATCGGGGTTGGCCTGCACATCGGCAGGCGTGCCGTCGGCGATCTTGCGGCCGAAGTCGAGGGCGACGACCTGGTCGGACACGCGCATGACGAGGTTCATGTGGTGTTCGACGAGCAGGATGGTGAGCTTGAGCTCCTGCTGGATGTGGCGCAGGAGCTGCCGCAGCGAATCCACTTCCTCGTGATTGAGGCCGCCCGCCGGTTCATCGAGCAGCAGCAGCTTGGGCTTGGAGAGCAGGGCGCGCGCGAGTTCCACGCGCTTTTGGGAGCCGAAGGGCAGGTCGGCCACGGGGCGATGCGCAACGTCTCGCAGGCCCAGCAGGTCGATCGCTTCGGCCGCGCGGTCCCTCAGGCTGGTTTCTTCGCGCTTGACCCAGGGCAGTCGGAAGGCGTTGGAGAAAAAGCCGCTTTGCGTCTGGCAATGGCCGCCGATCATCACGTTGTCCAGCACGGTCATCGTGCGGAAGAGCGCGAGGTTCTGGAAAGTGCGGCCGATGCCGAGCACCGCGATCTTGTGCGCTGCGAAATCGGTGAGCGGCTTGCCTTCGAAAAGGATTTTCCCCTCGCTGAAGGTATAGAGCCGCGACAGGCAATTGAAGAGCGTCGTCTTGCCCGCGCCATTGGGGCCGATCAGGCCCGCGATCGTGCCGGGCTGGACGGAAAACGAGACGTGGTCCAGCGCAGTGATGCCGCCGAAGCGGACCGTGACATCATTGACCTCGAGCAGTGCGGCCGACATGGACTGTTTTATGTCGCGGGCGCGTTACGCTAGCCAAGGGTGGAAACCCGTTGTCGATTCCCCGGTACGTCATTCGTCGTAGCGTTGGGACAAACACCAAGGAGAGCCCATGCCCGCACTGAAACCTGCCGCCGAGCTTGCTGCTTCCGCACTGGGGAAGCCCTATCCGAACGACAGTGCCGAGTACCGGCGCGCCCGTGTCCGGCTGCTCGAGGAGGAGATCGAGCTGCGCCGCCACAACGAGCGCGTGGCCCAGATGCGGCGCGAACTGCCGCTGGGCGGCGAGCCGCCCCCTTACGAATTCAAGGATGAGGACGGCAAGACCGTCGGCCTGGCCGACCTGTTCGGCAAGCACGACACGCTGATCACGTACTTCTGGATGTACGGGCCGCAGCGCGCGCGGCCTTGCCCGATGTGCACGTCGCTGGTGGGCGGCCTGGAGATCCCGGCGCGCGACCTGATGCAGCGGGTGTCGCTGGCAATCCTGGGGCGCTCGCCGGTGAGCCGGCAACTGGCGTTCGCGCGCGAGCGGGGCTGGCGCAACCTCAAGTTCTACCAGGTGGGCGACGATTTCGCGCGCGACGTTCATGCACTGCAGGACGACGGCGGCGAATGGGCCGCCGAAGACGTGTGGGTCAAGCGCGATGGCAAGGTGCGGCACTTCTGGGGCGGCGAGATCGGCGCGGACATGGCCGACCCCGGCCAGGACCCGCGTGGCGCAATCGACCCGGCGATCCTCTGGACATGGCTCGACCTCACGCCGGAAGGCCGCGGCACGGACTGGTACCCGAAGCTGGAGTACTGACGCGGTAAGCTGCGGCAGATGAAGGGCAACTGCTCCGCAGCCGAATGGCAGGCACGCGTGGACCTGGCTGCGTGCTATCGCCTCGTGGACCTGTATGGGCTGTCGGACATGATGGCCAACCACATCTCGTCGCGCGTTCCGGGCGAAGAGGGCGCTTTCCTGATCAACGCGTACGGGATGATGTACGAGGAGATCACGGCCTCTTCGCTGATCAAGGTGGACGTCGATGGCAGGATCCTCGCGAAGCCGGATTTCGGCGCGCTCGACTACGGCATCAACCGCGCGGGGTATGTGATCCACAGCGCGGTGCATGCGGCGCGGCCCGAGCTCGCATGCGTGATCCACATCCATACCTGGCCGACGATGGCCGTGTCGGCGCTGGAATGCGGCCTGCTGCCGATCACGCAGACGGCGATGCGCTTCCTGAAGGTCGGGTACCACGACTATGAAGGCGTGGTGCTCGACGATCGCGAGAAGGAGTCGCTGTTGCGCGACCTGGGCGACAGCGAGGCGCTGATCCTGCGCAATCACGGCGCGTTGATCGTCGGCAAGACCGTCGGCGAAGCCTTCAACTGGACGCATCGCCTCGAGCTGGCATGCCGTGCGCAGCTGGCGGCGATGGCGTGCAACACCCCGCTGCGCGAAGTGCCCCGGAAGGTGCTGGAAGACACGTGGAACAACTACCAGCCCGGCACGCGCCGCCCTTACGGCCTGATGGAATGGCCGGCGTTGCTGCGCAAGCTGGACCGGATCGACCCCGGTTACCGCGAATGAATCAACCACCAAGGAGTACGTGATGGTCAAACGGGCATTGATGCTTGCGCTTGCGGCGCTGTGGCTTGCCGCCGGTGTGCACGCGCAGGAATTTCCGCCGAAGAAGGCAGTGACGATGTACGTGGGTTTTTCGCCCGGGGGCGCCGCGGATTCGTCCGCGCGGCTCATCGCGAAGAAGCTGTCGGAGAACATCGGGCAAACGGTCATCGTGGAGAACAAGCCCGGCGCCGGCGGCAACATCGCGCACCAGATCACCGCGCAAGGGCCGACCGACGGCAGCGTGATCCTGTTCGGCTCGATCGGCCCCCTCACCATCGCGCCGCACATGATGAAGACGGGCTACGACCCGTTCAAGGATCTCGCGCCGATCTCCGGCGGCGTGCAGTTCGCGAGCATCCTGGTCGTCAACAACCAGTCGGGCATCAAGACGCTTGCGGACTACGTCGCGGCTGCGAAAAAGTCGGCGGGCGCCGTGACGTTCGCTTCGACGGGGCCGGGTTCGGCTTCGCACCTCACCGGCGAACTGTTTGCCAGCCGGGCGGGGGTCGAGATGACGCACGTGCCTTATCGCGGGGGCTCCGCCGCGATGCCGGACCTGATCGCGGGGCGATTCACCTCGTATTTCGCTGCACCGCCGACGGCGTTGCCGCAAATCGAAGCCGGAAAGATCACCGCGATTGCCGTGACGGGACTGCAGCGCATGAAGGAACTGCCGAACGTGCCGACGGTGGCCGAGTCGGGCTATCCCGGCTTCGAGGCGCTCAACTGGTATGCGTTCGTCGCGTCGTCGAAGACGCCGGCGGCGATCCTCGACCGCTACAACACGGAGATCGTCAAGGTGCTGAACGATCCCGAAGTGAAGGCGCAACTGGTCAAGCACGGCGTGACACCGATGCCCACGACGCGCACCGAATTCGCGGAGTTCATGCGCAAGGAATCGGACCAGTGGGGCAAGATCGTGCGGGACAAGAAGATCACGGGGGAGTGACGTTGAAGCCACTGGATGCCGGGTCAAGCCCGGCATGACAACAAATTGTCATTGCGGCCCCGGCCTTCGCCGGGGTGGTAGCTTCGCCCGCTTTGTCATTGCGGCCCCGGCCTTCGCCGGGGTGGTAGCTTCGCCCGCTTTGTCATTGCGGGCTTGACCCGCAATCCAGTGACTTTTCTCCTCCCCCGAGTACGTCGTCATACAAATCCCGCCAATAGGGGTTCACCTTCTCAACGAGGGCGATCTTCCACTCGCGCTTCCAGTTCTTCAGTTGCTTTTCGCGCGCGATCGCGGCCTCGATGCTGGGCGTTCCCTCAAACCAGACGAGACGGCTCACGGAGTACCTTTTCGTGAAGCCGGGGAGTTCATGGTTCTTGTGCTGCCAGACGCGCTTGGCCAGGTCGCTCGTCACACCGAGATACAGCGTGCCGTTCCGCTCGCTGGCCATGATGTAGACGAAGCAGTTCATCGGACCAGAACGCGACGGGCTTGATTCGCGCTGACCCAGGCATTGAAAAGTCACTGGATTGCGGGTCAAGCCCGCAATGACAAGGCGGTGGAGCGTCCTACAAATGCAGGACCGGTGTGACGGCCGGCGTCTCCGCCACGAGCTTGCCGCGCTTGAAGACTTTCAGCCGGTTCGCACGGCGACGGATCGCATCGACGACATCGCTTGCCTGAAGCAAAACGAAGCTCGCGTCGCAACCGGCTTCGAGCCCGTAGCCTTCGAGGTGCATGATCTTCGCGGCGTTCGTCGTGACCGCGGCGAACGCCGCTCGGATGCCGGATTGGCTCGTCATCTGCGCCACGTGCAGGCCCATGTGCGCGACTTCGAGCATGTCCGCGGTGCCGAGGGGATACCACGGGTCCATGCAGTCGTCGTGGCCGAAGGCAACCGTCACGCCGGCGGCCATGAGTTCCGGGACGCGCGTCATGCCGCGGCGCTTCGGGTAAGTGTCGTGGCGCCCTTGCAGGTGGATGTTCACCAGCGGGTTCGCGATGACCGACACGCCGCTTTCCGCGATGAGCGGGATCAACTTGCTCACGTAGTAGTTGTCCATGCTGTGCATGGATGTGCAATGGCTGCCCGTCACGCGGCCTTGCAGCCCGAGCCGATGCGTTTCGCATGCGAGCGTCTCGATGTGGCGTGACAGCGGATCGTCCGACTCGTCGCAATGCATGTCGACGAGCTTGCCTTGACTCGCCGCAAGCTCGCACAGCAACTTGACGCTCTCCGCGCCCTGCGCCATCGTGCGCTCGAAGTGCGGGATGCCGCCGACGATGTCGACGCCCAGCGCGAGCGCACGCTTGAGGTTGTCGATGCCCCCGGGTGCACGCAGCACTCCGTCTTGCGGGAACCCGACGAGCTGCAGGTCGATGTAGGGCGCCACCCGCTTTTGCACTTCGAGCAGCGCCTCGACCGCAAGCAGGCGCGGGTCGCTCGTGTCGACATGGCTGCGGATCGAGAGAAGGCCCTTGCCGACGGCCATTTCGCAGTACGCCATCGCGCGTTCGACCACCGCGTCCTGAGTGATCGACGGCTTGAGCTCGCCCCACACCGCGATGCCTTCGAGCAGCGTGCCGCTCTCGTTCACCCGCGGCTGGCCGTAGGTGAGCGTCGTGTCCATGTGGAAATGCGGGTCGCACAAGGGCGGCGAGAGCAGCCAGCCCTTCGCATCGACGACTTCCTGTGCAGGCGCGTCGAGGCCGGGTGCGACTTCGGTGATCTTGCTGCCCTGAACCGCGACGGACATGTTCGTGCGGCCATCAGGGAACGCACAATTCTTGACGAGCAGGTCGAGCATCGCCGACATTGTGGCGCAGTAAGGAACCATCCCTTCCCGCGACGAACCAAGCATGATGAACCGACGCAATGCCCTCCTGGCCCTTGGCGCCGCCCTCGTCGCGCGGCAAGCCGCCGCCCGCAACTACGAAGTCACGCACACCGAAGCGGAATGGCAGAAGCTGCTCACGCCGCAGCAGTTCGACGTGCTGCGCCGCGCGGGGACGGAGCGGCCTTTCACGAGCCCGCTCAACAAGGAAAAGCGCGCCGGCATCTTCTCGTGCGCCGGTTGCGCATTGCCCCTGTTCTCGTCGAAGACCAAGTTTGAAAGCGGCACCGGCTGGCCGAGCTTCTACGAGCCGATCGCAAAAGGCGCGGTGGACGAAGAAAGCGACGTCACATTCGGCATGCGCCGTACCGAAGTGCTGTGCCACCGCTGCGGCGGACACCTGGGCCACGTGTTCGAAGACGGCCCGAAGCCGACGGGCCTGCGCTATTGCATGAACGGGCTCGCGCTGAACTTCAAGCCGGCCTGATCGCGATCACTGCAAGTCGACGATCTCGACCCAGTTCGGGTTCTTGCCCATGGGCAAGGTGCCCTCGATGCTGAGCAAGCCGGTGCTGGAATCGATCTTGTACGCGGTCAATTGGTTCGACGCCTGGCCCACGGCAAGGAGCCACTTGCCGGTGGAGTCGATCTGGAAGCCGCGCGGCTGGCGTTCCGTTTGCTGGTGGCCGACCAACGTGACTTCACCTGTGGCGGCATCGGCCTTCCAGATTCCGAGCGTGTGCGTATTGCGCTCGCTCGTGTACAGGAAGCGGCCGTCGGGCGTGAGATGCACGTCCGCGGCCCATGGTTTCACCTCCGAGCCCTCAGGCATCGTCGACCGGGTCTTCAGCAACCTGAGCGTGCCGCGGTCGGCGTCATACGCGCAGACGTCCAGCGTTGCATCGAGTTCATGCAGCAGGTAGACATAGCGGCCGTTCGGATGGAAGACCAAGTGCCGCGGCCCGGCGCCGGGCCGGGTCGTCACTGCGGAAGGCTCGTTGGGCGTGAGCTTGCCGGTGACCGCATCGAAACTGTATTGCAGGACCTGGTCACTGCCGAGGTTGGTCACAAGCAGGTTCCGGTTGGCGGCATCGATCACCGCGGCATGCGCATTCTTGCCAGTGGCAATCTCCTGCACAGGAGCGCCCGCAACGCCATCCATTGCGATCGGGCTCACGGTGATTTTGTGCCCGGGGTACGAGGCCGCGAAGAGCCAGCGGCCGGTGCGATCCGTCATGACGTACGCCATGCTGTCCGGTAGGGGAGCGCTGC
>DATLBJ010000050.1:0-35283 GCA_035526975.1 Ramlibacter sp.
TGCAGTTGCAAGTGCCGTTTCGAATCGCCGCCGACCTGCCCCCGGCATCGGGTCACTTCGACGCGTCGCAGATGGAGCAGGCGATCCTCAACCTGCTGAAGAACGCGCACGAGTCCGGGTCGGTCAGCGAGGAAGTGTGCCTGGCAGTGCGGCGCGCTCCCGGGGACCAGGTGCTGGTCGAGGTGGCCGATCGCGGCACCGGCATGAGCGAGGCCGTGATGTCGAATGCATTGGTCCCTTTTTATTCGACGAAACGCAGCGGCACCGGGCTCGGCCTGGCCCTCGCGCGCGAGATTGCCGAGGCGCACGGCGGCCGCATCGCGTTGAACAACCGCGAAGGCGGCGGCCTCACCGTGTCCTTGTTCATTCCCGAGTAGCAGGGACGCAATCAACGCCTCGGCCCGCCGAGATTTCACAGCAACGGCATCGCGTCCTACACGGCCATGATGTTCATCGGATTAACACTTCGCCCCGTGACTGAGCCGTCCCGCAAAGCGTACGAAGAGTGGAAAGAAGCCGATGCCGCGGCACGCGTCGCGGAGCAGGACCTCGCCCTGGCCTGGGAACACTATTTCTCGCGCAAGGACCACGCCCCATCGCACGCGCTGATCCTGGAAGTCTCGCGCCGCAGGGCAGTGGCCAACGACCGGCTGTCGCGCGCCATGTCCGCGCTCGCGTCGTCGGCGGGGACCCGGCCCGGCGACTTCACGCACTCCGGCTCGCACCCCGGTCTCGGCAAAGAAAAAGGCCCCCGGTTCACGGAGGCCGAATAGCTGTCGCGCTTGGAGCGCGCGATGGCTCGGAGAACGCGCCGCCCCTGGAGCGGCACCGGGCCAGTCTTCCGCCAGCTCAACCGTTTCCCTGTAGGACAAGGGCTCGTTACGCCTAGGAATTACCCTGACGCGAACCTCAGCCATAAGACGACACACCTTGTGACGCGCTCATCCGACAGTGAACGCAGGTCGTCGCTGGGAGAGCACAAATGGCCACGTTCGAAGAGTTGTACGGCGCCTGGATGGTTGCCGACCAAGCCGCTCGCGAGGCTGAAGGCGAGATGATGTCGGCGCTTGCCGCGAGCCCCGACGTTCCGGCGCGGATCCGTGACCGCGCGAGTGCATTGCGCGCCTGCGCGAACCGCCTGCTCGATGCCGCGATGAGCCGCATGCGCCAGGACGCGCACCAACCGCGCCGCCGCTGGACTTCGGTGTTCGCCGCCTAAGCCTTTCGCCTGCCAACCAAAGTCCGACGCGCTGAGCCAGCGCGCTCCTACGCATGGCCCAGCAGGAGGCATGCGTCAATGCCTGCATGAGCCACACGTGCGTCCTTCTCGTTGCCCTGGTGGGGTTCGAGGCCAAGGCCGAACGCCGCCTTGCCCTGTTGCTGGATGACTGCTCCGCCCTCGGTGCGCGCTGGCGTGTCGTGCGCGAAGGGGCCGCGGACCTGTGGATCGTCGACGGCGCGAGCGCACACAGCGCGGGCCGCGGACTGATTCACTCCGGCAGCGTCCGGTTCCGCCCCGCGGAGATGCCGCACCCGGTCGCATTCGCGGAACCCTTGCATGAATCGATCTCGACCGGGCACCGCTTCGACCCGGAGTCGATCCATTCCCTGAACGTGCTGCTCACGCAACTGGCGCGCTGGCTGATGCCGAAACTCGTGCAGCAGGCATTGGTCGCGCAGCTGGTGGCCAACGGTGCGAGCTTCACGCGGTCGAACGTGATCGAGGTGCAGCACCATGGCCGCGTGCTCGCGGTGCTCGATTTCGAAGGCGATACCGCGGTCGGTGCCGACGTCACCCCGGCCGACCTGCGACGCGCGCACTGGGCGCTGCGCGAACGCGGCAAGGTGCTGGTCCCGCCGGGCTTCCGCATCACGACCACGGAACACGTCCTGTGGCAGTTCGCGATGCGCTGCGATGCGGTGGACCTGCTGCCGCAGCGCTATACACGCCTGCCGATCTACCTGCGCCGCACCCCGGCGATCGCGCCGCGCGAGTTGGCCGACCGCCAGTTGCGCATCGTCCGCGAAATCGCGTATGGGCCGCGCACGTTGGCGGAACTCGGCGAGTTCACCGGCGCAAGCCCGCAAGCGCTCGCCCGCGACCTGGGCGCGCTCTACCTGATCGGCGCGATCACGTGCGATCCGGGCCGCTCGCGCGCCGTGCGCGAACGCCGCAGCGGCGCCGACGTGCGTGCGCAGGAAGATCTGTCGATGTTCGGTGCGCGCCCGAAGACGATCGGCGACCTCACGGCGCCCGGCCTTGTGCCTTCGACACAACGCGCGGCCGCAAGGATGAGCACACATTGAATTAACATTCGCGCTGCATGACGAGTTCGAAGCAGGCGCTGGAAATGTGGAAGCGGGCGGACGGCGAAGCCCGCTCGGCCGAATCGCGCCTGCTCGCTGAGTGGGAGCTTTACGAGAAGCGGCTGGTGGGCCCGCCGGCCGAGGACCTTTTGAGGCAGATCGCGGTGCTGCGCGGCGAAGCCAACGAGCGCCTCACCATCGCGCTGATCACGCTCTCGTCGGTCGTCACCGCAGAGCGCTTGTCCACGGCCGGCTCGAGCGGCGACAGTCCTTCGTTGTAGGTTCCCGGCCGACACGCCCGCAGCGCGCGTGATGACGCTGGCTCAGCGGTTCCTGTGCGCCAATCGCTGCGATGACGCTGCTTTGGTCCTCGAAGCGACTGACTGTCGCTTCCCCCTCGCCGCCGGTGCTCGTGGCCGCGCTGATCGGCTTCGATCCCTTCGAGGAACCGGACCTCGCTGAACTCTTTTCGTCGTGCACGGCCCTCGGGGCCCGCTGGGTCGTCGGCCCGCCGGCGGGCGGGGACCTCTGGGTCGTGAATGGACGCGCCGTCCAGCCCGCGCCCGACGACACGATCGAGGTCAGTGGCGATGCGCCGATGAGTTTCCGTCCCGGCGACACGTCGATTCCGGTCGTCTTCACGCAGCCGGTTCACGACGGAATCGACGCCCGCTTCACCTTCGATCCCCACATCCGCTCGTCCCTCGACGCGATGCTCTCGGGCCTGGGCCCGTGGCTGTCGCCCATGATCGTGCAGCAGGCGCTCATGGGACATTTGATCGCGAACGGCGCGAAGTTCGCGCGCTCCACCGTGATTCACGTGCAGGACAAGGCCCGCTTGCTCGCAGTGATGGACTTCGGCGGCGCCACGGGCGTGGCGACCGATGCGACACCGGCCGCGATCCGCCGCGCCGACTGGCACCTGCGCCCCGCGAGCGCCGGCTTCGTGCCGTCGATCTTCCATCGCGCCCCCACCGAAGACGTGCTGTGGCGGTTCGCCACGCGTGCGACCAAGGTGCAGATGCTGCCTTCGCGTTACCTGCGGCTGCCGATCCACTTGCGCCGCGTGCCCACCGTGACACCGCGCGACCTGCAGCCGCGGCATCTCGCGATCGTGCGCGAACTCGCCTTGCGGCCGCGCACCTTCCGCGAACTGCAGGACGCCACGGGCGCAAGCGAATCACAACTGCACTGCGACGTCGGCGCGCTGTACCTGATTGGCGCGGTCACCTGCGACCCGATGCGGGCGCTGGCGTCCGCGCAGCTTCGCCGCACCTCACACGCGCTGACAGATTCCGGCGAGCTGTCGAGCCCGTCGAGCCCGTCGTCGCCGCTGCCGCTCAGTTCGTTGCCCGGACCGGCTCCAGCGGTATTGACGCGCTTTCCTGCGGCGGATCCGAAGCCACTTGGCCCACCGGCACGTCTGCATGCGTGAGGAAGCGCATTGGGCGCTTCGTGCGCGGTGACATCCCCGACAGCATCGCGCCCATCTCGCGCAACATCTCGTCAGTCGGCGCCGCGTACTCCGACAGCAGGGCCACGACGATGTGGAACGCCAACTCGGGCTCGGTGCCGTCGCGCATCAGGCCGGCGGCAATCAATCTCGTTCCGAACAGCGTGACCGTGTCCTGCGTGTTCGCGCCCTCGAACACCAGGCCGAAACGCGCGGGTGCGAGCCGCCCGGCGCTATCGACGTCGCGAGC
Organism: Ramlibacter sp.; assembly: GCA_035526975.1. GTDB lineage: Bacteria > Pseudomonadota > Gammaproteobacteria > Burkholderiales > Burkholderiaceae_C > Ramlibacter. The sequence continues at coordinate 4,011 of DATLBJ010000050.1, forward strand.
GATCGCACGCAGCTTGATCACGGCGCGCAGCAGCGATTCTTCGGCCGCATCGCTGCCGTAGGCATTCGAGATCGCCGCCAAATTGGCCACCTCGATCATCAGGATCGCCGCGGGCTCGCGGTGGCGCTCCCAGCGCTTGACCGCCTGCGTCACGCGCGCATAGAAATGCTTGCCGCGCGGCAAGCCCGTGAGGGGGTCCTGGTCCTGCGATGCGAGCTGGCGCAATACCGCCGTGCGCCGCTGCTCGGTGCGGCGGCGGATCGCGCCGAGCAACAACGGCTGGTCGAGCATCAAGGCCATCACCAGCGCATAGTCGGTGAGCCACGAACTCGGCACCCAGCTCAGGCTGCGCGCGAGTGTCACCAGCACTGCGGCGGCCAGCGGCGTGGAGCCGAAAAGCATCCAGCGCCCCACGGCATCGCCGCGCTGCCACGTGAGGACGGCCGCCGTGATGCCGAAGATCGATGCGCTGAGCAGGTACAGACCGACGAGCGCGAGGCCCATCCGCCGCTCCGCGAGAAAGTACGCGAGCGCGAGCGGCGGGCCGGTCCACCCCAGCACGCTCAGCGCACGCGCGACGAAATGCGTGGACGGCGCCTTTGCGGCGAGCTGCGACGTCAGGTAGCACGCGATCGCCCCGCCGAGCAGCGCGAGGCAGCCGGGCGCGGCGTCGACCCATGCGCCCGCATCGCCCCAGAGCAGGTGCGCCGCGATGCCGGTGATTGCAACGAGCGCGAGCATGCTCATCAAGCTGTACGCCGAGAACAGCATGTAGTTGCGATCCCGCAGCACCCACGCGCGCATGAACGAGCCGGCCACGAGCAGGGCAAGGATGCCCAGGCAGGTGCCCAGGCTCAGGTATTCGAGTTGCGTGCGCTGCGAATGCGCCTGCACGCTGGTGACCTGCAACGGCACCACGATCGGTGTCGCGTGGCGCACCTGCACGAAGACCTGCTGCGTGCCTTCGTGCAAGGGGAAGGTCGGGTAGCGTCCCGCGATCGGCCACTGCGACATCGGCACGCGGTCCCCGGCGGACTCTTCGGTCCATCCGGTGGCCGTGCGCTGGTAGACCGTGACGCGGTCAAGGATGGGCAGCGGCAACTCGATCACGTATTCGCCGCCGGAGCGCACCGGCCGGGTGAGTCGCATTGCGATCCAAAGCGATTGCGATGGCGAGAGCAACTGGACCGAGCCCGGGACCCATTGCACCATCGGCAGCAGTTGGCGCTCCACCTTTTCGACCGACGCCTGGCCCGTGGGGCCGGTCCATGAGCTGATTTCGGAGATGCCGACGCCGCCCGCCACGGGCGCGGCACGCGCACCCATGCAGGCAAGCAGCATCAGGACCACGGCGAGCTGCCGCAGGAACGCAAGAACCATCGTTTTGCCGCAGACTTCGGCGCGGCCTCTCCAACCCATGCATTGTCGCGGGGCCGCCCCCGCTTGTGTCAAGGGTTACTCCCCGCCTAGAAGATGCTTTCCTTGACGAACAGCACGTCGCCGCCTTGCACCGTGTCCGTCAGTTTCGGCGACAGCTGCACGACCTGGCCTTCCGGCGTCTTGCGCGTGAGTTGCAGGCGGCTGTTGCTGCCGCGCGGCGTGATGCCGCCCCCCGCGGCAATGGCCTGCATCACGGTCATGCCGCGTTCGATGCGGTAGTAGCCCGGCTTCTGCGCTTCGCCGTAGATGTAGTAGACCGGCGCCTTGCCGATGAAGATGGTGTCGCCGGGCGCCACGAGGATGTCGTCGGCGCTGCCGCGGCCCGCGAACAGCGCGCCGGTGTCGATCGACTTGCGGAACTGCTTGCGGTTGCGGATCCCGGTCACGACCACGATGTCGTCGCCCTGCGCAGTGATGCCCCCCGCCGCCGCGATCATGTCGCTCACGCGCGCGTTCATTGCCTCGAGCGGGAAGCGCCCGGGTTTGCTCACCTGGCCGAGCACCGCGACCTGGCTGCCCCGCACTTGCACGACGTTGATGTTGACCTGCGGCGACTTCAGGATCCGGTTGTGCTTGAGCGCCTGCGCGATGCGCGACTCGGCTTCGGGCACCGTCAGTCCGCCGATGTTGATGCGGCCCACCAGCGGGTAGTTGATGACGCCGCTTTCCGAGACGCGCGCTTCGAGCGTGAGGTCGGGGCTCTGGTAGACCTGCACCTTGATCGAATCGCCCGCACCGAGGCGGTAATCGCTGAGCTTGTCCTGCGCGGCAGCCACGCCGGCCGCGAGCGCGATCGTGAGGGCCGCGGCCACGCGCGTGAGGTTCATGTTCATGCACTTCTCCCTTGTCGTTTGAGCACGAGCCATGCTCGGACGCGGGGCTGGCTGCGGCAATGGCTCCATGGCACTATGGGCCTTGTAGGCACTGCCAAGTCGGTCACGCGCCATGCAGATTTCTCCCGTCCGTTTCTTTATCGACGTCCCCGGATCCGGCGCGGTCGACGCCGCGCTCATCGCACCCGACTCCGCCCCGCCGCAGGCCCTGTTCGTCTTCGCGCACGGCGCGGGCGCGGGCATGCGGCACGCCTTCATGGTCCAGTTGTCGGTCGCGCTGATGCAGCGCGGCATCGCCACGCTGCGCTTCCAGTTCCCGTACATGCAGCAGCAGTCCAGGCGGCCCGACCGGCCGGAGGTGGCGCAGTCCGCGGTCCGTGCGGCCGTTTCGGCCGCGCGCGAGCGCATGCCCGGTGTGCCGCTTTTCGCGGGCGGCAAGTCGTTCGGCGGGCGCATGACATCGGGAGCGCAGGCCAGCGAACCGCTCGAAGGCGTGAACGGGATCGTGTTCGTCGGCTTCCCGCTGCATCCGCCGAAGGACCCCGGCATCGCACGCGCTGCGCATCTCGACCAGGTCAAGGTGCCGATGCTCTTCCTGCAGGGAACGCGAGACGAACTCGCCGGCCTTGCGCTGATCCGTGAAGTGACCGCCGCGCTCGGCATGCGCGCGACGCTGCACGTCGTCGAAGGCGGCGATCACTCGTTCGACGTGCTGGTGCGTTCGGGCCGCACGGCAGAGCAAGTGATGGCCGAACTCGCCGACACGGCCGCGCAATGGATGGGCGCCCAACGCGTCAGTGCCTGAAAAGAGTTCGCGGCGTCCGTAGTTCTCCCGACGCGGCGAAGCGCGGGGTGCACTACGTTTGCATGCTCACGAATCAAGGAGTTCCGCGCATGACCCGCTTCCCCCGCTCTGCCATTGCCGCTGCCGCCGCCGGCCTGTTCGCGCTCGCCCCGGCGCACGCGGCGCAAAACGAAGTCGTCATCGGCGACATCGACGACCTCTCGGGTGTGTATGCCGACGTGATCGGCCAGGGCGGCATCGAAGCCGCGCGCATGGCGATTGCCGATTTCGGCGGCACCGTCCTCGGCAAGAAGGTCGTGCTGCTGACCGTCGACCACCAGAACAAGCCGGACATCGGCGCGACGAAGTTCCGCGAGTGGGCCGACACCAACGGCCTGAACATGCTGCTGGGCGGCTCGAACACCGGCGTGAGCATCGCGATGTCGAAGGTCGCCAACGAGAAGAAAGTGCCCTTCATCGCGATCGGGGCGGCCGGCGCGTCGTTGACCAACCAGGACTGCACGCCATACACCGTGCACTACGCCTACGACACCACGTCGCTCGCCAACGGAACGGCCAGCGTGATCACGAAGCAAGGCGGCAAGACCTGGTACTTCCTCACCGCCGATTACGCATTCGGCACGCAGCTTCAGGATGCGGCGACGAAGGTCGTGCAAGCCAACGGCGGCAAGGCCATCGGCTCGGTGCGCGTGCCGCTCGGCACCACCGACTTCTCGTCGTTCCTGCTGCAGGCGCAGGGGTCGAAGGGACAGGTCCTGGGCCTGTCCAATGCGGGCCAGGACTTCACCAATTCGCTGAAGGCCGCCGGCGAGTTCGGCATCAGCAAGACGATGAAGCCCGCGGCGCTGCTGGCGTTCATCAGCGACATCCACAGCCTGGGCTTGCAGACCGCGCAAGGCCTGTACCTCACCACGGGCTGGTACTGGGACACCGACGAGAAGACGCGCGCGTGGGCCAAGCGCTACTTCGACAAGATGAAGAAGGAGCCCACGATGAACCAGGCCGCCTACTACTCCGCGACGCTGAACTACCTGAACGCCGTGAAGGCCGTGGGCACCACCGATTCCGACAAGGTGATGGCGCAGATGAAGAAGCAGAAGATCAACGACATGTTCGCCACCGGCGGCTACATCCGCGAGGACGGCCTGATGGTGCACGACATGTACGTGATGCAGGTCAAGACGCCCGCCGAATCGAAGTACCCGTGGGACTACTACAAGCTCGTCAAGAAGATGAGCGGCGAGGAAGCCTTCGGTCCGCTGTCCGATTCAACCTGCCCGGCGGTGAAGAACAAGGCCAAGCACTAAGCGCAACCGGGCGAATGCTCATGGGCCTGTCCCGCGGGGTTCCTATACTCGCGCGGATGAGTTCCATCCAGCTCAAGGGCCTGCAAAAGCGCTGGGGCGATGCGGTCGCCCTCGAACGCATCGACCTGTCGATCGCGTCGGGGTCGTTCTGCGTGCTGCTGGGGCCCTCGGGCTGCGGCAAGTCGACGACGCTGCGGATCATCGCGGGCCTCGAGACCGCGAGCAGCGGCCAGGTACTGGTCGACGGGCGCGACGTGACGAGCCTGCCACCGGCGCAACGCGGCGTGGCGATGGTGTTCCAGAACTACGCGCTGTTCCCGCACCTGTCCGTCGCGGACAACATCACCTTCGGGCTGGAGGTGCGCAAGGTCCCGAAGGACGAGGCGGCGCAGCGCCTCGCGCACACGGCGGACCTGCTCGGGCTGGCGCACCTTCTCGATCGCAAACCCTCGCAGCTGTCCGGCGGACAGCAACAGCGTGTCGCGCTGGGGCGCGCGCTGGTGGCGCAAGCCAAGGTCTGCCTGATGGACGAACCGCTGTCGAACCTCGACGCGCAACTGCGCCAGGAGATGCGCACCGAGTTGCGCGCGCTGCAGCAGCGCCTCGGGCTGACGGTGGTCTACGTCACGCACGACCAGGCCGAGGCGATGAGCATGGCCGACCAGGTCGTGCTGCTCAACAAGGGCCGCGTCGAGCAGGCCGCGACGCCGCGCGCGCTGTATGCGCAACCCGCGACGACCTTCGCCGCGAGTTTCATCGGCACGCCGGCGATGAACCTGCTGCGTTTGCAGGATGGCCGCATTGCCGGCAGCGAGATACAAGCCGGTGCGGGCGAATGGCTCGGCGTCCGGCCGGAATCGGTGACCCTCGGCGCGCGCGTGCCCGCCACGGTGCGCAGTTGCGAATATCTCGGCGCCGACCTGATCCTGCGCTGCGCGATCGGCACCGAGACCCTCACCATCCGCACGGAAGGCGCAACCGAAATTGCGCCGGGCACGGCGGTGGCGCTCGACTGGCCGGGCGCCGCGGCGCATCATTTCGATTCGCAGGGAAAGCGACTTTGACATTCACGAGGAGACAGCAAGCATGAAACGCAAGACATTCAACTCGATGGTGCTGGCCACGCTCGCCGCCGCCGGCCTCGGCTGGGGCAGCGCGCAGGCGCAGGCGCAGACCGAGATTTCCTTTTTCTACCCGGTCGCCGTGGGCGGGCCGATCGCGAAGTACATCGACGGCCTCGCGACCGATTTCACCAAGGCGAATCCGTCGATCAAGGTCACGCCGATCTACGCCGGCACGTACCAGGAAACGATCGTGAAGGCGCTCACCGCGCACAAGTCGGGCACGCCGCCGGTCACGTCCGTGCTGCTGTCGACCGACATGTTCACGCTGATCGACGAGGACGCCATCGTGCCGTTCGACGGCTTCGCGAAGACGGGCGACGACAAGGCGTGGATGAACTCCTTCTACAAGGCGTTCATGATGAACAGCCAGACCGGCGGCAAGACCTGGGGCATCCCGTTCCAGCGCTCCACCGTCGTGATGTACTGGAACAAGGAGGCGTTCAAGGAAGCCGGGCTCGACCCGAACAAGCCGCCGCAAACCTGGGCCGAGCTGAAGGACTATGCGACCAAGCTCACGAAGAAGGACGCGAGCGGCAAGGTCACGCAGTGGGGCGTGCAGATCCCGTCGAGCGGCTTTCCCTACTGGCTGTTCCAGATCCTGACCACGACGAACGACGCGATCCTCGCCAACGACGCGGGCAACGCCGTGAAGTTCGACGACCCGAAGGTCATCGAAGCGCTGCAGTACTGGGTCGACCTCAGCAAGGGCGGCGTCCATCCGCCCGGCGTCGTCGAGTGGGGCACCACGCCGAAGGACTTCTTCGAGCGCAAGGCGGCGATCATCTTCACGACGACGGGCAACCTCACCAACGTCAAGAACAACGCGAAGTTCGACTTCGGCGTCGGCATGATCCCGGGCAACAAGCGCAAGGGCTCGCCCACCGGCGGCGGCAATTTCTACATCTTCAAGAAGGCCACGCCCGCGCAGCAGGAGGCCGCCTTCCAGTTCGTCAAGTGGATCACGCAGCCCGAGCGTGCCGCGCTGTGGAGCATGGAGACCGGGTATGCCGGCGTGTCCGAAGCCGCGTACAAGACCGACGCGCTTGCGAAATACGGCCGCGACTTTCCGCAGGCGCTCGTCGCGCGTGACCAGCTGCCGTTCTCGGTGGCCGAGTTCTCCACGCACGAGAACCAGCGCGTGACCAAGGCGCTCAACGACGGCCTGCAGGCGGCCTTGACGGGGGCGAAGACGCCCGCGCAGGCGATGAAGGACGCGCAGGCCGAGGCCGACCGCATCCTGCGCCAGTACAAGTGAGACCGCGCGGCGCAGCCGCGTCGGGCGGCCGCGAATGGATCCACGCGTGGCTGCTGTTGCTGCCCGCGCTGGTCCTGCTCGCCACGTTCACGCACTGGCCCGCGTTCGCCACCTTCATCGACAGCTTCTATTCCACGCCCCGGGGCTCGCGCGCGGGGGCATGGGTCGGCCTCGCGAACTACCAGGTCATGGTGGACGACCCGGTGTTCTGGAAGGCGGTGAAGAACAACCTGCTGTTCGCCGGCGCCACGATCCCGCTGTCGATCGGATTGGCGCTCGTCATGGCGTTGTGGGTCAACGAGCGCATCACGGGCCGGGCGTTCCTGCGCATGGCGTATTTCACGCCGACGGTGCTGCCGATGATCGCCGTCGCGAACATCTGGTTGTTCTTCTTCACGCCGCAGTACGGCCTGCTCGAGCAGGTCCTGTCCGTGTTCGGCGTGCCGCCGCACAACTGGCTGGGCGACCCTTCCACCGCGCTGGCATGCATCACGGTCGTGGCGGTGTGGAAGGAGGCGGGATTCTTCATGATCTTCTACCTGGCCGCACTGCAGACACTCAACCCGAGCCTGCGCGAAGCCGCGGCGATCGAAGGCGCGTCGCGGTGGTACTTCTTCAAGCGCATCCAATGGCCGCTGCTCATGCCGACGACGCTGTTCGTGCTGGTCAACGCGGTGATCAACGGCTTTCGCATGGTCGACCATGTGTTCATCCTCACGCGCGGCGGGCCGGATAACGCGACGATCCTGCTGCTCTACCACCTCTACGAAGTCGGCTTCAAGTTCTGGGACACCGCGTATGCCTCGGCGATCACGGTGGTGCTCGTCGTGGTGCTCGCAAGCGTGTCGCTGTTCCAGTTCTTCGTGATCGACAAGCGGGTGCACTACAGATGAACGCGCCGGCGCCTCTTGCGTACAACGAGCCTACGAAGCTCGACACGCTCGCGGCGTGGGTGCTCGCACTGCTGTGGATCCTGCCGCTGGTCTACGCCACGTGGACCGCGTTCCATGCGCCCGAGTACTCGACGCGCTTCGCACTCGATGCGCCCCTCACGCTTGACAACTTCCGCCGTGCATGGGACGCCGCGCCGTTCGCGCGCTACTTCCTCAACACCATCGGCCTGGTCACGATGATCCTCGCGGTGCAGCTGGTGCTGGCAACGCTCGCCGCCTACGCTTTCGCGCGCTACGAGTTCCGCGGCAAGGACGTCGCCTTTGCACTGGTATTGGTGCAATTGATGATCATGCCGGACATCCTGCTGGTGGAAAACTACCGCACGATGGCCAAGCTGGGCCTGGTCGACACGCTCGTCGCGATCGGCCTGCCGTATTTCGCGTCGGCGTTCGCCATCTTCCTGCTGCGGCAGACGTTCATGGGCATCCCGAAGGAGCTGGACGAAGCCGCGCGCGTCGAAGGCGCGAGCGCGATGCAGGTGCTGTGGCGCGTTTACGTGCCGCTAGCGCGGCCGGTCTATACCGCATTCGCGCTCGTGTCGGTGAGCTACCACTGGAACAATTTCCTGTGGCCCCTGATCATCACCAACAGCGTCAATGCGCGGCCGCTCACCGTCGGCCTGCAGGTGTTCTCGTCGGTGGACCAGGGGGTGGACTGGTCGGTGATCACCGCCGCAACGTTGATGACGTCGGGGCCGCTGTTGGTCGCGTTCCTGCTGTTCCAGCGGCAGTTCGTGCAAAGCTTCATGCGCGCGGGGATCAAGTGAAGCTCGTCACGTGGAACACGCAATGGTGCTGCGGCAACGACGGCATCGTGAGCGCCCAGCGCATCGTCGATGGCGCGCGGGCGCTTTCAGACTTCGACGTGCTGTGCCTGCAGGAAATCGCCGTGAACTACCCGCGCCTGCGCGGCGATGCGGGCGGAGACCAGCCCGCACAGATCGCGCAATTGCTGCCGGGCTTCGAAGTGTTCTTCGCGGTGGCCGTGGACGAATGGGACGGCGGCGAGCGCCGCCGCTTCGGCAACCTGATCGCCACGCGCCTGCCGGTCGCGATGGTGCAGCAACACCCGCTGCCGTACCCCGCCGACGGCGGCGTGCGCACCATGCCGCGCGTGTGCGGTGTGGTCACGGTGATGGATCCGCAACTCGGCCCCGTGCGCATCATGACCACGCACCTGGAGTACTACTCCAAGCCGCAGCGGGCCGCGCAAACGAATGCGGTCCGCGACCTGCATGCGCAGTACAGCGCGAACGCGATCGCACCGCCCGAGCTGTCGCATGACGGCTCGCCGTTCCAGTCGAAGGTGCACACGGAGAACGCGATCGTCTGCGGGGATTTCAATTTCGGGGCGCACGAGCCCGAGTACTCGGCCATCACGCAGCCGTTCGGGCACGGGCGCCTGCACGACTGCTGGCGCATCCTGCACGACGTTGCGCCGCATGCGCCGACGTTTCGCCTGTTCGACCGCAGGTACGGCCCCGAACCGGTTGCGTGCGACTTCGTGTTCGTCAGCGACTCGCTCGCCGCCCGCGTCAAGCAGCTCGCGATCGACAGCGAAACGCAGGTCTCCGATCACCAGCCGGTCGCCGTCGAGTTCGCGTGACACTTACCATCGGGGCTTGACCGATTCCAAGCGCTACCTGCCATGGGTCGTGGCGATCGTGCTGTTCATGGAGACGCTGGACACGACGATCGTCAACACGGCCGTGCCGGCCATGGCCGCCAGCCTGCAGGTGCCGCCGCTCAGCCTGAAGGCGGTCGTCGCCAGCTACATCCTCAGTCTCGCGGTCTGCATCCCGATCAGCGGCTGGATGGCCGACCGCTTCGGAACGCGCCGGGTGTTCTTCAGCGCGGTGTCGCTGTTCACCGCGGCGTCGCTGCTGTGCGGGCTCTCGGTCAATGCGCCGATGCTCGTCGCGGCCCGGCTGCTGCAAGGCGTCGGCGCGGCGATGATGATGCCCGTCGGGCGCCTGACCATCATCCGCACCTTCGGCAAATCGGAGTTGCTGGCGGCGATGAACTTCGTCGTGATGCCCGCGCTGGTCGGCCCGCTGCTCGGGCCCACGCTCGGCGGCATCATCGTGCACCTTGCGTCGTGGCGCTATATCTTCATCGTGAACCTGCCGGTGGGCCTGGTCGCGCTCGCCATGATCGCGCGCTACCTGCCCGAATATCGCGCTCCATCCCCGCGGCCCCTCGACATGATCGGGTTCGTGTTGTTCGGCTCCGGCGTGGCGCTGCTGTCGTGGCTGCTCGAAATTTTCGGTGAGCATCGCCTCGACCTCACATCGGAAGGCGTGCTGATCATCGTCTCGCTCGCGCTGATGTTCGCCTATGCGGCCCACGCCGCGCGCCACCCTTTCCCGCTGCTCAAGCTGCAGCTGTTTCGCGTGCGCACGTTCCGCGTGTCGGTCGGCGGCGGTTTCGTCACGCGCATCGGCATGGGCGGCATGCCGTTCCTGCTGCCGCTGCTCTACCAGCTCGGGCTCGGGTTGCCGGCGTGGGAATCGGGCCTGCTGATGATGCCCAGCGCGGCGGCGGCCATGACGATGAAGTTCGCGACGACGCGCATCCTCGCTCGCCTGGGCTACAAGCGCGTGCTCACGATCAACACCGTGATGATCGGCACGATGATCGCGATGTTCTCGCTCGTCGGGCCCGGCACGCCCAAGCTGATGATCGTGCTGCTGGCGCTGGCGCTCGGCTTCTTCAACTCGCTGCAGTTCTCGGCGATGAATACGCTGGCCTATGCGGACGTCGAAGGCGCGGACACCAGCATGGCCAGCACGCTCGCGAGCTCGATGCAGCAACTGTCGATGAGCTTCGGGCTTGCGGCGGGTTCGCTGGTGGCCGGCTGGTTCCTCGCCGGCTTGCCCCAGACCGACCATGGACTGGTGACGAATGCGCTCCACCACGCCTTCCTCACACTGGCGGCGATCACCGTGGTCTCCTCGATCACGTTCTGGCGCTTGCGTCCCGGCGATGGCGAAGCCGTCAGCCGCGGGACTTCCGGGAAAGTCGTCGAGCCGGCCGCGGCCAGCTAACGCGCCGGCTCCAGCTCGCGCCGCAACATGTCCAGCTGCTGCGCCAGCAGGTGCTCTTCGTGCTGGAGCGCCGTGCCGGCCTCCGCGCTGTTCTCCAGCCGGCCCAGCAGATCCTCGTGCGCCTGCGCGGCATCGTTCAGCCCGGGGAAAGCCGTGCGACCCTCTTCCACTTCGGCGGCCACCTTGCCCACGGCGCGCATCCAGTTCTTGTCGAACTTTTCCATGTCGACGCGCACGCCTTCGACCAGCGCGTTGCGGCGGTCGACCACGCCTTGCATTCGCAAGCCGAGCTCGCGCGCCATCGACGATGCCAGCTGAAGCCGCTTGAATTCCTGCGTGAACGCCTGCGCCGCTTCGGCCAGCGTTGCGAGCTGCGCTTCCGCGCTGCCGCGCTCGCGCTGTTCGTTGATCTGCACGCACATGTCCTGCAGCCACGTCACGCCCTGGTCCACTTCGGCCTGCACGGACTGCGCTTCCATGCCGAGGTCGACGAGCAGGCGCTTCACGGCTGCGGTGTGGGTCTTGAGCGTGCCTGCCAGGCGTGCTGTCTCGGCCTTGACCTTCTGTGCGGCGTCGACGATGCGCTCGCGCGCGCCGGCGAATCGCGTATAGGCGGGCTTGTGCTTGCCCATGCGGCGCGCCAGCCAGCCATGCTTGAGGCTGTCGAAGCGCAGTTCGCGCCCGGCCGAGCGCAGGTTGCCCACTGTTTGCGCGAGCACGGTCGCGTCCCATTCGAAGGCGGTCGACTGCAGTTGCGCGCGCAGGTTGGCCAGGCGGCGCAAAGGTCCGTCACGCAGCTCGGCGAGCTGGTCCTGGATCCATGCGCCCAGCACCGGGGGCGGCTGGCCTGATTTCGGGTTGTTGTCGTTGTAGATGCCCGTCATGCTCGATTGCGCTGGTTATTCCTTGCCGGGTTTCTCCAGCGGCGCCGGCACGGTGGGCATGTCCGCGCGCGATCGCTTTCCGGGCCGCGGCGGCGCAGTCGACTGGGGCGCGACGAAAGTACTGGTCATGCTGCTCGGCCAGTCGTCGTCCTTGCGCGGCTTGACCGGCGCGAGCGTCGGGCCCGCCTTGCGCGGATCGGTCGTCAGGCTTCCGCCGAAGTAAAGGGCGGCCAGCGTCTGGCCCACCGTCGCTTCCGAAAAGCCGGTTTGGTCGACGAGGCTTTGCACGGTCTGCGGCCCCGTCGACAGCACGGAGATCAGCATCATGTGCTCTTCGCGTACCCACTTCGTCGGGACCGCGGGCATGCGGCGCCAGTACATCGTGCCCTCGCGGTACCGCGAGGGCAGCAGGTCGTCGACGTTGCGCATCACGTAGTTCCACATGACCTGCGCCATCGACGTATGGCGGAAATGCCCCGGCACGTCGGCGCCCGCCGCGGGACGCCCGGCCCATTCCGCATGCGCCAGTTCGTACGGCGAGAGCTGCTGCGCCAGGCCGATCTCGCCGGTGACACTGAAGACCGCAACCAGCCGGCCTTGCACCGTCAGGTGATAGCTGGGCGATGCGAGTTCGTGGCGCCGCCGCGAGATCTCGGCCGCGAGCGTGAGGTCGACGGCGACATCGAGCAGTTCCGCTTCGAACTGGTTCAGGACATCCGCCACCTGCTCGACCTTGTGCGGATCGAACGCCAGCGGGGGCGTGAAGTAGCCGTTGCCGATCGGCAGCGTGAATGCCGTGGGGCGGTCGATCTCCTTGAGGTTCAGGACGATGGCCTGCTTGCCCGCCTCGACCGACGGCACGCGCACCATGTTCCCGCGCAGCGGCTGTGCGTTCTCGCCGTTGATCCACAGCGCGTCGGCGTCGATGAAGGGCCAGCGCTCCCACTGCAAGTTGCGGTTGCGCGTGGCCAGGAGGTTGCGCAGCTGCCTCTCGTCGGCAAAGCCGACGAGGCCCATGCGCATGACGGGAACGGACATTCCAGCAACTCCTTCTGAAACACATAGTAACACCGTGTTTCAGTAGCTGCCAAGCCCCTCCTAAAGTTGTAACAGAAAGGGCCCCGTTACGGCGGCAATCACCCGTTCGACGCGAGCCCCGCTGTGGACGCGAGATACCTTTCCATCACTTGCAGTTCGGCGGCCGACGGTGCGCCCTTGCCCGTGATCACGGAGTACATCAGGCCGCCGAAGCCCTGCACGGGGTACCACGACTGGAAGCCCCAGCCGATCATCATCTGGTCATACGCGCTCATGCTGAACGACGATGCACCGCTCGCGACGACGGCTTGGTTCACTCGCAGGCGTTGTGCTCCCGGCACGCTCGTCAGCGTCATCACCATCGGTGCATCCGCTGCTTGGGCGGGACCGTTCAGCGTGACCGTCGCACCGCTCGCGTCCTTCACGCTCGCTTGCGGCACGCCATTGCTGAACGAGAGCTGCGACGCATGCAGCGCGGTGGAGTTCGAAGCCTGGAACACCACGCCGGTGGCCCCGGCAGGCGCACTCACCGCGGCGATCACGAAGTGCGGGTCGCCGCACGTATAGGGCACGACGTTTCGCGGGTTGCTCTGGACCGCCGGCGTCGGCACGGTCTTCTTGCACCAGAAGCCCGACGTCGACCAGCCGGCATGGTCCGTCGCCCTGCGGTTGTTCGCAAGGCGCATCACCGGCGGCGGCATGTTCGCCGTGGCCGCGACGTCCGTGTTCATCCAGTTGATCATTTCCATCGCATTCCCGACCGAAGATCCGTATCCGGAGTCCGCGATGGCGCGCACTTGCTGGCCCACCTGCGCGGGTGCGCCGCCTTCGTAGTCGGTGTAGCCGTCCACGGCTTCCCACTTGCAAGCGCTGTACTTCGCGATCAGCGCGCGTGCCGCATCCGCCAGGCTCGTCGCCGAGAACGCGACGGGGTCGACCAGCGAATACACCTTGCGCTGCGGCGGTGCGTTCAACCCACCCGAGACCGTGTACGAAAGGGTCGTGACGCGATCCGTTGCCGGCGTGAACGTGTATGTCGCTTGCGAGTTCGCGCCCGCGGCCAGCGTGATCGACGAACTCGACAACGTACCGGCGTTGTTCGAACTGATGTTCACCGTGACGGGCGAGGCGAGATACCCGCGGGCATACACGGTGATCGTGATGGGCGTGCCGGCCAGCGCGTAGCCCGGGCCGTCGTCGAAGATCGTCGCGGCATTGATGCCCCAGCTTTTCTTCACGACGCCGGACATCGCCGGTTCGAGCGTGCGGTTCTGGTGCCAGCCCGGCGCGAAGTTGATGCCGTAGTTGTGGATCGGCCAGTGCGCACCGCCGTTCCAGGGATACAGCTCGACGTTGTTCGCGCGCGCGTAGTCGGTCAGGCGCTGGAAATCTTCCTGCCAGCGCGGGTCGTCCAGCGGCATGCCGGTTTCGGTGAGGGCGAGCTTGAGCCCCCCCTTCGATGCCGCCCAGTCCACCGCGATCTTCAGGCGCTTCCAGCCGGTGTCGACGCTGATCGGCACGTTGCCGAGGCCGGCGCCGCTGTATCCCTTGGCCACTTCAGCGTCCCAGTCGAAGCGCTGGCCGGTCGAGCCGGCATCGAGGTACATGTGCACCGAGTAGATGATGTTCGTGCCCTGCACGGGCCAGTCGGGGTTCTCCGTGTCGATGACGAACGCCGCACTCCAGGTGTTGCTGTCCAGGTAGATCGGGTTGGCCGGGTCGATCGCGCGGATCGCGTTGATCGCGGCTTGCGCGTACACCGGCCAGATGTGCAGGTCCTGGCTGCCGTCGACGGTCGCGGTCGTGCCGCCCGGCGCGGGCATCAGGTTCGGCTCGTTCATCAGGCCATAGCCGCCGAAGCCGGGATGGTCCTTCCACAGCCGCGCGATGCGCGTCCACAAGTCCGTGTAGTGGTTGATGCGCAGCGTCGCGCCGGGCGCCGTCGCGAAGATGCGCACGTACGCCTCGCTCGCGGCAATGGTGTAAGGGTAGATCGTCGGGTCGCGCGGCTTCTGCAGGCCGATCACGGAGCCGTCGGCCTGGTAGCGGAAGTCCCGGTAGCGGCAGTAGTTGTGCAGGTCGATCCAGCACTTGGTGCCCGCGGCGGCGTGCGCATCGAGCACGGCCTGGATATGCGACTGGTACATCGCGTTGAACGCGCCGGGCACGCCGACGATCGCTTGCGTCGCGGCGTTGATGTTCGTGTCGAACAGCACCGGCTGCAGCATCTCCCAGCGGATCGGCAGGCGGTTCTTGTTGTAGCCCTGCGAAGCGAGCCAAGCGATGTCGGCCTTGCGCGGCGCTTCCCAGTTGACGTTGGCTTGCGTGCCGGCGGCGTAACGCAGGTTGCCTTCCGTCGGTTCCATGCCGACGAGGTTCACGCCGACGCCGAGTCCGTTCGTCGGGCCCGGTGCGGGCGACGGCGATGGAGCAGGCGTTGGCGCCGGCGCCGGTGCCGGAGTCGGCGCGGGAGCGGGTGTCGGCGCAGGCGACGGAGCAGGCGCGGGTGCCGGCCCCGGTGAGGGCGCAGGGGTCGGCGCCGGCGCGGGGCCGCTTTCAGGCGCGGGCGCCGGCGAGGGCGCACCGCCCCCGCCTCCGCCGCACCCTGTCACTGCCACCGCGACGACCGCGGCCGCGCCCTTGTTGAAGTCCCTGCGCTTGATCGTCATCAACTAGATGCCGGCCGTGCTGGCGAGGTAGCGCTCCATCACTTGAAGTTCCGCCGCCGACGGCGCGCCCTTGCCGGTGATCACCGAGTACATCAGGCCGCCGAACCCTTGCACCGGGTAGTAGGACTGGAAGCCCCAGCCAATCATCATCTGGTCGTACACGCTCGTGTTGAACGACGCTGCGCCGCTTGCCACGACTGCCTGGTTGACGCGCAGGCGCTGTGCGCCCGGCACGCTCGTCAGCGTCATCACCATCGGCGCGTTCGCTGCTTGCGTGGGGCCGCTCAGCGTCACGGTCGCACCGGTCGCGTCCTTCACGATCGCTTGCGGCACACCATTGGAGAAGCCCAGTTGCGACGCATGCACCGCACCCGAGTTCGACGCCTGGAACACCACGCCATTGGCGCCGGCCGGGGCCGCGACGGCAGCGATCACGAAGTGCGAGTCGCCCGTCGTGTACGGCACCACGTTGCGCGGGTTCGACTGGATCGGCGGCGTCGGCGCGAACTTCTTGCACCAGAAGCCCGACGTCGACCAGCCGGCGTGGTCCGTCGCCCTGCGGTTGTTCGCAAGGCGCATCACCGGCGGCGGCATGTTCGCCGTGGCCGCGACGTCCGTGTTCATCCAGTTGATCATTTCCATCGCATTGCCGACCGAAGATCCGTATCCGGAGTCCGCGATGGCGCGCACTTGCTGGCCCACCTGCGCGGGTGCGCCGCCTTCGTAGTCGGTGTAGCCGTCGATGGCTTCCCATTTGCACGCCCGGTACTTCGCAATCAGCGCGCGTGCCGCATCGGCCAGGCTCGTCGTCGAGAACGCGACCGGGTCGACCAGCGAATACACCTTGCGCTGCGGCGGTGCATTCAAGCCACCGGAGACGCTGTAGGTCAGTGTCGTCACGCGGTCCGATGCCGGCGTGAACGTGTATGTCGCTTGCGAGTTCGCACCCGCGGCCAGCGTGATCGACGAACTCGACAGCGTGCCGCCGTTGTTCGAGCTGATGTTCACCGTCACGGGCGCGGCCAGGTTGCCGCGGGCATACACGGTGATCGTGATCGGCGTGCCGGCCAGCGCGTAGCCCGGGCCGTCGTCGAAGATCGTCGCGGCGTTGATGCCCCAGCTCTTTTTCACCACGCTCGACATCGCGGGCTCGAGCGTGCGGTTCTGGTGCCAGCCCGGCATGAAGTTGATGCCGTAGTTGTGGATCGGCCAGTGCGCGCCGCCGTTCCACGGATACAGCTCGACGTTGTTGGCGCGGGCGTAGTCGGTCAGGCGCTGGAACTCCTCCTGCCAGCGCGGGTCGTCCTGCGGCATGCCGGTTTCGGAGAGCGCGAGCTTGAGCCCCCCCTTCGATGCCGCCCAGTCCACCGCGATCTTCAGGCGCTGCCAGCCGGTGTCGGCCGAGATCGGGCCGCCGACGCCGACGCTGAAGTTGCGCGCGGCTTCCGAGTCCCAGTCGAAGCGCTGCCCGTTGGACGACGCATCGAGGTACATGTGCACCGAGTAGATCAGGTTGCTGCCCGCCAGCGGCCAGTCGGGGTTGTCGGTCGTGATGCCGAACGCCGCGCTCCAGCTGTTGCTGTCAAGGTAGATCGGGTTCGTCGGGTCGATCGTGCGGATCGCATCGACGGCGGCCTTCGCGTAGACCGGCCAGATGTGCAGGTCCTGGTCGCCGCTGAACGATTCGGTCGTGCTGCCGGGCGCCGGCAGGTTGAACGGTTCGTTCATCAGCCCGTAGCCGCCGAAGCCGGGGTGGCTCCTCCACTGCTGCGCGATGCGCTTCCACAGGTCGACGAAGTGCGCGGTCGTCAGCGTCGCGCCGGGCGCGGTCGCGAAGATGCGCATGTAGACCTGGTTGGCGTCGGTCGTGTATGCATAGATCGTCGGATCGTTCGGCTTCGCGAGACCGAGGACGGAACCGTCGGCCTGGTAGCGGAAATCCTTGTAGCGGCAGTAGTTGTGCAGGTCGATCCAGCACTTCGTGCCTGCCGCGGCATGCGCGTCGAGCACGGCGGTGATGTGCGCGGCATACACCGCGTTGAACGCGCCGGGGGCGCCGACGATCGCCTGCGTCGCGGCGTTGATGTTCGTGTCGAACAGCACCGGCTGCAGCATCTCCCACTTGATCGGCAGGCGGTTCTTGTTGTAGCCCTGCGAAGCGAGCCACGCGATGTCGGCCTTGCGCGGCGCTTCCCAGTTCACGTTGGCCTGCGTGCCCAGGCCGAAGCGCATGTTGCCTTCGGCGGATTCCATGCCGACGAGGTTCACGCCGACACCGAGGCCATTGGTCGGGCCCGGTGCGGGTGACGGCGACGGAGCAGGCGTCGGCGCGGGAGCGGGTGCAGGAGTCGGCGCTGGTGCAGGCGTCGGCGCAGGCGAAGGTGCCGGAGCGGGCGTCGGAGCGGGCGTGGGGGCCGGGCTCGGCGCGGGAGTCGGAGCCGGTGCGGGCGTGGGCGCCGGCGTGGGGGCTGGCGAGGGCGCAGGCGTGGGCGCAGGCGCAGGCGTGGGCGCCGGAGCGGGAGTGGGTGCGGGACTCGGCGCCGGCGAAGGCGCGGGAGGCGGAGGCGGAGGCGGCGCCGGAACGGGACCGCCGATGGGTCCCGGTGCAGGAGCGGCTCCGCCGCCACCGCCACCGCAACCCGTGAGGACGACCGCGGCCGCCGCCGCCGTCGCCTTGTTGAAATCACGCCGCTTGAACTTCATGCTGCTCATCGATGCACTCCTGGGCCAAAGGCAACACGCCTTCTTGTGGCTCGGGAGTATCGGGCGCATGCCTCTGCAAAAAAGGCCGATTAGCTCTTTCGGGCAAGAGGTTTCGGCCGTGGACGACGTGAAAGTCGGAGTGCTCTTACACAGCGGCACTCATTGCAGAGCCTGCCCCGTCAATCGATGGTGCGGCGGTAACGCTTCAGTGCTACGAGCACGGCGAAAGTCGTGAAGGCAAGCATGGGCCAGAGTTCGGGCCACAGGTCGGCAATGCCGTTGCCCTTGAGCATGATGCCGCGCACGATGCGCAGGAAGTGCGTGAGCGGAAGCACTTCACCGAGCCACTGCGCCCATTCGGGCATGCCGCGGAACGGGAACATGAACCCCGAGAGCAGCATGCTTGGAAGGAAGAAGAAGAACGTCATCTGCATTGCCTGCAGCTGGTTGCGCGCCAACGTGGAGAAGGTGAAACCCACGCCGAGGTTGGCCATCATGAACACGCCGATCATCGCCATCAGCAGCGCGAAGCTGCCTTCGAGCGGCACGTGGAACAACAGCCACGCAGCGCCGAGGATCACGGCGAGCTGCACGTAGCCGAGCACGACGTACGGCAGGATCTTGCCGACCATCACTTCGGAAGGCAGCACGGGCGTGGCGAGCAGGTTTTCCATCGTGCCGCGTTCGCGCTCGCGCGTCATCGCCAGGCCCGTGAGCATCACCATCGTCATCGTGAGGATGGTGCCGATCAAGCCGGGCACGATGTTGTACCGCGATAGCCCTTCGGGGTTGTAGCGGCGATGCACGACGACTTCGAACGGCGGCGCATCGGCGTTGAGGCCGCGCAGCGGCCCGGTGAGTTCGCGCGTGAGGGCCTGGTTGGCCGCACCGGTGAGCGCCGCGAGCGCGTTCGCCGATGCGGCGGGATCGGTCGCATCGACCGCAACGAGCAGCTGGGGCCGCTCGCCACGCACGATGTGCCGCGAAAACTGCGGCGGGATGATGATGAGGAACTGAACGCGGCCGTCCTGCAGCAGGCGCTCCGCTTCCCCTTCGTCGACGCCCGAATGCACGATGCGGAAATAGCCGGTGTTCTGCAACGTCGCGACGACGCTTGCCGCCATCGGGCCCGTGTCGGCGGCGACGAGCGCCGTCGGCAAACCTTTCGGATCCGTGTTGATCGCATAGCCGAACAGCACCAGCTGCAGGATCGGCACGCCCACGGCCATCGCGAACGTCAGGCGGTCGCGCATCATCTGCTGGAACTCCTTGACGAACACCGCGACCATGCGCGCGAAGGAAAACACCATGTTCATTCGAAGTTGTCCTTCGCCTGCGCGATCAGCGCGATGAAGGCATCTTCGAGGGTGCCGTTCTCGACGCCGGCCTGCGACAGCACTTCGTGTTCGTTGCCGCGTGCCAGCACATGGCCGTAAGCGATGTACACGAGCTCGTCGCAGCGCTGCGCTTCGTCCATGTAGTGCGTCGACACCAGCACTGTCATGCCCTGGTCGCGCGCGAGGCGATGGATGTGGTCCCAGAATTCCTTGCGCGCTTTCGGGTCGACACCCGCCGTCGGCTCGTCGAGCAGCAGCAGCTTCGGGTCGTGGATCAGGCAGCCCGCGAGCGCGAGGCGTTGCTTCCATCCGCCGGACAGCGCGCCCGCAAGCTGGTGCTGCCGCTCGAGCAGGCCGAGTTGCTCGAGCGCGCGGTCGACTGCGGCTTTGCGGTCCGGCACCTCGAACAGCCGCGCGATGAACTCGAGGTTCTCGCGGATCGAGAGGTCCTCGTACCAGCCGAACTTCTGCGTCATGTACCCGGCCTGGCGCTTGATCCTGGGCGCGTCGCGCAGGATGTCGAGGCCGAGGCACGTGCCTTCGCCGTCGTCGGGCTCGAGCAGGCCGCACAGCATCCGGATGGTCGTCGTCTTGCCGCTGCCGTTCGGGCCGAGGAAGCCGCAGATCGTGCCGGCACGCACCTGCAGGTCGACGTGATCGACGACGACGCGGTCGCCAAATTTCTTCGTCAGGCCGCGAACGTCGATCGCGAGGCCGCTCATTGCGCGGGCGTTGCCCACAGCGGCTGGCCCGGCCGCAACTTCGCGGCGTCGGCCGGCGCCGGTTTCGCTTCGACGAGGAACACGAGTTTGGCGCGCTGCTCGTTCGAGTAGATCACCGGCGGCGTGAACTCGGGTTTCGTCGAGATGAACGTCACGCGCGCGGCGATCGGCTGGCAGCCGTCGCAGTGCAGAGTCACGTTCCCGCCGAGCGCGATGGACTGCAGGTTGGGCTCGGGCACGTAGATGCGCGCCTTGACGTTCACCGCCGGCAGCAGCGACACCACGGGCTGGCCGACATTCACGAATTCACCGACGCGGAAGAACACGTCGGCCACTTGCGCATCGACCGGCGAGGACTGCTGCTTCTGCTCTTCGCGCCACTGCGCCTGGCGCAGGGCCTGCTTCGCCGCTTGCGCCTGCGCGTCGGCCGCCAGGCGCTCGTCGCTGCGTGCGGGCATGCGCGCAACTTGCACGACCGATTGCAGTTCCGCGACGCGCGCCCTTGCCTGCTCGTCCGCATGCAGTGACTCGTCGACCTGCGCTTTCGCGATGAAGCCCTTCGCGAGCAGCTCACGCTTGCGCGTCAGGTCATGCTGCGCGATCTCGGCTTGCGCGCGGGCCTGCGCGAGCTGCGCCTGGTTGATCGCGACTTCGGGTTCGCGCTTGCCCTTGTCGGTGTCCGCGGCCTGGTATTGCGCGGCGGCGAGGCGCGCGTTCGCCTCTTCGCGCGCCGCGCGCTCGGCTTCGCTCTCGAGCGCGAAAAGCGGCTGGCCCTGCTTGACCGCGTCGCCGGCCTTCACGCGCAGCGCCGCGACCGACCCCGCAAGCGGCGCGGAGACGTAGACATAGTCGGCATCCGCGTAGCCGGACCACGATCGCTCCTCCTTCGAGCTGCACGCGGTGAGCAGCATGCAGGCAGCGATCGCGAAGATCCGCGCAGGACCGGGGAAGTGCATGCGCGATTGTTAGGCCTTTCGCCTCGGAACCGCAACTATTCGTGCGCGTGCGCCGCCTCGAGGTGTTCGTTCTTGCGCACGCCGCGGATGTTCATTGCCGCGAGCACGACTTGCAGCGCGATCAGCGCCCATGCGTTGTCATGCAGGCCCCAGGCCACCCACAGGACGTTGCTGGCGAGAAAAACCCAGAAGCCGACCTTGCGGCGCCCCGCATGCGTCGATGCGACCAGCCATGCCGCAAGCACGCTTGCCACCATTGCCGGCCACTGCAGCTGGGCCACCCATCCGGCGTCGAAGAATTCCATGCCTCGACGCTATCGCGCGGTTCATGTCCGCACGGTAGGACGCGGTCGACGATTCAGGCCGACGGTCCCGGTTTCCAGGCGATAGACGCATACGCGCACGGGCATAAGCATCTGACTTTCGCGTCTGAGCCGCGGCGGATAATCAGGCCCGTCATGAGCGCCTTCAACGAAGAAAAAATCCTGGCTGTCCACCACTGGACGGACCGCCTGTTCACGTTCAAGACCACGCGCGATGCGAGCCTGCGGTTTTCCAACGGCCACTTCACGATGATCGGCCTGCGGGTGAACAACAAGCCGCTGCTGCGCGCCTACTCGATCGTCAGCGCGAACTACGAGGACCATCTCGAATTCCTGTCGATCAAGGTGCCCGACGGTCCCCTGACCTCGCGCCTGCAACATATCCAGCCCGGCGATTCGATCATCGTGGGCCGCAAGCCGACGGGCACGCTGCTGATCGACTACCTGTTGCCGGGCAAGCGGCTGTTCCTGCTGTCGACGGGCACGGGCCTTGCGCCTTTCATGAGCATCGTGCGCGACCCCGACACGTACACGAAGTTCGAACAGATCATCCTCGTGCACGGCGTGCGGCAGAAGGACGAACTCGCCTACCACGACATGCTGGTGGAGCACTTGCCCGCGCACGAATTTCTCGGCGACATGGTCAAGAGCCAGCTGCGCTACTACCCGACGGTGACGCGCGAGCAATACAGGAACATGGGGCGCGTGACGGAGTTGATCGACACCGGCAAGTTGTTCAATGACCTGGGCATGCCGGCGCTGAACGCGAAGGAAGACCGCGTGATGATCTGCGGCAGCCCCGGGATGCTCAAGGACATGAAGCACATGCTCGAGGCCCGCGGGTTCCACGAAGGCAACACCAGCAAGCCCGGCGACTTCGTGATCGAGCGCGCGTTCGCCGAGCAGTGATCAGCGGGCCAGCGCCGGCAGGTCTTCCATCCTCGTGAACACGAGCGATGCGCCGGCGCTGCGCAACGCGGCGGGCGCATCGTGCCCCGCTTCAGGCGGGCTGTAGCCCCACACCGTCGCCCCCGCGGCGATGCCTGCCGTGACGCCGGTGGTCGTGTCTTCGACGACAAGACAGCGCGATGGCGGCACGCCGACCGCGCTGGCGGCCGCGAGATAGACGTCCGGCGCGGGCTTCGAACGCGGCAGATCGTGTCCGCTGAAGATGCGTCCTTCGAAGAACCCGAACAGGCCGCACTTTCTCAATTGCAGTTCCACCTTCGGCCGGTCGGCGCCCGATGCGCACGCAATGCGGCCTTCGAGGCGCGCATGCAAATCGCGCACCGCTTCGACGGCACCCCGGATCGCACCGACCTCGGCCCGCAGCCGCGCATTCCGCCGCTCGCGAAACTGCGCGAGCCATTCGGCAGAAAGCGGCCGGCCGGTGTTGGCCTCGATGAGGGCCGCTTCGTCCTTCACCGCCTTGCCGATGAAGATGCGCATGCATTCCGCCGGCGTGAGCTTCCAGCCGAGCTCCTCGAGCATCTCGCGCAGGACGCCGTTGGTGATCGGCTCGGAGTCCACCAGGACTCCGTCGCAATCGAAAAGAACCGCTTCGAATTTCATCGCGCGCATGGTAGCGCGCGATGGCTCAGGCGGCCGCGGTAACGACGGGTTGGGCCGAGTCTGCCGGCGCCGTCGTGTTCTTCCACAGGATCACGGCGAACACGATGATGCCTGCTGCGACGGCGAACGACGCGATTGCCAGCACCGGTTCGACACCGGGGTTGCCCCGCACGAGGAGGAACAGCGTCACCATCTGCACGAAGTGCGCGGGAACGTAGATCCAGAAGTGCGCCTTTGCAAGCTTCGACGCAGCCGCCGCCGGGAACAGGCGGTAGAAGATGCCGAACAGGCTCATGGTGACCCACCCGAGCAGGTTGATGTGCGCATGGGCGGGGAACGCGGAGTGGTCGTGACTGGCGGCCATGACCAGGCCGAGCGTCACGCCGGCGAGGAGCCAGCACACCGCGAGGCGGAAGAACCAGTTGCTGATGTTGGACATGCCTGCGTCTCCTTGGTTGTCGGGTGCGCGGAGTCTAGGCTGGATCCATGACGCCGTCCACGCTGCACGGTTACAGCGCGCGCGCAATGATGATCTTCTGCACGTCCGACGTGCCTTCGTAGATCTGGCACACGCGCACGTCGCGCCAGATGCGCTCCACCGGAAAATCGTTGACGTAACCGTAGCCGCCGAGTGTCTGGATGGCCGCGCTGCACACTTCCTCGGCGGCTTCGCTCGCGAAGAGCTTCACCATCGCGGCTTCCTTCAGGCACGGCCGGCCCGCGTCGCGCAAGGTCGCCGCGTGCCAGATCAGTTGCCGCGCCGCTTCGAGCTTCGTCGCGCACTCGGCCAGCCGAAAGCCCACCGCCTGGTGGTTGAAGATCGCCGTGCCGAAACTTTGCCGGTCTTTCGCATAGCCGATCGCGACTTCGAGCGCGCTGCGGGCCATGCCGACCGATTGCGCGGCGATGCCGATGCGCCCGCCTTCGAGCGCGGACAGCGCAATTCGGTAGCCCTCGCCTTCCTCGCCGATAAGGTTTTCGGCGGGGATGCGGCAGTCCTCGAACCGGATCTGCGCCGTGTCGCTGGAGTGCTGGCCGATCTTGTCCTCGAGCCGTGCGACGACATAGCCGGGCGTGTCGGTCGGCACGAGAAAGGCGCTCATGCCTTTCTTGCCTGCGGCCTTGTCCGTCACCGCGATGACGACCGCCAGATGGCCGTTCTTGCCGCTCGTGATGAACTGCTTGACGCCGTTGATCACGAACGCGTCGCCATCGCGTTTCGCCGTCGTCTTCAGGCCGGCCGCATCGCTGCCGACGTGCGGCTCGGTCAGGCAGAACACCCCGAGCATCTCGCCTTGGGCGAGGCGCGTGAGCCATTTCTTTTTCTGCGCGTCGTTGCCATAGCGCAGGAGGATCGCGTTGACCGGGCAATTCGTGACACTGATCGCGGTGGACGTGCCGCCGTCGCCGGCTGCGATTTCCTCCAGCACCAGCGCGAGCGTGAGGTAGTCGAGGGCCGCGCCGCCGTACTCCTCGGGCACGCAGATGCCGTACGCGCCCAGTGCCGCGAGACCCTTATGCGCTTCGCGCGGGAAGCTGCGCTCGCGATCCCAGCGCGCAGCGTTCGGCCACAACTCTTCCTTGGCGAACGCGCGGACGGCGTCGCGGATCATTTCGTGGTCTTGGGTCAGGAGCATGGGCGCATTTTGCCCCTGCGGCCATGGCGCCCGCCTGAACTGGCGGACAATTGCGGTTCGCTGCGCCGATGGGAGCGCGGCTCATCCATCGGAGTACGCAATGGACCTCACCCGGCGCAACAACGTCCACGTGGCCGGCTCAGGGCCGGCGACCCTTTATTTCTGTCACGGCTTCGGTTGCGACCAGAACATGTGGCGCTTCATGGCGCCCGCCTACGCGAGGCGCTACCGCATCGTGCTGTTCGACCTCGTCGGCAGCGGGAACTCGGACCTGAAGGCGTACGACTTCGACAAGTACGGCACGCTGCATGGCCATGCCGACGACATGGTGGAGATCGCGCGCGAATTCGGGCGCGGGCCCGGGATCTTCG
The DNA here is from genome assembly GCA_035526975.1 of Ramlibacter sp. Classification (GTDB taxonomy): domain Bacteria; phylum Pseudomonadota; class Gammaproteobacteria; order Burkholderiales; family Burkholderiaceae_C; genus Ramlibacter. The sequence continues at coordinate 28,987 of DATLBJ010000050.1, forward strand.
TCGGCCATTCGGTCAGCGCGATGATCGGGCTGCTCGCGGGCATCAAGGACCCCTCGGCTTTCACCGCGCAGGTGATGGTCGGGCCGTCGCCCAGCTACATCAACGACGGCGATTACACCGGCGGCTTCGAACGCAAGGACATCGAGGGCTTGCTGGAAACGCTGGAGAGCAATTACCTGGGCTGGTCGAGCACGATGGCACCCGCCATCATGGGCGCCCCGGAACAGCCGGAGCTCGCGGTGGAACTGACCAACAGCTTCTGCCGCACCGATCCGGACATCGCGGCGCATTTCGCGCGCGTCACGTTCCTGTCGGACCACCGCGCGGACCTTCCGAAACTGCAGGCCCCATCGCTGATCCTGCAATGCAGCGACGACATCATCGCGCCGATGGCCGTCGGCGAATACATGAAGCGCACCCTGCCGCGCGGCACGCTGACCGTCATTCGCAACCAGGGGCACTGCCCGCACATGAGCGCTCCCGGCCCCACCTGCGACGCGATCGACACCTTCCTGGCCGTGGAGAAGATTTGAGCGAACGGGAAGCGCCATCCGGATTCGCCCTGCCGGCGGATCCCCTGGCGCTTCTCGAGGACGCGCCCTGCGGACTGCTGCAAACCGACGAGGAGGGGCTGATCCTCTGGGCGAACCGGACGTTCTGCCAATGGCTCGGCGTCGAGGCCGGTGAGCTCGCGAAGCGCAGGCTGCAGGACCTCTTGACGATGGGCGGGCGCATTTTCCACCAGACACATTTCTCGCCCTTGCTCCAGATTCAAGGTTCGGTGTCCGAAGTGAAACTCGAGGTGCTGCATCGCGACGGGCACGCTTTTCCGGTCATCGTGAACGCGGTGCTGCATGAGCGCCACGGCCGGCGGGTGCAGGACGTGGCCGTGTACATCGCCCGCGACCGCGACAGGTACGAAAAGGAACTCGTGCTGTCGCGGCGCAAGCTTGAAGCGACACTGGCCGAGGCGCAGCGCCTGCGCGAGGACGCGAAAGAACGCGCGCATGTGGCGGAGCAGATGGTGGGCATCGTGAGCCACGACCTGCGCAACCCGCTTTCCGTGATCCACATGAGCATGGCGCTGCTCGATCGCATCGGCGCGACACCGCAGCAGCGCACGATCCTGTCGCGAGTCGCGCGATCGACCGAGCGTGCGAACCGGCTGATCTCCGAACTCCTGGATTTCACGCAGGCGCGGCTGGGCGGCGGCATCAAGGTGAATCCACGACCGCTCGACCTGCGGCCATTCGTGCACGACGCCGTCGACGAATTGAAGCACGCGTTCGCCGGCCGCGGCCTGGAGCACGAGCACGAGGGAGCGGAAACGACGATGTGCATGGGCGACCCCGACCGGCTGGCGCAGGTGGTCGGCAACCTCGTGGGCAATGCGATGGCTTATGGCGATGCCGCGCGCCCCGTGACGGTCAAGTCGCGCGCGCGTGACGGCCATTGCGAGATCGCCGTCCACAACTTCGGCCCCGCGATCCCGGCGGAAAAACAAGTCACGATCTTCAGCCCGCTCGAACGCGGCGACATGGCGGATGCGAGCGGACGCAGCATCGGCCTGGGCCTGTACATCGTCAGCGAGATCGCCCAGGCGCACCGCGGCACCGTGACCGTGCTGTCGCACCCCGAGACCGGCACCGAGTTCACGGTGACGATCCCTTGCGCGACGGCCTGAGCCGACGCCGATCCCCTTTCACCAACCGGAAATCGGCGAGCCGTCCTGGTTGAGGAAGGCGCCCTGGTGCGCCTTCGTGAGGTTCGCGATCGTCGCGCGCATCGGCGTGACGCTTTCCTCGACGGAGAGCTTGGCGTTCGGACCCCCGAGGTCGGTGCGGACCCAGCCCGGGCTCATGGTGACGAAGATCGCTTCGCGATAGTTCGTCTGCGAACACGCCACGGCCATGTTCAGCGCCGCCTTGCTCGCCCGGTAGACCCAGTTGTGGCTGTCGGGCACGTTCGTGATCCGGCCCATGCCGCTGGTGATGAACACGAAGCGGCCGTGCGCCGCTTCCAGTGCGGGAGCCAGCTGCGGAATCGCTTGCATCGCCCCCCACACATTCGTGCGCATGATGCGGTCGAACTCGTCGGGCGGCGGCGGAAACGTGGCGCCGCCGTGCCCCTGGATGCCCGCGACATACAGCGCGACATCGAGCTGGCCTTCTTTCGCGTAGGCAGCGAGCACGCCGACGCCTTTCGGGTCGGTGACGTCGAGGCGCAGCGATTTCGCACCGAGCGCCTCGACGCGCGCCGCGCCTTCGTCGTCGCGCACGGTGCCGCAGACTTCGTCACCGGCCGCCGCGTATTGCCGGACGAACTCCAGCCCGATGCCACGCGACGCACCGATGACGAGGACCTTCACGGCAGTTCGATCGCGACCGCCGTCGCCTCGCCACCGCCGATGCACAGCGTGGCGATGCCGCGCTTGCCGCCGCGCGCCTTCAGCGCGTGGATCAGCGTGACCATGATGCGAGCGCCCGACGCGCCGATCGGGTGGCCAAGGGCGCACGCACCGCCATTGACGTTGACGATGTCGTGCGAGAGCTTGAGTTCTTCCATCAGCGCCATCGGGACGACGGCGAACGCCTCGTTCACTTCCCACAGGTCCACGTCGCTCGCCTTCCACCCGATCTTGCCGAGCAGCTTTTGCGTCGCGCCGACCGGCGCAGTGGTGAACCAGTTGGGCTCCTGCGCGTGCGTCGAGTGGCCGACGATGCGCGCGAGGGCCTTGCCGCCGAGGCGCGACGCGGTCGATTCCTTCATCAGCACCAGCGCGGCGGCGCCGTCATTGATCGAGGACGACGAAGCGGCCGTGATCGTGCCGTCCTTCTTGAATGCCGGCTTGAGTTGCGCGATCTTTTCGAGCTTGACCTTGCCGGGGCCTTCGTCGATCGAGATCACGCGCTCGCCCGCGCGGTCCTTCACGATCACCGGCGTGATCTCGGCCGCGAACGCACCGGTCTCCGTTGCCTTCTTCGCGCGCATCACGGACGCGGTGGCGAATGCGTCCTGCGCCTCGCGCGTGAACTTGTACCTGGCGGCGCAGTCTTCGCCGAACGTGCCCATCGATCGGCCGGCTTCATACGCGTCCTCGAGGCCGTCGAGCATCATGTGGTCGTACACCTTGTCGTGCCCCATTCGGTAGCCGCCGCGGCCCTTGAGCAGCAGGTACGGCGCGTTGGTCATGCTCTCCATGCCGCCCGCGACCATGATCTCGTGACTGCCGGCCAGCAGCATGTCGTGCGCGAACATCGCGGCCTTCATGCCCGAGCCGCACATCTTCGACAGCGTGACGGCGCCGGTGCTCTTGGGAAGGCCCGCCTTGAACAATGCCTGGCGCGCCGGCGCCTGGCCTTGGCCCGCCATGAGGCAGTTGCCGAACAGCACTTCGCCCACGGCGTCGCCGGAGACGCCCGCGCGTTCGACCGCGGCCTTGATTGCGGCGCCGCCGAGGTCGTGCGCCGACAGCGCGGAGAAGTCGCCCTGGAACGCGCCCATGGGGGTGCGGGCGGCGCCGGTGATGACGATGGAATCAGACATGGTGATCTCCTTTCAGATCGATTCGGTCAGGGCTTCCGCTGCAGGCGCGGAAAGCGCGTGCTTGCGGACAAAACGTTTGTCGCGGTCGTAGGGGAACACGTCGTGCACGTGCCCGGCGAGGATGCGCTCCTTGCGCGTGTTCCAGAACGCGGGGTCGAGCAGGTCGGCGTGGCGCTTCATGAACACTTCGCGCACGGCCGGGTTGCCGAGCAGGAAGGGCTCGAACGTTTCCGGGAAGACATCGTGCTTGTTCACGGCGTACCAGACTTCGCCGGACATCTCCTCTTCCTCATTGCGCGCCTGGGGCACCTTCCGGAAGTTGCATTCGGTCAGGTATTCGATCTCGTCGTAGTCGTAGAACACGACCTTGCCGTTGCGCGTGACGCCAAAATTCTTCCACAGCATGTCGCCGGGAAAGATGTTCGCGGCGACGAGGTCCTTGATGGCGTTGCCGTATTCGACGACGGCCGCCTCGATCTGCTGCTGCGCATGCACCGCGCCCGCGCTGCCGGGCTCGGACTGCAGCGCATCGAACGCTTCCTGCAGGTAGATGTTCAGCGGGATCATGCGGCGCTCGATGTAGAGGTGCTTGATCACCACTTCCTCGAACCCGTCGCCGTCGCGATCACTCACCTCCAGCATGGAAGGGGCGACCTTCTTCAGCTCCTCGATCCGGTCGTCGTCGAAGCGGTCCCGCGAGAACGCGACGTCGGAGTATTCGAGCGTGTCGGCCATGCGCCCCACGCGATCGTGCTGCTTCACCAGCAGGTACTTGCCCTTGATCTGTTCGCGCGTCGTGTCCTTGGGCGGCGGGTACCAGTCCTTGATCACCTTGAACACGTAGGGAAACGAGGGCAGGTCGAATACCAGCATGACCATGCCCTTGATGCCGGGCGCGATGCGGAACCTGTCCGACGAATGCTTCAGGTGGTAGAGGAAGTCGCGATAGAACAGCGTCTTGCCCTGCTTGGCCAGGCCGAGGGCGTTGTAGATCTCGTTGCGCGGCTTGCGCGGCATCAGCGAGCGCAGGAACTGCACGTAAGCAGCCGGAATCTCCATGTCGACCATGAAGTACGCGCGCGCAAACGAAAAAAGCCCCTGCAGGTCGTCCTCGCCGAACAGGCACGAGTCGATCACCAGCTTGCCGTGCTTGTTGTGGAGGATCGGCAGCGCGAACGGCACTTCGTTGAAGCCGTTGATCAGCTTGCCGACGACGTAAGCGCCCTTGTTGCGAAAGAACAGGGACGAGAGCACCTGCACCTGGAAATTCGCGCGCAACTTCACTTGCGCGAGGCGGGTGCTGAATGCCTCGAGCACATACTGCGCGTCGCGGTTCAGGTCGTCGAACGCACGCTGCAGCTGGAAGTTGTCGATGATGCGCACGATGGTGTCGTGCAATGTCTCGCGCGTCGGGTAGTACGAGCGGTACGTCGGCATCGCCGCGGGTTCGTCGTTCTCGATGAATTCGGTGCTGACCGCCGGCCGCACGAAGATGAAGTCGTTGTGGAAGTGCGTGCGGTGCAGGATCTTCGTCGTGACGGAGTTGAAGAAAGTCTCCGCGCATTCGGGCTGGTGGTGGTCGACCAGCAGGCCGATGTAGTGCAGCTTGACCTCCTGCCAGACTTCCATGGGCTGATCGCCCGCCATGAACTCCTTTTCGAGCCGCGTCACGGCCTCGCGCACGCGCAGGTCATAGAACTGGATGCGTTCGCGCTGCGCGCGTTGCTGGCCATGCCAGTCGGCCGTCTCGAAACGATGCTTCGCGCGCGCGGACTCGGTGCGAAACAGGCGGTAGTGCCGGTTGAACCCATCGAGCATGGCCTTGGCGATGTCGTACGCCAGCGGCGAGTCGAGGCGCTGCGGGAACATCGGCATGGCGCGCGGTCCGTGTCCTAACGGCGGGCGGCCGTGATGCCTTCGACCGCGGCGCGATACGCGGGCTCGATCGCATCGGCGCCGTCCACGTCGACATGCAGGTCGTGCAACAGGCCATCGTGCACGCCGTAGGCCCAGCCGTGCACGCTGACTTTCTGGCCCTTGGCCCATGCGTCGGTCATCACGGTGCTGACGCACACGTTGACCACCTGCTCGACGACATTGAGTTCGACCAGCGCGTCGAGGCGCTTTTCGGGAGCGGTGTTCTCCAGCACGCCGCGGTGGCGGTCGCGCACGTCCATGATGTGGCGGATCCAGTTGTCGGCCAGGCCGACGCGCACGTTCTCGAGTGCTGCCTGCACGCCGCCGCAACCGTAGTGGCCGACGACCATGATGTGTTCGACCTTGAGCATGTCGACGGCGAACTGGATCGTCGACAGCGCATTGAGGTCGGAGTGCACGACGACGTTCGCGATGTTCCGGTGCACGAACACCTCGCCCGGATCGAGGCCGGTGATCTGGTTGGCCGGCACGCGGCTGTCGGAGCAGCCGATCCACATGTACCTGGGCGCCTGCTGCTTCGTCAGCGAAGAGAAGAAGCCCGGGCGCTCGCGCTCCATCTGCGCCGCCCAGGCGCGGTTGTGGGCGAACAGGGCGTCGAGCGAGGACATGGGCATATTGTGGACGGTCGAGCGAAAACGCGCAGGTACGTGCGCTTACCTACAGGGTCTCCGCGAAGAGCTCGCGGCCGATCAGCATGCGCCGCACTTCGCTGGTCCCCGCGCCGATCTCGTAGAGCTTGGCGTCGCGCCACAGCCGCCCCAGCGGGTACTCGTTGATGTAGCCGTTGCCGCCGAAGATCTGGATGCCTTCGCC
>DATLBJ010000051.1:0-19272 GCA_035526975.1 Ramlibacter sp.
GGCCTCCTGCCGCTGGTCCTGGTGCTGGTGTGGGGCATCGATCACCTGTTCGAGGAAAGGCGCGGTGCCGCGCAACGGTCGGCGCTGGAGTTGTCGCGTGCCCTGGCCACCGCCGTCGACGCCGAAGTGCGCTCGATCGAATCCCTGCTCGAACAGCTGGGAACGTCCGATGACCTCGAGCGCGCCGACCTGCGGTCCTTCCATCTGGCCGCGCGGCGCGGTGCGGAGCAACTCGGATGGCGCCAGGTGGCACTGGCCGATGGAGACGGCCACGTCCTGTTCCGTTCGAACCAGCCTTTCGACAACTTCTACGTGCCGGTCGTCGACCCGGAAAGCCTCAAGCTCGTGGTCGCCACCAAGAAGCCGGTGATCACACGCGTCGTCATCTCGCCTACCGACAAGGTCGAAACGTTTGCAGTGCGAGTCCCCGTCATTCGCGGAGAGCACGTGGTCTACGTGCTGACCGCGGTGCTTTCCACGGACGTGATCGGCAAAGTGCTGGCGCGGCAAGGCGTTCCCGGGGATTCGGTCGCCTCCGTGTTCGACCAGGAGGGCCGGCGCATGGCGCGCTCGCGTCCCGCGTCGACACCCTACGGCACGCAATCGCTGCAACGCCTGCTCCAGGGCGGCGCCAGCCAGGGCGTCGGCGTGACGATGACGGGAGAAGGCCAGGAGGTCTACACGGGATTCACCCGGCTTCCCGACTTGGGCTGGACGGTCTCGGTCGGCACTTCCGTTGCGCAAGTCAATCGCGCCTTCTATGCCCTGCTTGGCGCCATCGGCGTGGGCCTTGCCGCGTCGCTCGCGCTCGCATTGCTGCTGGCCTGGGTGCTCGCGCGTCGCGTCACCGAGCCCATCGAAACGCTCAAGGGCGCAGCCGGCGCACTGGGCCGAGGCGACCCCGTGCATGTGCCGCCGCTGGAAATCCGCGAACTCGACGAAGTGGCCAGTGCATTGCGCACGGCGGCGATGGAGCGCGACGTCGCGACGCAGGAACGCGTCGAGGCGTTGCTCCAGGCGGAAGAAGCCAACCGCAGCAAGGACCAGTTCCTCGCGATGCTGGGCCACGAGCTGCGCAACCCGCTCGCGCCGATTGCCAACGCCGTGCAATTGATGGCGATGAAAGGCGACGGCGCCACGGCGCAGGAGCGCCGCATCATCGAGCGGCAGCTCGTGCACGTGAACCGCCTCGTCGACGACCTGCTCGATGTGTCGCGCATCACCAGCGGGCGGCTCGCGCTCAATCGCAAGCCGGTCTACATCGTGCACGTGCTCGAGCAGGTGGTCGACACGATCCAGCCGTCGCTCATCGAACGTGAACTTTCGCTCGAGGTCGCCCCTGCCATGCACGAAATCTGCGTCGACGGCGACGAGTCACGCCTCGTGCAGGTGTTCAACAACCTGCTGGTCAACGCGATCAAGTTCACGCAACGCGGCAGCACGATCCGGGTCACGGCGGAGCGGCGGGGCGACGAAGTCGAAGTGTCGGTGCGCGACGACGGCATGGGCATAGCAGCGGAGGAACTGCTGCGCGTCTTCGACCTGTTCTACCAGGCGCCGCAGAACTCCGACCGCAGGCGCGGCGGGCTGGGCCTGGGCTTGCCGATCGTCAAGAGCCTCGTCGAGATGCACGGGGGCAGCGTGGCTGCGCAAAGCGACGGGCCGGGCCGCGGCACGTGCATGACCATACGGCTGCCCACGTGCGACGCTCCGTCATCGGCCGCCCCTCCGAAAGCCTTGGAGGTGGAAAAAGGCTCGGGCCGCGTGCTGGTGGTCGACGACAACGAAGACGCCGCCGATACATGCGCAACGCTGCTGCAGATGTCGGGTTATGAGCTGCGCGTGGCCTACACACCCGAGGCGGCGCTCCATGCGCTGGCCGAATTCAATGCGGATGTCGCCATCCTCGACATCGGCCTTCCGGGCATGAGCGGCTATGAACTCGCGCGGCAGATCAAGCAGGAGGGGTACGCGGGGCGCCTGGTCGCGTTGACCGGCTATGGCCAATCGGCGGACATGGCCGCATCGAAAGCTGCGGGCTTCGACGCGCATGTCACGAAGCCGGTCACGCCGGCGGAACTGCTCGACCTGATCGCGAAGCTGGTGGGCGAAGGCGCGTCGATGCGTGCGTGACAGGGCGCTATCTATCGGCCTTTGCTGACAGCCAGCGCACGGGTGCTGCGCTGCAATGGGCGTTGCGCAAACCAGGGAGTATTCATGACGCAGCAAGCCCTCATCCGGGGCGAGGTCCAGTTCCGCGCCGGCGACGGCGTGATGGTGCCGATCCCCGATGGTCCCGTCGAGATCGACATGTCCGACGACGACAGTGTGACGCTGAGCTGGGTGGAAGGTGCCGACGCGAGCGCCACGGCGATCACGCGCGACGAGTTCGACCGCTACGTGAAGGAAGGCAAGATCAGGCTGGTCTGACCTTTTCGCTCAGCGGCTTTTCTTCGCGGCGTTGCGCTTGCGGGTGGCCGCACCCTTCTTGGCGGCAGCGGAACGCTCCGCGGCAGTACGCGACGATGCGGACGGGTGCTTGGCCTTGCCACGCCCCGACCCGCTCTTCTTGCCGCCGCCCGTCTCCGTGTTCACGGTGGCCCAGGCTCGGCTTTCCGATTCCTTCTTGCCGACGCCGCGCTTTTCGTAGCTTTCTTCGATGTGCCGGGCTTCGCGCTTTTGCTTGTCCGTATAAGCGGACTTGTCACCACGGGGCATATCGGCTCCTTTGCAGGTTACTCAGCCTTGGGCTTCGAATCGTTGGCGGCTTCGCGCAGGTCGGGGCGCGTTTCGCGCTCCTCGGGAAGCGTAAAGTTGCGGATGGGCTGGGCCATGGCTTTTTCGCGGTCCGCCAGTCGTTGCGACCAGACGTGCCAGGCCAGGTCCTCGTCGTCGCGGTCGTCGAAGCGCGAGCTCCACACTTCGGAAAGCGACTCGGTTTTGTCGGTGGGCATCGAACTTCTCCCTGTATCGAATCCGGGGAATGTTAGAGGTTGTGACCGGACAGCCGCGTAGGACCGCGCCCTGACGTGATGTGAAAAGAATGAACAACGAACAAGCCACGCAACCCGCACTTCCTTCCAACCCGCCGCCGCTCTGGCGCGCGTTCGCGAAGTTCCTCGCGCCGATGATCCTGGCGAACCTGCTGCAAGGTTTGTCGGGCACGGTCAACGCATTCTTCATTGGTCAGATGCTCGGCACGCGGGCCCTTGCGGCAGTGGCCGGCGTCTTCCCGATCCTGTTCGTGATCGTGTCGCTGATGATCGGCGTGGGCGCCGGCGCGTCGGTGTTGATTGGCCAGGCGTGGGGCGCGCGCGAAGTCCACAAGGTGAAGTCGATTGCCGGCACGGCGATCGCCCTCGGCCTGCTCCTTGGCGCGGTCGTGGCGATCTTCGGCGGCCTGTACACCGAGGCGATGCTGCGCCTGCTGTCGACGCCACCCGACGTGATGGAAGAAGCCTCGCGCTATGCGCGCGTGATGCTGCTGGCGACGCCGGGCCTGCTCGTGTTCCTGCTCATGACGCAGTTGATGCGCGGCACGGGTGACACGGTCACTCCGCTGCTCGCCCTGATGATCTCCACGACCGTCACGTGCATCGTCACCCCGGCGTTCATCCGCGGCTGGTTCGGGCTGCCGCAGCTCGGCGTGGCCAGCGGCGCCGCAGCGGCGATCGCGTCGTTCCTGTGCGCGCTGCTCTTCCTCGCGATCTACATGCGCATCAAGAAGCATCCGCTCGCGCCCGACGCGGAGTTGCTGCGCGACATCCGCGTGAACCCGCGCCTGCTCAAGCTGGTGCTCAAGATCGGCATGCCGACGGCCGTGCAGATGATCGTGATCTCGCTGTCGGAAGTGGTGCTGCTCAAGATCATCAACGGGTTCGGCTCGGACGCGACGGCGGCGTATGGCGCGGTGAACCAGGTCGTGAACTACGCGCAGTTCCCGGCGATCTCGATCGCGATCACCGCGTCGATCCTGGGCGCGCAGGCCATCGGCGCGGGCCGCACCGAACGGCTCGGCGAGATCGTCAAGACCGGGCTGATGCTCAACGTGGTGCTGACGGGCAGCCTCGTGCTGCTGGGCTATATCTTCTCGCGGCACATCGTGGCCCTGTTCATCACGAGCGAGCCGGTGATCGAGATGGCGCAGACGCTCTTGCACATCATGCTGTGGAGCATCGTGATGTTCGGGTTTGCGGGTGTGCTCGGCGGGATCATGCGCGCCAGTGGCACCGTGCTCGTGCCCACGGCGATCTCGATCTTCTGCATCGCCGTGATCGAACTGCCCGCCGCGTACTTGCTGTCGAGCTCGTTCGGCCTCAATGGGGTGTGGATGGCCTACCCGGTCACCTTCGGCTCGATGCTCGTGCTGCAGGCGGCGTACTACCGGCTGGTGTGGCGCAAGAAGAAGATCGAGCGGATGATCTAGTGTTAGCAAGCTAAAGGTCTAGCATCGCCGGAACGGCGGGGGTTTTCCCCGAGCGCCGGGGCATGCCACGAGGCGCGCGGGCCGCTAAATTGCACGACGTCACGCACACAAGGAGACAGCCATGAAGACGTGGACCCTGCACGCGGCATTGCTCGCGGCAACCTTTGCCCTTCCCTCCGCATTCGCCGCCGACCCGATCCTGATCGGCGCGAGCATCACGCAATCGCCGCCGGGCTCGGTCGTGCAAGGCACGCAGGTCAAGGACGGGATGGAGATCCTCAAGGACATGATCAATGCCAAGGGCGGCGTGCTCGGACGGCAGATCAAGATCGTGTACGAGGACAACCAGGGCATCCCGGAAAAAGGCCGCGCGGCCACCGAAAAGCTGATCACGCACGACAAGGTCGTGGCGATGGCCGGCGGGCACCAAAGCTCGGTGTGCCTGGCCGAAATCGAAGTCGCGCACCGCTACAAGACCCCGTACGTCAACACCAATTGCTGGTCGGACGACGTGCGCAAGCGCGGCTACGCCGAGGTGTTCAACACGTCGCCGTACAACACGCTCGTGTCGTCGTCGATGGCGGACACGCTGGCCACGATGGGCGTCAAGCGCGTGGTCGCCTTCGCCGAGAACACCGACTACGGGATCGGGCAGGCCAAGCTCACGGGCGAAATGCTCAAGCAGAAGGCGCCGAACGTCGAGTACAGGTATGAAACGCTCGATCGCGCGAGCAAGGACTTCACCGCGGCGATCCTGCCGCTGCGTGCGAACCCGCCGGACGTGATCGTCATGTCGATGCTGCCGCCGGCCGCATACATCGTGATGAACCAGGTGTACGAGCAAGGCGTCGCGCCCACATCGAAGACGCTGCTGTACGACGGCGGCGGCCTGGCCGACTACCCGGACTTCTGGCAGAACGTGAAGGAAGGCGGCAAGTACCTGCTGTCGTTCGCGCTGTACCACCCGCAGATGAAGCAGACGAAAATGGCCACCGACATCGCGGCCGAGTACAAGAAGCGCACCGGCAACGAGATCAACCGCCTCGTGCTGCAAGCCGCTGACTCGCTGAACCTCGTGGTGCAGGCGATCGAGAGCGCAAAGAGCACCGAGCCCGACAAGATGGTCAAGGCCATGGAGACCATGAAGTTCGACAGCCTGCGGGGCATCGGCAATTTCTCGTCGCAGCCCGGCTTCGGTTACCACCAGTGGCTCGAGATCCCGTACGTCAACTACGAGCTCACCGCCGAGAAGCAGCCCGTTTCGCAGACGGTGCTGATCCAGGCGCCGGGCCAGAAGTTCGACGCGTCGAAGGTCGTGCACCCGAAGTAGGGCGCGATTGCTCCTTCTCTCGCTCGACCTGCTCGCGAACGGGCTGATCTACGGCTGCTTCTATGCGCTGATGGCCGTGGGCCTGGCCATGATCTTCGGCGTGCTGAAGATCGTGAACTTTGCCCACGGCGAGTTCTTCATGGTGGGCGCGTACACGTACGTGCTCGTCGCACTCAAGTTGGGCGTTTCGCCGTGGGCGGCGCTGCCTTGTGCAGCCATCGCGGGCGCCGCGCTGGGATGGATCGTCGAGCGCTTGCTGATGCGGCCCTTGTACGCGGGCTATGCGAGCTGGGGCTTCATGAAGGACGAGTACGCGGTGGTCGTCACGTTCGGCCTGTCGCTGCTCCTGATCAACCTCGTCGACAAGATCGTGGGACCGTATTCGTATCGCGGCCCGCCGCTGCTCGATGCCAGCCGCATCGCGTTCGGCCCCGTGATGCTCACCGGCCAGAAGGCCATTGCGACGGTCGTTGCGATCGTGCTGATGGTGGCGCTCGCGGTGTTCCTGAAAAAATCGGTGTGGGGCAAGCAGATCCAGGCGGTGGCGCAGAACCGCTTGGGCGCATCGCTGGCGGGCATCGATGCGACACGCACGACGAGCCTGATCTTCGCGATCTCCGGCATGCTCGCGGCGCTGTCGGGTGCGTTGCTCGCGCCGATGGTGAACCCTTCCCCCGACGTCGGCGCGTTTCCGGCGATCAAGTCGTACGTGATCGTCGTGCTGGGCGGCATGGGCTCGATCTGGGGCGCGATGCTGGCCGCCCTGATCCTCGGCGTGAGCGAAGCGTTCTTCTCGGTCTATGCGTCGTATGACTATCGCGACGCTTTCGGCCTCGTGATTCTCGTCGCGGTGCTGCTGTTCCGGCCGCAAGGCCTGTTCGGCGAAAAGGGCCGCGAAGTATGAAAGGCCCCGGGCCGCTTTGGCGCGACCGGCTTGCGTTCGACATGCGGGCGGCGGTGGGGGTTTGCGCCGTGGTTGCGCTGCTTCCGTTCGTCGTGACGGGACCTTACGCGCAAGGGATCATCCTCGTCAGCCTGTATTTCGCGATGATCTCGCTGGCGTGGAATGCGCTCGCCGGCTACACCGGGCAGTTCTCGTTGGCGCCGGCGGCATTCGCGATGATCGGTGGCTACACGACAGCGCTGCTCGATTTCTATTGGCACGTGCCGCTCGTGATCGGGATTCCTGCGGCGATCGTGTCGACGGCGTTGCTGGGCCTGGTCCTGGGCAAGCTCGTGCTCGACTTGAGCGGACCGTATCTTTCCCTCACCACCCTCGCCTTCGCCGAGATCGCGCGCATCGCGGTGGGCAATTCGCATGAGTTCACGCGCGGAGACCAGGGCATGCACGTGGCCACGCTCACGGAAAGCCGCGTGGGCTATTACTACATCTTCCTGGCCGCGACCGTGCTCGTGCTCGTGCTGCTGTATGCGCTGCTGCGCGGACGGCTCGGACGATTCATGACCGCCGTGCGCGACGACCCGGTCGGCGCGGAAAGCCGAGGCATCGCCGTCGTGCGCGTCAAGATGATCGTCTTCTGCATCTCGTGCGCGATCTGCGGACTGGCGGGGTCGCTTTACGGCACGTTCAGCCAGCTGGTGAGCCCAGAACTCGGCCTGTTGCAGCAGACGGGCCTGGTGCTGTCGATGGTGGTCATCGGAGGCATGGGATCGCTCACGGGCTCGATCGTCGGCGCGCTGCTGGTGTATCTCGCATCCGAATGGCTGCGCGGCTTCGGCGACATCCAGGTCATCGTGTTCGCGCTGCTCGTGATCCTGTTCGCGCGGTGGGTACCGGGCGGCCTGTGGGGCCTTGCGATGAAGCAACTGTCGCGGAGGGGCACATGACGCTGCTCGCGGTCGAAGGCCTGTACCGCCACTTCGGTGGCGTCGCCGCCGTGGACAACGTGGGATTCGACGTGCGCGAGGGCGAGATCCTTGGCCTGATCGGCCCCAACGGTTCCGGCAAGACCACGGTGCTGAACATGCTCTCGGGGTTCCTCGAGCCGCATGCGGGCAAGGTGAAGATGCGCGACCGGGATATCACCGGATGGCGCCCGGACCGCCTCGCACGCGAAGGCGTGCTGCGCATGTTCCAGATGACGCGCGTGTTCACTCGCACGAGCGCGTTCGACAACCTGCTCACTGCGGGCATGGCGCGCGGGCTGTCGGAAGCCGAAGCGACGAATCGCGCAGGCGTGCTGCTCGAGGAACTCACGCTTGCACCGGTCCAGCACCTCGATGCGGGACAGCTCTCTGGTGGCCAGCGCAAGCTGCTCGAGTTCGGGATGTGCTTCATCGAGCCGCCGGTACTCGCGATGCTCGACGAGCCGTTCGCTGCCGTGCATCCGGTGATGCGCGACGTGATGGCGAAATTCATCCGCGCGCGTCATGCGCAAGGCGCGACTTTCCTGCTGGTCAGCCACGACATGCCGATCGTCGTCGACCTTTGCCAGCGCGCGGTCTGCATGAACGCGGGCCGCGTCATCGCGTCGGGCGACATCCATTCGGTGCTCGGCAACCACGACGTGATCGAGGCGTACCTCGGGGAGAGCCATGAAGGCGAAGACCCGCCCACGCTGGAGGTGCACCCGTGACGGAAGCCGCGCCCCTGCTGGAAATGCGCGGCGTTACGGCCGGCTATGCGCAGGACATCGACGTGCTGCGCGACATCTCGCTGCGCGTGGACGCGGGCCGCGTCACGGGCCTCATCGGCCTGAACGGCGCAGGGAAGTCGACGCTGGTCAAGACGATCTGCGGCTTTCTTCCACCGAAGTCCGGCAGTGTCAGCTTCGAGGGCGAAGACATCTCCGGCATCGCGCCGCACCGCCTGATCGACCGCGGCATCTGTTGCATCCCGCAGGAGTCGAGCCTGTTTCCCCATCTGTCGGTGCAGGACAACCTGCTGCTGCCGCTGCTGGGCCGGCGCGCGAAGTTCGCGGCAGTCGCCGATGCCCGGCTGAGAGAAGTCTTCGATCTCTTTCCCGCGCTGCACGAAAAGCGTTCACAGGCAGCGGGCAGCCTGTCGGGCGGCCAGCAAAAGCAGCTCGAGTTCGGCAAGGCGTGGCTTCAGCAGCCGAAGATGTGCCTGGTGGACGAGCCGAGCATCGGCCTGTCGCCGCGCATCTCCGAAGAGATCTTCACGTGGATCGAGAAGTTCGCGCGCGCCGGCATGGGCATCCTGCTGATCGACCACAACGTGCGCCGCGTGGTGCGGATGTCGGATCGCGTGTGCGTCCTGAGCCTGGGCCGGATCACCGCGCAAGGCGACGCGTCCGAGTTCCGGGGCGATTTGCACCGGCAGGTGCAGGAGTGGCTCGGGCTGCACTTCTGATGCCACAATGACCGCGGAAAACAATACGCCCTACAGGAGAAGGTGATGACGCAGCGAGACAACCAATCCCCCATTCAGCCGGCACGACGCCGCGCGCTCAAGCAGGCCGCCTCGGCCGGCATCGTCGCGGCGCTGCCGGGCGCCCTGTTCGCGCAAGGCGACGACCTCGGACCGTATCGGTCCGCGAAAATCAACTGGAAGCAGGTCGACGGGGAATCGATCTCGGTCGCGGTGATCCCCGCGTCGTATTTCGACAACCTGCTCTCGCTGCTGCCGCAGTTCGAGGCGCTTACGGGCGTGAAGGTGCGCGCCGAGAAAGTGCCGCCGGGGCAGATTCGCCAGAAGGCGATGCTCGACCTGTCGTCGCATACGACCACGTACGCGACGCATGCCGCCGACCCGATGTACTACCCGCTGTACGTCGCGAACAAGTGGGTCGACCCGCTGGACAAGTATCTCAACGATCCTTCGCTCACCGACCCGGCCTGGTATCGCTACGACGACATCCTGAAGGCGTGGCGCGATGCCGATTCCATCGACGGCAAGCCCTACGGCATTCCGTACGACGGCGAAGTGACGGTGCAGGTCTATCGCAAGGACCTGTACGACGCGAAGGGCCTGCACCCCGCGAACACTTACGACGAACTGCTGTCGAACGCGAAGGCCGTGCACGACCCGACCAACCGCATCTACGGCCTCGCCCTGCGCGGCTTTTCCGGTGCCGGGCAGAACATGTACATCTACCCTTCCCTCTTCCGCGGCTTCGGCGGCACGTGGTTCAAGGGCAAGGACCTCGTTGTGAATTCGCCTGAAGCGACGGCGGCCCTCGACTGGTATGTGAACTCGCTGTCCGCATACGCGCCGCCTGCGGTGCGCAACTGGAACTGGCCCGACATCGCCGATGCGTTCTCGCAAGGCACGGTCGCCACCTACATCGATGCGCATTCGTCCGCGGCAGTGCTGACGAATCCGGAGAAATCGAAAGTGATCGGCAAGATCGGTTTCGCACGCTGGCCGAAGGGGCCGAGCGGCAAGCGCGTCACGTCGATCTGGAACTGGGGCTTCCCCATCAACTCCGCGCTGAGCGAGAAGCAGAAGAAGGCAACGTGGCTCTTCATCCAATGGGCCACATCTTCGGAGACGCAGGCGCGCACGTCGTGGAAGTTCGCCGGCCCTGCCAAGCGCTCGGGCGTGAACCGGCTGTCGGCATGGAAGTCGCCCGACTTCTCGCACGCCGTCGGCGGCGCGGGCACGAACTTCATCTCGGCCGCCCTCGAATCACTCGAGCAGGACACCGACGTCGAATGGCGCCCGCGCGTGCCGCAGTGGCCCGCGATCGGTGAGACCATGGCCACCGCGATCCAGTCGGCCCTGGTCGGCCAGAAGAAATCGAAGGAAGCGCTGGACGAAGCCCAGGCGCGCATCCAGCAGATCCTCAAAGCGTGAGCCTTGCGCGCCGGGAGCGGCGCTTCGCGGTGGCATTGCTCGCGCCTGCGCTGCTCGTCCTCGTCCTCACCACGACGGTGCCGCTGGTCTACCTCGCGTGGAACAGCCTGAACCGCATCGACCTCGGCATGCCGTGGTTGTCGGGGTTCGTGGGCGCGCAGAATTTCGGCAAGATGGGGGCCGACCCGCGCTTCTGGAATTCGCTGTGGCTCACGGTCGTGTACACGTCGTGCACGGTGATCCTGCAGGTGGTCGTGGGCTTGTCGCTTGCGTTGCTGGTGCTGCAGATCCCGAAAGGCCAGGCGCTGCTGCGCGTCGGGGCAATCCTGCCGATCGTGCTCGCGCCGGTGGTCGTTGGCCTCTTCTGGCGCACGCTGGTGCTCGCGCCGGATGTGGGCCTGGTCGACATGACGACACGCGCGCTCGGTTTGGGCAGCCACAACTGGCTCGGTGACCCTCAGCTCGCGCTCATGTCGGTGATCGCGATCCACACGTGGCAATGGACGCCGTTCGCCTTTCTCGTCCTGCTCGCAACCCTGGCAACGTTGCCGCCCGATGTGTACGAGGCCGCGCGGCTCGATCGTGCAAGTTCCTGGCAGCGCTTCGTGCACATCACGCTGCCGCTGATCCGCCCCGCGATCATGATGGTCGTGATCATGCGGATGATGACGGCGCTGTCGGCCTTTGCCGCGATCTTCGCGGCGACCGGCGGCGGGCCGGGTTCCGCGACCGAGATCCTCAATCTCTACGCGTATCGCACGTCGTTCACGGAACTGAACCTCGGTTACGGCGCGTCGCTCGCGATGGTGCTGCTTGCGATCACGATCGTCGTGTCGTTCTTCATGTTCCGGCTGCGGAGGAAGGCATGATGCGCGCCCGCGCTTCGCGGACCATTGCACTGTGGACGCTCGCCGGCCTGCTCGTCTCGCTGTGGGTGTTCCCGGTGCTGTGGGGCCTGCTCACGTCGTTCAAGACCGAGCGCGACGTGCTCGCCTATCCGCCGCTTTTCATCTTCGAGCCCACGCTCGCGAACTACCGCGAGGTGTTGTTCGGCACTTCGACGATCCTGCCGAACCTCTTGTCGAGCATGGTGGTTTCGACGGGCTCGACGCTGGTCACGATGCTGATCGCGATCCCCGCCGCGTACGCCTTGGCACACCTGCGGTTTCCCGGCCGCAAGGGCACGGGGTTCTACGTGCTCGCGACGCAGATGCTGCCGCCGGTGGGCTTGATCATCCCCTACTACCTCGCGCTCCAGAAGGTCGGGCTGCTCGACAGCTACACGGGGCTGGTCACGATCTATCTCACGTTCTCGCTGCCGTTCGCGGTGTGGCTGATGGTGTCGTACTTCGAGGACGTGCCCTACGAAATGGAAGAAGCGGCCCTCCTCGATCGCGCGGGGCGGCTGCGCACGCTCTGGTACGTCGTGCTGCCGCAGGTGCGCGGCGGCATTGCAGTGACGACCGTGTTCGTGTTCCTCAACGCATGGAACGAATTCCTGTTCGCCGTGGTCCTCGGCGGCAACAACGTGCGCCCGGTGACGGTCGCGATGTTCAACTTCATCTCCGTCGAACAGACGCAATGGGCGCGGCTCGCGGCGGGGGCGATGCTCGCGATGGCGCCAGTGATCCTGATCGGGCTCGCGGCGCAACGGCATATCGTGAAAGGACTCACAGTGGGAGCGGTCAAGGGCGGAGGACGCCGATGAGCGAATCGGCGCGCGTCCGCATGGAAGGCATCGTGAAGCGCCACGGCAGCTTCACGGCATTGCACGGCATCGATCTCGCCATCGAACCGGGCGAATTCTTCGCGCTGCTCGGCCCGTCGGGTTCGGGCAAGACCACCACGCTGCGCATCCTCGCGGGCCTCGAGGATGTGAACGAAGGCTGCGTGCTCATCGACGGCGTGGATGTGACGCACGCGGAGCCGGGCTCGCGCGACGTGGCGATGGTGTTCCAGAGTTACGCGCTGTACCCGCACATGTCGGTCGCGGAAAATATCGGCTTTCCGCTGAAGATGATCGGCAAGCCGCCAGCGCAGGTTGCAAAGGCAGTGAAGGAGGCGGCAGCGCTCGTCGCGATCGACCACCTGCTCGACCGGCGGCCCGGGCAGCTCTCCGGTGGCCAGCAACAGCGCTGCGCGCTCGCACGCGCGATCGTGCGGCAGCCGCGCCTGTTCCTTCTCGATGAACCGCTTTCCAACCTCGATGCGAAGCTGCGGCTCGAAACGCGAGCGGAGCTGCGCAAACTCCAGCGCTCGCTCGGAGTGACTGCCGTGTACGTCACGCACGACCAGGAAGAAGCGATGACGATCGCTGACCGCATGGCGGTCTTCATGGAAGGCCGCATCGTGCAGGTCGGCACGCCGCACGAGATCTTTCGCAAGCCCGCAACCGCAACTGTCGCGGCATTCATCGGCACGCCGCCCATGAACCTGCTGCTTGCAACGCTCGAAGCCGGCGATGTGCAAGTGGCCGGCGCTTCGATGCCCGTGGCGTTTCCGGACGGGCCTGCGCGCGAAATCACGCTTGGCGTGCGTCCGGGCGATTTGCGCTTCGCGCCGGCCGGCATTCCGGCGCGTGTCGAGTTCGTGGAGGACTTCGGCGACAGCAGCATCGTGAACCTCGAGGTCGGTGGCGCGCGCGTGAAGCTGCGCGCCGGTGAACTGCCTTCCGTGAAGGAAGGCGAGAACGTGCACCTCGCCTTCGACCCCGCCTCGGCCCATCTCTTCGACCGCGCAAGCGGTATGCGCATCTGAATCAAGGAGTTGCCATGACGCGCCGGCCAAACATCGTCCTGATCCTCAACGACGACATGGGCTATTCCGACATCGGCTGCTACGGCGGCGAAGTCGAGACACCCCACCTCGATCGCCTTGCCGCGGGTGGGATCCGCTTCTCGCAGTTCTACAACACTGCGCGCTGCAGCCCGTCGCGTGCATCGCTGCTCACGGGCCTGCATCCGCACCAGACCGGCATCGGCGTGCTTACGTACAACATGGGCCCCGAGGGCTACGCCGGCAACTTGAACCATCGGTGCGTGACCATCGCCGAAGCGCTGAAGGCAAGCGGCTATCGCAGCTACCTCTCGGGCAAGTGGCACGTCGCGAACAACCTGAAGGAGCCGACCGACAGCTGGCCGATGCAGCGCGGCTTCGATGCGTTCTACGGCACGATCATCGGCGCGGGGAGCTTCTACGACCCGAACACGCTCACGCGCGGCAACGACAACATCGAGCACGAGGCGCGCGAGCCCGGCTTTTTCTACACCGATGCGATCAGCGACAACGCGGTGAAGTTCATCCGCGAGCACCGCAGGCAGCACGCCGACAAGCCGCTCTTCCAGTACGTCGCCTATACCGCGCCCCACTGGCCGCTGCATGCGCACGAGGAGGATGTCGCAAAGTACAAGGGCCGCTTCGATGCCGGCTGGGACCGGCTGCGCGAGGAACGCCTGCAGCGCCTGGTCGACGCGGGCGTGCTGAGCAAGACGTGGCCGCTCTCCGACCGCGACCCGACACAACCCGCATGGCTCGACGCCAGGCACAAGGACTGGCTGCTGCGCTGCATGGAGGTCTATGCCGCGCAGATCGATCGCATGGACCAGGGCATCGGCCGCATCCTTGAAGCACTGGAGGACGAAGGCGAGCTGGACAACACGCTGGTCATCTTCCTGTCCGACAACGGTGCGTGCGCCGAAGACATCCCCGACGACCTCACGCTCGAGGAGCTCGTCGACAAACTGATGATCGCCAAAGCTCAGACGCGCGATGGGCGTCCCGTGCAGTTCGGCAACGACCCCTCGATCACTCCTGGCCCGGAGGACACCTACCAAAGCTACGGCCGCGCGTGGGCGAATCTTTCGAACTCGCCCTTCCGCTTGTACAAGCACTGGATCCACGAGGGCGGCATTTCCACTCCGCTGATCGCGCACTGGCCGAAGGGCATCAGCGAGCGCAACTCGGTGCGGCACACGCCGGGGTACCTGCCGGACATCATGGCGACGATCCTCGACGCGACGAAGACACCGTATCCGAAGACGTGGCAAGGGCACGAGGTCGAACCGCTCGAAGGCCACAGCCTGCTCGGCGTGCTGCAGCAAGGCGATGCGCGCGAGCGCCCGCCGATGTTCTGGGAGCACGAAGGCAATGCCGCGGTCCGCATCGGCCAGTGGAAGCTGGTTCGCAAGTATCCGGACCCATGGGAGCTGTACGACATGGCCGCCGACCGCACGGAGCTGAACGACTTGTCGGCGCAGCATCCCGATCGCGTGAAGGACATGCTCGCGCAATACGAAGCCTGGGCCGAGCGCTGCGGAGTCATTCCCCGCGAGCGCATCGACGACCTGATGCGCGAGCAGAACGTGGGAACGGCGTTCTGGGAGCGGGCGGACTTCAAGGCGCCGTACTTGCCGTGAACGGGAAGGGTTGCTGCGTGCCGCAGCGCGAAGGCACTGGATTGCGGGTCGAGCCCGCGATGACAGGACCCTGTCATGCCGGTCCCGAGTTCGCGCCTCTCCCCGCCGGCACATTTCTCATGGGCACCGATTCGCAGGAAGGCTTCCCCGCGGACGGAGAAGGACCCGCGCGCCGCGTGCGGCTCGATGCATTCAGCATCGCCACGACCCCAGTCACCAACGCACAGTTCAACGAATTCGTTCGCGCCACGGGGTACGTCACGCAAGCCGAGCAAGCCGGGACGTCGTTCGTCTTCTATCTGCAGTTGCCGGAGGACGCGCGTTCGCAGGTGCGCAGCTATCCGCAGGGAATGCCCTGGTGGGTCGAGGTGCGCGATGCGTGCTGGCAGCGGCCGCACGGCCCCGGAACTTCGATCCGCGATCGCATGGACCACCCTGTCGTGCATGTCTCGTGGCACGACGCGCGCGAATATTGCAAATGGTCGGCCGCGCGCCTGCCGAGGGAAGCCGAGTGGGAATACGCCGCACGCGGCGGCCTCGAGGGCAAACGCTACGCGTGGGGCGATGAGATGCCGGCCGAGCCGCCCTGCAACATCTGGCGTGGTGAATTCCCCAATCGCCCCGCGGACGGATGGCGGCCGGACACGCTGCCCGTGCGCTCTTTCGCGCCGAACGGGTTCGGCCTGTACCAGGTTGCAGGAAATGTGTGGGAGTGGTGCGCGGACGAGTTCGATGATGCGCCGGGCCGGCGCGCGATGCGGGGCGGCTCCTTCCTGTGCCACGACTCGTACTGCAATCGCTACCGTGTCGCGGCGCGCAGCTCGAACACGCCGCAAAGTTCGGCGAGCAACATCGGTTTCCGCTTGGCCGCGTGACGTTCAGTCGGGCGTGGTGTCGCCGACCACGTGGTACGGCGGTTTGCCCTCGGTGCCCACCATGATGAACGGCACGACGTTCATCACGTCGTCGACCAGGACCACGGTGCGCTCCAGTGCGCTCGCCTGCTCGCTCGACTTCACGCATCCGTAGATCGAGACGATCCGCCTCTCGCCGAGCACCCACAGGCTCGTGTCCTTGAACCGTCCGTCTTCGCGGATGTACAGCTGCACGCGCGGGATGATCTCCTGGTCATAGAGGTAGGAGTTCGGCAGCCGGCAGCGCCCGACACGGTGGCAGCTGGTGCCGTGCTGTGAGCGCACGTGCTGCTGCACGCGCGCCTGTTCGTCGGTGATGAATGGGCCGCGCGGCACGGGGCAATCCGGAAGGCCCGACGTGACTTGCACGAAGGGGTCGCCGAAAAAGTTGCCGGCGCGCTGCGCGTGCGCCGGAGCGAGGGCCATCAGCAGCAGCAAGGACGCGAAATATTTCATGGAGCGCGATTGTGCCGCTACTGCGCGGGCCGCGCCTGATCTCAGCCATGGCCGGATACTGTACGATCATCCAGTGGATCTGAACCGGAAGCTCGCCATTTTGGCCGACGCCGCGAAATACGACGCCTCGTGCGCGTCGAGCGGAGGCGTCAAGCGCGATTCGCTCGACGGCCGCGGCATCGGTTCGAACGAAGGCATGGGCATCTGCCACAGCTACGCGCCGGACGGCCGCTGCATCTCGCTGCTGAAGATCCTGCTCACCAATTACTGCCAGTATGACTGCCTGTATTGCGTGAACCGCGTGACGAGCAACGTGCCGCGGGCCCGCTTTGCGGTGGACGAGGTGGTGCAGCTCACGCTCGATTTCTACCGGCGCAATTGCATCGAGGGCCTGTTCCTGTCCAGCGGCATCATCCGCAGCGCGGACTACACGATGGAACAGGTCGTCGAAGTGGCGCGTGCGCTGCGCGAGGACCACGCCTTCCGCGGCTACATCCACCTCAAGACCATTCCCGAAGCGGCGCCCGAGCTGCTGGCCAAGGCCGGCCGGTATGCCGACCGGTTGTCGATCAACATCGAATTGCCGACGCTCCAGGGCCTTCAACAGCTCGCGCCCGAAAAAGACAGCGGTGCCATCAAGCGGTCGATGGCAAAGCTGCGGCTGCACATCGACGAAGCAAAGCAGGCGCGGCACGAGCAGGCGAACCGCGCGCCGACTTCGCTGGGTCCTGCTGTCGCCAAGCCGCCCTCGTTTGCTGCCGCCGGCCAGAGCACGCAGATGATCGTCGGAGCCGACGCAGCGAGCGACGCGGCGATCCTCTCGACCAGTGCGCAGCTGTACGGCTCCTACCGGCTCAAGCGCGTGTACTACTCGGCATTCAGTCCCATTCCCGATTCGTCGCCTGCGTTGCCGCTCGCCGCACCTCCCCTCGTGCGCGAGCACCGCCTGTACCAGGCCGATTGGCTGATGCGCTTCTACGGCTTCGAAGCCGGCGAAATCGTGCCCGCCGGCGATGGGATGCTGTCTCTCGACGTCGACCCGAAAATGGCGTGGGCCATTGCGCACCCCGAGCGCTTTCCCGTCGATTTGAACCTTGCGCCGCGCGAGATGCTGCTGCGCGTGCCCGGGCTCGGCGTGAAAGCGGTCGACCGGCTCCTCCTTGCCCGGCGCGTGCGCCGTGTGCGCGCGGACGACCTCAAGCGCCTGCACGTGCCGCTGCGCAAAGTGTTGCCGTTCGTCGTGACGGCGGATCATCGCCCCCGCAACCGCGCTGCGGTCGCACCGCGCTCCCAGGCGCCCGCGCAAGCTGCGCTCTTCTGACATGCGCGTCGAGCTTGCCGGCGAAACGGACTTCGCGGGATTTCGCACCCATGCACGCTCGCTGCTCGCGCGGGGCGTCGCACCGGACGACGTGCATTGGTCCACCCAGTCCGGAAGTGATCTCTTCGGCGATGGCGACGGCGCGTCGAGGGCCCTTCACCACGAAGTGCAGGACGCGCAGGTGCCTGCTGCATTCGTGCAGCTGTGCGAATCGGTGGCGCTTCATTCGGACCCGCAGCGCTTTGCGCTGATGTACCGGCTGCTGTGGCGGCTGGTGCGGGAGGAGTCGTTGCGGCACGACCCGCTCGACCCCGACATCCTCCTCGCGCGGAAGATGGCGCACGCGGTGGGCCACGACATGCACAAGATGCGCGCGTTTGTGCGCTTCCGGCCCGTGCGCGACCCGCACGAGGACGGCAAGGAACTGCACGTCGCGTGGTTCGAGCCGCAACACCACATTGTCGAAGCCAACGCGCAGTGGTTCCGCCGCCGGTTCGCCGCGATGCGATGGGCGCTGCTCACGCCGCTGCGTTGTGCGCAGTGGGACGGCGCGGCGCTGCATTTCAGAGAAGGCGCATCGCGCGCCCAGGCGCCGCCGGCCGACGCGGGCGAGGCGCTGTGGCTGACGTATTACGCGAGCATCTTCAATCCCGCGCGGCTGAAGCTGCAGATGATGCGCAAGGAGATGCCGCGGCGTTACTGGCATAACCTTCCCGAAGCGGCGCTGATATCTCCGCTGTCGGCGCAGGCCGTCGAACGCGCGGGCCACATGATCGAGCAGTCGCCGACGCGAACACATCGCCGGCTGCGTGCGCGTGACCCCGCAGTGTTTCCCATTCAAGTGCCCATCGAGACGTTGCAGGGGCTCGGCGATGCGGTGTCCCGATGCAATGCGTGCCCGATCGGATCTGGTGCGACCCAGGCCGTCATGGGCGAAGGTCCCTTGCAGCCGGCATTGATGCTGGTCGGCGAGCAACCCGGAGACCAGGAAGACCTCACGGGCCGCGCTTTCGTCGGCCCTGCCGGGCAGCTGCTCGAGCGTGCATTGGCCGGCGCGCGGATCGCGCGTGAATCGGTGTTCGTGACCAACGCGGTGCGCCACTTCAAGTACGAGTTGCGCGGCAAACGGCGGATCCACAAGACGCCGTCGCAGGCGGAAGCCGCGGCCTGTTCGAGCTGGCTCGAACACGAGATCGCGCTCGTGCGACCGCAAGCGCTCGTCGCCCTGGGTGCCACGGCCGCGCGGTCCCTGCTGCAGCGCACGGTGGCCGTCACCACCGAACGGGGCCGGTGGCACGAACGCACGGACGGCTTGCGTGTGTTCGTCACGTGGCATCCCTCCGCGCTGTTGCGCATGGAACCCGCGAAGCAGGATGGTGCGTTCGAACAGTTCGTGGGCGACCTCCGCGCGGCGTTGGCGCGCCGCTGGTGAAAACCCTGCGCAGTCCTACATGCATGTTTTCGCGTTCATGCCTACGATGGCGAGCTGCGGCACATGGAGGACCCATGCCTGACGTGACGTTCACGACCCTGCTGTACCGGTACTTCTTCTTCGGCTGGTTGTACAAGGACTGCTCGCGCGGCAACGTCTTCGAGCGCGCGGCCGCGCTGCGCTACAACAAGGAGCATT
>DATLBJ010000052.1:0-4030 GCA_035526975.1 Ramlibacter sp.
CTGGCGATCGACTCCTTGCCCCGCCAGTTGTCGCGCGCGCAAAAGATGGATGCCCTGACGTCGATGGCCGGCATCAGCGGCTATCGCGCGGTGATCGAGGCCGCGAACACATTCGGGCGATTCTTCAACGGCCAGGTCACGGCCGCCGGCAAGATCCCGCCGGCAAAAGTGTTCATCGCGGGGGCGGGCGTTGCGGGCCTGGCCGCGATCGGCACCGCGGCAAATCTCGGCGCGATCGTGCGCGCCAACGACACACGCGCCGAAGTCGCCGACCAGGTCGTCTCGCTCGGCGGCGAATTCGTCAAGGTGGAATATGAGGAAGAGGGCTCGGGCGGCGGCGGTTACGCCAAGGTGATGAGCGAGGGCTTCCAGCAAGCGCAGCGCGAGATGTATGCGAAGCAGGCCAGGGACGCCGACATCATCATCACGACCGCGCTGATCCCCGGCAAGCCCGCGCCGAAGCTGATCACCGCGGAGATGGTGAAGACGATGAAGCCGGGCAGCGTGATCGTCGACATGGCGGCCGAACAGGGCGGCAACTGCGAACTCACCGAGCCCGGCCGGGCCGTCGTGAAGCACGGCGTCACGATCATCGGCTACACCGACCTCGTCAGCCGCCTCGCAAAACAATCGTCCACGCTCTACTCGAACAACCTGCTGCGCATGACCGAGGAGTTGTGCAAGGCCAAGGACGGCGTGATCGACGTCAACATGGACGACGACGCGATCCGTGGCCTGACGGTGATCAAGGACGGCACCGTCACATGGCCGCCGCCCCCGATCAAAGTGGCCGCGGCGCCGCCGAAGCCCCCGGCCACGCCTGTCGCCGCGCCGAAGGGCCACGGCCATGGCGAGAGCGAGCCGATGGACGCGAAGTCGCTGGCGACGGTGTTCGGTGCCGGCGCGTTGTTGTTCCTGCTGGTGGGCCTGTTCGCCCCCGCATCGTTCCTCGCGCACTTCACCGTGTTCGTGCTGGCGTGCTTCATCGGCTACATGGTGATCTGGAACGTCAAGCCGTCGCTGCACACGCCGCTCATGAGCGTGACCAATGCGATCTCGTCGATCATCGCGATCGGCGCGCTGATCCAGGTCGCGCCGCCGCTGGACGGCACTGCAACGGACAGGCCCACGCTCCTGATCCTCGGCATGGCCGTGTTCGCGCTCGCGCTCACGGCGATCAACATGTTCGGCGGCTTCGCGGTGACGCGTCGCATGCTGGCGATGTTCCGCAAGTAAGGGAGACGGCGATGACATCCAGCCTCGCTACCGTCTCGTACATCGGCGCGACGATCCTGTTCATCCTCAGCCTCGGCGGCCTGTCCAATCCGGAGACGGCGCGGCGCGGCAATGTGTTCGGCATGGTCGGCATGGCCATCGCCGTGCTCGCCACCGTGTTCGGTCCGCGCGTCACGCCCGGCGGCTATGCGTGGATCATCGGCGCGCTCGTCGTCGGCGGCACGATCGGTCTCGTCGCGGCGAAAAAGGTGCAGATGACGCAGATGCCCGAGCTGGTCGCGTTGATGCACAGCCTCGTCGGCCTGGCAGCGTGCCTGGTCGGCTACGCGAGCTATGTCGACACGTCCACAGTCTTCCCGAGCGAAGCCGAGAAGGCGATCCACGAGATGGAGATCTACGTCGGCGTCCTGATCGGCGCGATCACGTTCTCGGGTTCGATCATCGCGTTCGGCAAGTTGTCGGCGCGCATCGGCGGCAAGCCGATGCTGCTGCCCGGGCGGCACTGGCTCAATCTCGCGGGTTTGCTGATCGTGATCGCGTTCGGCCGCGCGTTCCTGCATGCCGACAGCATTTCGGCCGGCATGATCCCGCTCATCATCATGACGGTGATCGCGCTGCTGTTCGGCGTGCACATGGTGATGGCGATCGGCGGCGCCGACATGCCGGTGGTGGTCTCGATGCTCAACTCATATTCGGGCTGGGCCGCTGCGGCAACGGGCTTCATGCTGAGCAACGATTTGCTGATCGTCGTCGGCGCCCTCGTGGGTTCTTCCGGCGCGATCCTGTCGTACATCATGTGCCGCGCGATGAACCGCAACTTCATCAGCGTGATCGCCGGCGGCTTCGGCACGGGCGGCGGCGCACCGGCTGCCGCAGGGGGCGCGCAACCCGCAGGCGAAGTTCAACCGATCAGTGCCGTCGAAACCGCGGAGCTGCTGCGCGATGCGAAGAACGTGATCATCGTGCCCGGCTACGGCATGGCAGTGGCGCAGGCGCAGCACACGGTCTACGAGATCACGAAGTTCCTGCGCGAGAAGGGCATCAATGTGCGCTTCGGCATCCACCCGGTCGCCGGGCGCATGCCCGGCCACATGAACGTCCTGCTGGCCGAAGCGAAGGTGCCTTACGACATCGTGATGGAGATGGACGAGATCAACGCCGACTTCCCGGACACGGATGTCGCGATGGTGATCGGCGCCAACGACATCGTGAACCCGGCCGCGCAGGACGACCCCACGAGCCCGATCGCCGGCATGCCGGTGCTCGAAGTGTGGAAGGCCAGGACGTCGATCGTCATGAAGCGAAGCATGGCCTCCGGTTACGCCGGCGTCGACAACCCGCTGTTCTACAAGGAGAACAACCGGATGCTGTTCGGCGATGCGAAGAAGATGCTCGACGAAGTGCTGGCGGCGCTGAAGACCTGAAGACCGAACAGCTGCTCTTACATGAAGCCCCGGCGCACTTCGTCGTAATCCACCTGCAGCTTGATGAACGCCTCGGTGCCGCGTGACAGCGAGGGCAGCGGGAAGCGGCCCTTCGTGGCGGTCGCGCCGACGTAGAGCACGGTTCCCATCGACTTGCGCCACGTGTAGGTGAGCGACGCGACCTTGCCGCGGTCGTGCTCCTCGAGCACGCCCGTTTCCGGGCGGCGATCGAGCAGCGTGCGTTGCACGATCAGGCGGATGTTCTGGCTGGCGTTGAAGAACCAGATCGCGTTCAGCTGCGCGGCGGTCTCGCGGTAGGTCTGCCGGCCGTCGCGGTACAGCGTCGCATACGAGATGCGCGGCTCGATCTCGAACTGCTTGATCGGCCGCACGCGCACCATCACGTTGGCGCGCACGCCGGGACGCACCTCGTTCGCGATCATGTCGGCCAGCCGGCCCACGGCGAAATTCGAATCGACCAGCGGGATCCACGGCACCGGCGTGAACGTGTAGAAGCCGAACAGGTAGTGCTCGTGCATCAGCGGACCGCCCGAGGCCGAGCGCACTCTCGACAACGGATGCCACTCGAGCCCGGCGGCCGTGTTGCGCGCGGCCGTGAAGTTGATGCCGGTGAACGGATCCATCTTGACGGTCTCGCCCGTCACCCGGTCGACCTGGCGCGAGACATTGAAGTTGGTCCAGAACTCGTTGAACGGGCCCCACGGGCGTTTCACGAAGCCGTAGTGGGCGTCGACGCTGCGGATGCCCACCTGGTTGACGAAGCCGGTGTCGTGGCGGAAACCCTGGCCGATGTCCTGCAGCGTGATGTCGGCCTGGTTGTGTTCGGTGAGGTTCAAGGCGCGGAAGAACAGCCGGTTGCCATCGGTCGCCGGGCCCCTGGCGAGCGTGCCGGTGACCGGGTCGGGCTGCGCCGTCGTGTGCGAGTGCAGCCACTGCGCGCGCACGCGCAGCGAATCGTTCACCTGCCACGCCATGTCGGGCCCCGCGACGGTGTTCTCGCCGATGCCGTTGTCGTACTTGCGCGCCGCGAGGATGCCTCCCACTTGCAGCGGGCCGACGTCGGCGAGTTCGCGCGCGGCGAGCGACGTCGACCCCGGCTGGTCCGCGTAGCCGGTTGCATAGGGGCCGGGGAGCAGCACGAGGCCCCCGCCCTTGTCGTCGATGGTGATCGCGGTCCCGGCTTGGCTGGCCCCGCGCCAGGTGGCTCGCAGGCCCCAGTTCGGCTGCGTGAACGTGCGCGTGTACAGCGCGTTGTCGGTGGGCGCGCGCATGACGTCCGTCGCCTCGAAGAAGAACGGCCGCTTCTCCGGATAGAACAGCGCGAATCGGCTGTTGCCCGCCAGTTGCGG
>DATLBJ010000053.1:0-33218 GCA_035526975.1 Ramlibacter sp.
CGCCTCGCCACGCGCCGAACGCGAGCCGTCGAACTCGCCGAAGATCAGCCGCTGCATCGGACCGGTCTGGCGGATCACGCCGGGCGAGTCGATGGTGGTTGCGACATAACCAACGCCGCCCATGATGTGGCGCTCGTCGAAGGCAGCACGCAGGTACTGGTCCTTCAGCACGCCGTTCTGGAACGACACGATCGCCGTGTTCGGCCCGACGATGGGCCGGATCTGCTCGATCGCCTGCTGCGTGTCCCACAGCTTCACGCCCAGCATGACGACGTCGGCCACGCCGACTTCCGCGCAATCGTCGGTGGCATGCACGCGGGGGATATGCAACGGCTCGGGGCCTTCGATGCGCAGGCCATGCGAGCGCATCGCGTCGAGGTGCTTGCCGCGCGCGATGAAACGAACGTCGGCGCCACCATGCGCCAGCTTCGCGCCGAAGTAGCCGCCGAGGCCCCCCGAACCCATGACTGCGATTCGCATGATCTTGCTTCCTTTTAATCCGGGATTTTCTCCACATCCCCGGCGACCACGAGGTTGAGCTTGTCCGCGTGGAAGTACTTGCGCATCGCCGCGTTCGCCTGCTCGCGCGTGACGGCCTGGATGCGCTTGGGGAAATCATCGAGGTAGGCCGGCCCGAAACCGTAACGCTCCGCGGAGACCAACGCTGCGGCGACGCCCGCGTTGTTGCCGAGATTCACCTGGTAGTTGCCGGAGAAGTGGTCCTTTTGCACCTTCACTTCGGCCTCGCTCGCGCCTTCGCGTGCGTACTTGTCGATCTCCTCGCGCGTCGACTTCAATGCCTTTGCGAGATTCGGCGGCGCCAGGTTCACGTTGACGAACCACAGTCCGTCGAGTTCCTCACTGAAGCCGAAGCGGGAGAACAGCGAGTACGACAGGCCTTCCGTGTCTCGCACGCGCCGGCCGATGCGCGACGCCAGCGCGCTTTGCCCGAGCACCGCATTCGCCACGAGCGCGGCTTCGTAGTCCGCATCGAGGCGGCGCAAGCCGCTGGCCGTGCCCATCACGAGGTTGAGGTTCGCCTTGCCGGGCATCGCGACGATCTCTTTCGTGCCGGCACCGGGCACCGTGCGCTTCACTTGGGCCCAATCGGATCGCTGGCCCGCGTTCAGCACACCGAGGGCCTTTTCCACCCATGGGATCACCACCGCGGGATCCACGTCGCCGACGATCGCCAGCACGGTGTTCGCGCCGCTGTAACGCTGCGCATGAAACGCGCGCAGTTGGTCCGCGGTGAGCGCACGCGTGTTCGCTACCTTCGCTGCACGGCCTGCCGGGTAATACGGGTGCGTGTTCGCATACGTCAGCTGCGCAAGTCGTTCCATTGCGCGCTGCGACGTGCTGTCGTCGGCGCGCAGGTAATCGGTCTCCAGCTCCTGCTTCGCCTTCGCGAGTTCGTCCTGCGCGAACGCGGGGGCGCGCAGCTCTTCGCCCAGCACTTCGAGGAGCAACGGCAAGTCGCGGCTCATGCCGTTCATCGAGATCGATGTGGCCGACAGCCCGGCGTCGTAGCTGCGTGTCGCACCTGCGGCTTCGAGCAGCCGGCCGATCTCTTCCTTGCTGCGACGCGTGGTGCCCCGCGCAAGCATCTTTCCCGTGAGTGCGGCCACGGCGGGCTCGTTAGCCGGCGACGACGTGTCACCTGCAAACACGAGTCCGCGCACGGCAACGGTCGGGGTCGCGGGATTGCGAACGACGTCGAGGATGAGGCCGTTGGCGAGCACGTGCCGGACCGTGCGTTGCGCGAACGTCTGCTTTGGGGTGGCCGCCTTTTCAGTGACAGGTGGAACGGATGCAGGTGCAGGCGTGTTTGCCGCGGCCGCGACCAACGGGATGGGCTGCGCACGCGCCGCGGTCGCAGGAAGCGGGACGAACCAGCCGACGGTCGCACGGTCGGGCTGGAGGTAAGCGCGCGCGACACGCTGCACATCGGCCGCGGTGACCTTGCGCAAGTCGTCGCGCACGGTGACGAAGCGTTTCCAGTACGCCGATGCGACGTTCTCGCCCAGCGTGACGGCGTACTGGTACGAACCCTCCCGAGAACGCGCCAGCGAGACGTCGACCTGGCTGAACGAGCGCGCCACTTCCGCATCGCTCACCCCGTTGGCCACGACTTCGGCGACCACCGCCTTGATCGCGCGCTCCGCTTCTTCGTGCGTGCGGCCGTTGGCCACCGTCGCTTCCATCATGAAGGGATACGGGTCCTTCAGCTCGAAGTTCAGGACTTGCACGCGTGTGGCGATGCCCGTGTCGACCAAGGCCTTGTACAGCCGCGAGTTCACGCCTTCCGAAAGGATGTTGTCCAGGATCATCAGCGCGTTGAAATCCGGATGCATCACCCCGGGGCGGGTGTAGCCGATGTCCACCAGCCCGAACGTGCCGGGCCGG
The DNA here is from genome assembly GCA_035526975.1 of Ramlibacter sp. Lineage (GTDB taxonomy): Bacteria > Pseudomonadota > Gammaproteobacteria > Burkholderiales > Burkholderiaceae_C > Ramlibacter. The sequence goes on from DATLBJ010000053.1 coordinate 2,407, forward strand.
CGCACGAGCACGCGCCGCTCGCCTTCCTGCGGCGGCTCCACCGTGACGACTTGCGGGATGGGCTGCTTCGCGCGCGGGAAGCGGCCGAACTCGCGGTCGAACATCGCGAGCGCGGCGTCGGTGTCGAAGTCCCCCGAGACGATCGCCTCGGCGTTGTCGGCGTGGAAGAAGGCTTTGTAATGCTCGCGCAGCTTCTCGGTGGTCACGCCCTCGATGTCGGAGCGGTAGCCGATCGTCGACCAGTGATACGGATGCGCGGTGATGGCCGCGGCGACCACGTTTTCGAACAGCACGCGCGAGGGGTTGTTCTGGCCGATCTCGTACTCGTTGCGCACCACGGTCATCTCCGACTGCCGCTCGCTGTCGAGGATCAACGCGCGCCCGAGCCGGTCGGCTTCGATCTTCATCGCGACTTCGAGCTTGTCCGAAGGCACCGTGGAGTAACCGTTCATGCGGTCGTACCACGTCGTCATGTTGCTGCTGCCCGCATCGCCGCCGAGTTCGTGCAGCACCTCCAGGAAGGTGGCATGCCCGTTGGCGCGCCCGAAATTCTGCGTCGACTTGTTGAAGATCATGTGCTCGAGCAGGTGGGCGCTGCCGGTGTTGCCCGGCGCTTCGTTGCGCGAGCCGACGTGGTACACGACCATGAATGTCACCACCGGCGCGCTGCGATCGGGGTGCAGCAGGATCGTCATGCCGTTGGACTTCAAGCGGTATTGCGAGATGCCGCCGAACGTCTCGACATGTTCGACGTTGGCGGGCAAGGCCGCGGCCGCGAACGAAAGCGCGGCGAGCGCGAAGGCAATGAGCAGGCGCATGGATCCCCCGTATCGAGAAGGCCGGATGCTAAGCGATCGGCCTACTCGTACTCCGCTTCCATCCCGGCTTCGGCCTCGTCGTCATGGAACTCGGTGACGGCATGCTCGAACGCGGCTTCGCGGTGCTCCACGTTGCGCCGCCACAGAACCTGGCCGACCGCGGCCGCCACGATGCCCAGGGGAATGAACTCGACCGTCCAGCCGGCGATGAGGCCGACGAGGCCGGGATTGTCGACACCGGCGATGCCGCAGATCGTCTCGGGCACCATGAAAAGCCACAGACGCACGGACGGCGCCGACGCCAAGCCCGCAGCGCCGAGCAAGCCGGCGAGGACGGGTGCTGCGATCGCGCCCAAGCCCAAGGCTACGACCAGGCCGTAAATCAGTGTCCGCATTGTTGACCGCTCCGAGCCCGGCAATGATGAACCGGCCCGGCGATCCCGGCAAGTCGTCTGAACGTCGTACTGCTCAATAAACGACGGTGTAGCGGCTGCCGCGGAATCCCAGCACGAGGCCCGAGGGCCGGATCTCCTGCAGCACGAGGCCCGAGCCGAGGTCCGCGCCTTCGTGCACGACGTGGCCATTCACGATCGCGGCGCGCACGTCCTTCCTTTCCGAATAGATGCCCCCGTTGATCACCACTTTCGGCGCATCGGCCGGCAGGCCCGCCACCGGCGGCATCTCCGGTGCAGGCGGGGCCGGTGCCCGGGCGACGGGCGTGGGAGACGGATTCGTGAATACCGGCGCCGGCGCGGGCGTGGGCGGACGAACGCCGGCCGCGCCCATGACGGCGTTCGACGAAGCGCTGGCCGGCGACGCCGATGCCGCGGACGCCGCAGATGCCGCAGGCGTGGCCGGTGGCACAGGCGGCGCTTGCGCAAGCGCCGCAGAGCCGTACACGAGCCAGGCGAATGCAATGCGACGGATGTGCATGCGCTCAGGCCTCGACCGATTCCTCGCGCGGCACTTCGATCACACGGAAGGGATGCTGCCCCGGCCGTGCTCGCGCGAGCAAGGGTTTCGCGACGTTGTAGACCGGAACGCCGCCGATGGTCTTGCCTTCGAGCGCGCCGCGATGCGCATGGCCGTGGAACACCGCGTCGACCGGGTAGCGCAAGAGAGGCTCCTCCAGCCGGCTGCTGCCGAGGAAGGGATAGATGTCGACCGGCTCGCCTTCCACCGTGCCGACGATGGGCGAGTAATGCAGCAATGCGATCTTGCGGGGCGTGCGCAGCTTTGCGAGCGCCGACTCGAGCTTGAGCGCTTCGTTCAGCGCCTCCTGCACGAACATCTTGATCGCGGGCTCGCCCCAGCCTCCCAGTGAGCCGCGCCCGAAGCCACCGGCGAATCCCTTGACTCCCGCGATGCCGACGCCTTCGATCTCGCACGCCTCGCCGTCGAGCACCGTGACGCCCGCCTTCGTGAGGAGCGCGCGTACCGTGTCCGGAATGCCGCTTTCGTAGTCGTGGTTGCCGAGCACCGCGACGATCGGGATGGACACGACGCTCAATTCATCGGCGAGGACCTTCGCCTCTTCGGCGGTGCCATAGTCGGTGAGGTCACCGCACAGCAGCAACGCGTCAGCCGCTTCGGACGCGTGCGCGAAGAAGTCGCGCAGTTGCCCCGCGGATTCCTTCCTCACGTGGATGTCGCCGACGGCGGCGAAACGCACGGCGGTCGCGGATTTCTTCTGGGCCATGACAGGGACGATCATCCCTGTTACGGCCCTGCCTGCCTGTAGGCGCGCGCCGACGCTGCTTGAGGTTTCCCGCCGCGCTGGCCGAGCGGGAGCCGCCGCTACGCTGTACCACCGTCAAGCAAGCAGTAACGCATGACCCAACTCGGCATGACCCCCCACGCCCTCGCCCCCTCCCTCGAAGACGAGGTCATCCCGGAAACCGCGGCGTTCTACCGGCGCGCGTTGCAAACGCTGACCGATGCGAAAGTGCCTTTCCTCGTGGGCGGCGCGTTCGCGCATGCGTGCTTCACCGGCATCCGCCGCTCGACGAAGGACCTGGACCTGTTCGTGCGCCGCGAAGATTACGACCGCGTCGAACACTTGATGAAGGCGCAAGGGTGGCGCGCGGAGATGACCTACCCGCACTGGCTCGCGAAGGTGTACGCCGGCGAGGACTTCATCGATTTGATCTTCAATACGGGCAATGGCGTCTCGCCGGTCGACGATCACTGGTTTCGCAACAACGCACAGGCGGAAGTGCTGGGCGTTCCGGTGCGGCTCGCGAACATCGAGGACAGCCTCACCTCGAAGGCCTTCATCATGGAGCGCGAGCGTTACGACGGCGCCGACATCGCGCACCTGATCCAGGCCAATGCGGAGCGGATCGACTGGCGCGGCTTGATGGACCGCTTCGGGGCGAACTGGCGGGTGCTGCTCGCGCACCTGACGCTCTACGGCTTCGTCTACCCGGGCGAGCGCCACCGCGTGCCGAACTGGGTGATGGAAACGATGATCGCGCGCCTGGCCGCCGAAACGCGCCAGCCCCCGATGGAAGACCATCGCGTGTGCCAGGGCACGCTCGTCTCGCGCGAGCAGTACCTGCACGACATTGAGAGCCTCGGCTACCTCGATGGCCGCCTCACGCCGGCCAGCACGATGACGGCCGAGGACATCGCGGTGTGGACCGATGCGATCCCGGCGCGGCAGGAGGAGGCCGAAGCCGAGTGACAATCGGCGGGTGAACCCCGAAGCCGACAAACTCTGGCGCGCGCCGCGCTGGGCCCTTGCGTTCCTGCTGGCCGTGCTCGGCATGCTGGGGCCGTTTTCGATCGACACGTACATCCCTGCATTTGCCGGGATAGCCAAAGCGCTCGACGCATCGCCCGCGCAGATGCAGCAGACGCTGTCCGCCTACCTGTTCGGCTTTGCGTTCATGAACCTGTTCCATGGCGCGCTGTCGGACAGCTTCGGGCGCCGACCCGTCGTTCTCGTGGGCATTGCGATGTTCACCGTGGCTTCGGTCGGTTGTGCGCTGTCGCAGTCGATCGGGCAGCTCGTGTTCTTCCGCGGGTTGCAGGGCCTGTCGACCGGCGCGGGCATCGTCGTGTCACGCGCGGTGATCCGCGACATGTTCCCGCCGGCCGAAGCGCAGAAGGTCATGAGCCAGGTGACGATCTACTTCGGCGTCGCACCGGCGGTCGCGCCGATCGTCGGCGGATGGCTGTTCGTGCACCTCGGCTGGCACAGCATCTTCTGGTTTCTGGTCGGGGTGGGCGTCGTGCTGTGGATCGCGAATTTCAGGCTGCTGCCCGAGACGCTGCACGCGACGCAACGCCAGCCGTTCAACGTGCGCAACCTGATGCGCGGTTATCGCGAACTCGGCGCGAGCCCGCGCTTCCTGCTGCTCGCGTTGGCGAGCGGCGTGCCGTTCAACGGCATGTTCCTCTACGTGCTGGCCGCGCCCGCGTTCCTGGGCGACCACCTCGGACTGGAGCCGACGCAGTACTTCTGGTTCTTCGTGTTGACGATCGGCGGGATCATGGGCGGCGCGTGGGCAAGCGGACGCGTCGCCGGCAAGATCACGCCCCGCGCGCAGATCCGACACGGCTTCGAAATCATGGTGATCGTGTCGATCGTGAACGTGATCGCGAATTTCGCGTTTCCGGCGCATGCAAGCTGGGCGCTGTTCCCGATCGCGATCTTCGCGTTCGGCTGGGCGCTGATGGTGCCGGTGGTGACGCTGCTGGTACTGGACATGGCGCCGGAGCGGCGCGGACTTGCGTCGTCGTTGCAAGCGGTGATCGCATCAACGGCCAACGGCGTCGTGGCGGGAGCCGTGACGCCGTTGGTGATGCATTCGACGCGAGCCTTGGCGCTTACGTCGCTGGGTTTCCTGTGTGTCGGTCTCTTCTCGTGGACCGTCGTGAAGCAGTTGTGGCCCGGCACGGGCCGGGCCATCTCCGCGTCGAGCGATTAGCGGGCGCGGAAGACCTTGGTCTTCGTCTCGCCCCAGCTGGACTTGCGGGCAAAGCCGCCGCCAGTGCCGCCATTGCCGCGGCGCGCTTCGAAGCCGCCGGTGCGGCCGCCCGGCTTGCGCCCGGCCGGCTTGAAGTCACCGCCGAAATTGCCACGGGGCGCGCGCTGCTGCGGCTCGAGGCCCGGGATCACTTCGGCCTTGAACGGCTGCTTCGTGTAGCTTTCGATCTCGAACACGCGGCGGCGGTCACGGCCTTCGGCGAACGTGACGGCCAGGCCGTCGCGGCCGGCGCGGCCCGTGCGGCCGATGCGGTGGGTGTAATCCTCGGCCTTCATCGGCAGCCCGAAGTTGAACACGTGCGTGATCGTCGGCACGTCGATGCCGCGCGCGGCGACGTCGGTGGCCACGAGGATCTGCACCTGGCCATTGCGCAGCGCGGTGAGGCGCCGGTTCCGCAGGCCCTGGTTCAGTGCGCCGTGCAGCGCGACGGCGTCGAACCCGGCTTGCTGCAGGTCACCGGCCAGCGCATCGCATTCGACTTGCGTCGACGCGAACACGATTGCCTGGTTGATGGTCTTGTCGCGCAGCCAGTGATCGAGCAGCTTGCGCTTGTGCTGCGAGCTGTCGGCCCAGAACAGCACCTGCTTGATGTTGGCGTGGCGCTCCTGCGGCGAATCGATCTGCACCCGCTTCGGCTCGCGCATCACGCGCGTGGCCAGCTGCTGGATGCGCGGCGCGAGCGTGGCGCTGAACATCATCGTCTGGCGACGGGTGATCGTGAGCTTGTTGACTTCCGCGAGATCGTCGGCGAAACCGAGGTCGAGCATGCGGTCGGCTTCGTCGACGACGAGGAACTGCACTTCATCGAGGCGGATCTGGCCCGAGCGTTGCAGGTCGAGCAGGCGGCCCGGCGTGGCGACCACGAGGTTCGCGTTGGCCAGCCGCATGATCTGCATCTGGTACGGCATGCCGCCCACGATGTTGGCGATGCGCAGGCCGCGGCAGTGGCGCACGAGGTCGATCGCGTCGTTGGCGACCTGCTGCGCGAGCTCGCGCGTCGGGCACAGCACCAGCGCTTGCGGTGCGGTGGCTTCGAACTTGCGCTTGCCGGCGCGCGCCGGATGCGGGGCGTTCTTGCCCGGGGCTTGCTTGAGCAGCGTGTGAAGCACGGGCAACAGGAAGGCCGCGGTCTTGCCGCTGCCGGTCTGGCTGGAGACCATCAGGTCGATGCAGGCTGCCGCCTCGTCGTCGGCCGGCAGCGCCATCGGGATGACTTGTTCCTGGACCGGCGTGGGCTGCGTGAAGCCGAGGTCTTCGATCGCGCGCATCAGTTCCGGCGCGAGGTCCATCTTGGCAAAGCCGCTGGGGGCGAAGTCCTGCACTTGCGGGACGTCTTGGGTTTCGGCGGGCGCAAAGCCCCGCTCTTCGAAGTTGTCGCTCATGATTTCTCACGCACGATGCCGCGCCAGGCGCGACTCGCGTCATTCAATGGTTGGATCAAACATCAACCATCAAACGACTTGCGGCACCGGGGGCGCCGTGGCTCATCGTGAGCCTGTGTGTGAGAGGGGAGATGCACGAAATCGGCCCGCATTGCGAGCCGATCCACCGATTATCGCAGATTCTCAGGAAGCCTGCTGGGGAGGGCTCTCCAGCCGCAGGAAGTGCTCCCGGTAGTGGACCAATTCGTCGATGGACTCCTGGACGTCGGCCAGCGCCGTATGGGCCTGCTGCTTCTTGAACGAGTTGAAGATGTCGGGCCGCCAGCGCTTCGCGAGCTCCTTCAAGGTGCTCACGTCGAGGTTACGGTAGTGAAAGTACGCTTCCAGCCGGGGCATGTACTTCACGAGAAAGCGCCGGTCCTGCCCGATGGTGTTGCCGCACATCGGCGACGTGTTCCTCGGGGAGTATCGCGCGATGAATTCGATCAGCTGCTCTTCGGCCTGGGCGTCGGTCGTCGTCGAAGCCTTGACCTTGTCGATCAGCCCGCTCTTGCCGTGCGTGCCCTTGTTCCACGCATCCATCTTGTCGAGCTGCTCGTCGCTCTGGTGGATGACGAGCACCGGCCCTTCCACGCGGTGGGCCAGGTCGGGGCTGGTGACGATGACAGCGATCTCGATGAGGCGGTCGACGTCCGGGTTCAGGCCGGTCATCTCGCAATCGATCCAGACGAGGTTGTCCTCGTTCTTCGCAAGGCCGGGCGCGGCAGGCAGGTCGCTCATGGGGTGCGATTGTCGCCGTAAACTGTCGGCCCGATGGTCATTGCTTCCATGTCCCTGACACTGGCGTTCGCCGTGTTCTTGCTCGCCGGTGTCGCTACGAGGTTCTGGCTCGCGACGCGCCAGGTCCGGCATGTCGCACGCCACCGCGACGAAGTGCCCGCGCCGTTTCGCGAGCGAATCACGCTCGAGGCGCATCGCAAGGCGGCCGAATACACGGTCGCAAAGACGCGCTTCGGCATTCTCGAGATGGCCTTCGCGGCCGCAGTACTGCTGGGCTGGACCGTGCTGGGTGGGCTCGACGTCGTCAACCAGTGGCTGCTGCGCCATTTCGAGCCGGGGATGGCGCAGCAAGTGGCGCTCGTCGCGGCCTTCGCCGTGATCGGCGGCGCGATCGACCTGCCCTTCTCGCTGTATTCGACTTTCGTGATCGAAGAACGGTTCGGCTTCAACAAGATGACGCTGCGCCTGTGGCTCATCGACATGGCCAAAGGCACGCTGCTGGGCGCTGCATTGGGACTGCCGCTGCTGTGGGTCGTGCTCTGGCTGATGCACGCGGGCGGCTCCATGTGGTGGCTGTATGCGTGGGCGACCTTCGTGGCGTTCCAGCTGTTCGTGATGTGGATCGCGCCGCGCTTCATCCTGCCGCTGTTCAACAAGTTCACTCCGCTGCAGGACGAGGCGCTGCGGGAGCGCGTGACGAAGCTGATGGAGCGCTGCGGCTTCGCGGCGAAGGGCCTGTTCGTGATGGACGGCAGCCGGCGCAGCGCGCATGCGAATGCGTTCTTCACCGGCTTCGGTTCGAACAAGCGCGTGGTGTTCTTCGACACATTGCTCGCGCAGCTGTCGCATGACGAGATGGAAGCGGTGCTCGCGCACGAGCTCGGGCACTTCAAGCGGCGGCACATCGTCAAGCGCATGGTGGCCGGCTTTGCACTTTCGCTGGCGGGGTTTGCGCTGCTCGGATGGCTGTCGCAGCAGTTGTGGTTCTACACGGGCCTGGGCGTGCGGCCCAGCCTCCAAGGCTCCAACGACGCGCTCGCACTGCTGCTGTTCATGCTGGCCGTGCCGGTGTTCTCTTTCTTCGTTTCGCCGCTCTTCTCGCGGGTGTCGCGCGAGCACGAATTCGAAGCCGATGCCTACGCGATGGAGCATGCGAGCGGGCGCAACCTGGCCGCGGCGCTGCTCAAACTGTACGAAGACAACGCCTCGACGCTCACACCCGACCCGGTCTACGTGAAGTTCTATTACTCGCACCCGCCGGCGTCGGAGCGGCTCGCGCGGATGGCGGCGGTGTGATGGCAGGCCGGCGTGCACTGTCGCCCACCGAGGTCGTCACGCGCCTTGCACAGCTTCCAGGATGGCAACTTGCCGGCTCGGGTGCGGAGGTCGCCATCGAGAAGGCGTTCAAGTTCGCGAACTACTACGAGACGATGGCATTCGTGAATGCAGTCGCGTTCATCGCGCACTCGAAGGACCACCACCCCGACCTGTCCGTCCACTGCAACCGCTGCGTCGTGCGCTACACCACGCACGACGTCCAGGGCCTGACGGATAACGATTTCGAATGCGCGTCGCTCGTCGACGCGCTGGTGGCGTGAGCGATACGCAGCCCGGCACGGTGGTCGCCAGCCACGGACGGCACTGTCTCGTCGAGACACCCGAGGGGCAGCGCGTGATCTGCCACCCGCGCGGCAAGCGCAGCGAAGTCGTCGTCGGCGACCGCGTGCGGTGGCGCGCATCGCACGACGAAGGCACGATCGAGAAGGTGGAGCCGCGGCGCAACCTGTTCTACCGGCAGGATGAATTGCGCACGAAGTCGTTCGCGGCGAATCTCGATCTCGTGCTGGTGCTGATCGCCGCCGAGCCCGAGTTCTCCGAACACCAGCTCGCGCGCGCGCTGATCGCGGCGGAGGCGGAACATATCCAGGCGATCATCGGCTTGAACAAGAGCGATCTCGTCGAGCCGTTCGAGCGGGCGTGGGCGCGCATGTTGCCGTACCAGCGCATGCTGTACGGCGTGATGCCGCTGTCGTTGCGCCTGTCGGGCGACGTCGACCGCGACAAGCTGATGAAGCACATGCAGGGCAAGACGACACTGGTGCTCGGCCCCTCCGGCGCGGGCAAGAGCACGCTGATCAACCTGCTGGTGCCGGGCGCCACCGCGCAGACCGGGGAGATTTCGCAGGCGCTTAACTCGGGCAAGCACACCACGACGGCCACCACCTGGTACTGGGCGGATGCCGAACGCACGACGGCGATCATCGATTCGCCGGGCTTCCAGGAATTCGGGCTGCACCACATCGAGCCCACGCAACTGGCGGAATGCATGCCGGACATTCGCGGGCATCTCGGGCATTGCCGGTTCTACAACTGCACGCACCTGCACGAACCCGGCTGCGGCGTGATCGAAGCCGTGGGCGAGTCGAACGAAGGCATCAAGCCTTCGCGCTACCGGATCTACAAGGATTTGTTCGACGAGCTGTCGCAGCCGCCGCGGTACTAGCCGAGCAAGCGAGCGAGCGTCAACAGGGCCAGCAGCACCATCCACAGCACGACCGACCGCCACACGAGGCCCACGATGCTGCGCAGGTGCGCCACTTCGGCTTCACGCCCGGGCGTGCTTTCGGTGTCTTCCATCACGCGCACCCCGCTTGCGGTGAAGGCCTGCGAAGCGTTCGGCGTGAACGTGGACCGCAGCGATTCGCCGCCCAGCCGCACGTTCACTGCGCCCGCAGTGGCCGCGAGGACCACACCGTCGTTGTCGTTGGGAAAGCGCTGCGCGTAGTTGCGCCAGCTGTCGACCGCGTCTTCGAAGCTGCCGACCACGGCGAAGGCCAGCGCAGTCATTCGCGCCGGCACCCAGTCGATCACGCTCCACGCCTTTGCGGCCGCGCTTTGCAGCGCCGCGCTCGAAGGCTGCGCCTCCGTGCGCGTGCGGTACTTCCAGTAGCGCGACACGAACTCGCTCATGCGGTAGAACACCGCGCCGCCGGCGCCGAAGCCGAGCGCCGCCGGCACGCAGTACCAGGCCAGCACGCCGAACACGTGGCGGTGCGCCGCCAGCACCGAATACTCGATCACATGCCGCACGATCTCGCTGCGCGGCAACTCGCTCGCGTCGACCTGCTGCCATTCGGCCAGGAGCTCTCGCGCGCGCTGCTCGTCACCCGCATCGAGCGCGTCGCGGATGTCGGTGAAGTGGAAGCTGAATTGCCGGAACCCGAGCGTGACGTACAGCACCGCCACGCCCCACACCAACGCGAAGGGCCAGCCGACGAAATACACGAGCAGCCAGTGCACGGCGCTGACCGTCACGGAAGGCACGAGAACCGCGAGTGCCCACGTCACCCAACCGTGCTGCGGCTTGCCCGCGTCGAAGTTGGTGCTGGTCCAGCGGGCCCACGCGCGCAGCGTCGAGTGGATGGGGTTCTGGCGCGCCAGCGGCCGCACCTGCTCGATCAGGAGTGCGAACAGGATGGCGAAAAAGCTCATCGCCCGATGATAAATGTCAGGCCGCGAGAAAGCGGTACAGGTTGCGCAACATTCCCGCGGTCGCGCCCCAGATGAAGCGCTGCGTGTTGCCGTCCATGTACGGCATCGAGAACCACTCGCGCCGGATGCCGCCGAATTCGATCATGTGCCGCCGATGGTGGGCGGGGTTCATCAGGAACGAGAGCGGCACCTCGAAGACGTCGGCGACCTCGTGCGGGTTTGCCTTGATCTCGTGGGAAGGATCGACGAGCGAGATCACCGGCGTGACGATGAAGCGAGTGCCCGTCGTGTACGTGGGCAGCGAGCCGAGGACCTGAACACGCGAAGGCTCCAGTCCGATTTCTTCCTGTGCCTCGCGCAAGGCGGTGTGCGTGGCGTCGCGGTCGGTGTCGTCGCGCTTGCCGCCCGGGAATGCAACCTGCCCCGAATGCGTGGACAGGTGCGTCGTGCGTTCGGTCAGCAGGATCGTCGGCGCATCGCGCATCACGATCGCGACGAGCACGGACGCTTGCGCGGCCGGGCGATCCGCGAAGCGCGGCTCAAAGCGCAGTTCCGGCTCCCATTGCGGTGGCGACGCGAAGCGCGCACGCAATGCGGCAGGGCCCAGTGCTTCGAGCGCGACAGCCGGCAAATGCGAGTCGATCCCGGTCACCGGCACTTCGCGCGGGTCGAAGTGCGGCAGCTTCGACAGCGGGACGAAGTCTTCGGGGAGCGGTTCGGTTGGGGTTGCCATGGTTCGACAAAACAAAAGCCGCCGCAGCTTGCGCGCTGGCGGCGGCTTCGGCTTGCGCGCGGACCGTTATTCGGCGGTCGTTGCGGCAGGCTTGTTGTGGTGCGCCAGCTTTTCCTTGATGCGCGCCGACTTGCCGGAACGCTCACGCAGGTAGTACAGCTTGGCACGGCGGACGTCGCCCCGGCGCTTGACTTCGATGCCGGCGATCAGCGGGCTGTAGGTCTGGAACGTGCGCTCGACGCCTTCGCCGCTGGAGATCTTGCGAACCGTGAAGGCGCTGTTCAGGCCGCGGTTGCGCTTGGCGATCACGACGCCTTCATAGGCCTGGGCACGCTTGCGGCTGCCTTCGACGACGTTCACGGAAACGATCACCGTGTCGCCGGGGGCGAAGTCGGGGATGTTCTTGCCCAGGCGGGCGATTTCCTCTTGCTCGAGGGTCTGGATGATGTTCATGGGACCTTGAAATCGATCTTGCTCACGGCCTTGTTTATGGAAAGAGGTGCCGGGCAGAGGATCGGAAAGCCAATGATTATAACAACTTACGCAGGTACGCCTCGTCGGCGGCGGTCAGGCGCCCCGCCGTGCGGGCCGCTTCGATCAGGTCGGGCCGCATCCGTGCCGTGATCTCCAGCCGGCGCTCGCGGCGCCATTGGTCGATCTGGGCGTGGTGGCCGGAAAGGAGCTCGGTTGGCGCCTTGACCCCTTGCCATTCCTCAGGCCGGGTGTAGTGAGGGCAGTCGAGAAGCCCGTCCAGCGCGGGGTGGAAGCTATCAAATTGGGAGCTGTCGGCGTCGCCGAGCACCCCGGGCCGCAGCCGAGCCACGGCATCGAGCAGCGCCATCGCAGCGATCTCCCCGCCGGAGATCACGAAGTCGCCGAGGCTCAGCTGCACGTCGACGTGCTTGTCGATGAAGCGCTGGTCGACGCCCTCGTAGCGGCCGCAAAGGAGAATCGCCCCTTCGCCGGAGGACCACCCTTCGACCCGTGCATGGTCAAGTTTCGGGCCGACCGGTGAGAACAGGACGACGGGGGCCTTGTCGCTGCGTTCAGCCCGGATCGAATCGACGCAGCGCGAAAGCGGCTCGGCCATCATCACCATGCCTGGCCCGCCGCCGAAAGGACGATCGTCGACCCGGCGGTAGTTGCCCTCGGCGAAATCACGGGGGTTCCACAAGCGCACGTCGACGAGCTTCTGTTCGTACGCGCGCCGCGTCACGCCGCTTTCGAGGAAGGGCGCGAACAGTTCGGGAAAGAGCGTGACGACGTCGAAGCGCATCTTCAGTAATCGATCTGCCAGTCGACGATGATGCGCTTTTCGGCGAGCTTCACTTCGTCGACATACGCGGCCACGAAGGGGATCATCCGCTCCGCCGCCTCGCCCTTCTCGTCGTACTCGAGCACCAGCACCGTCTGCGGCCCGGTGGCCACCAAGTCCTTCACGCGGCCGAGCGCCACGCCTTCGCGATTGACGACGTCGAGCCCGATCAGGTCGACCCAGTAGTACTCGTCCTGCCCCGCAGTGGGAAAGCTCGAACGCGGCACGAAGACGCGCGCGCCCTTCAGCGCCCCTGCCGCATCGCGCCCTTCGACTTCGTGGGCCATTGCGACGATCGAGTCGGAGTGTTCCTTGATTTCGCGGATGCGCAGCAGCGCGGTGCCCGCAAACGTCTTCGCGCCGCGCTCGGAGGGCTGCAGGAACCAGCGGCGCGAAGAAAAAAGCGCTTCCGGGGAAGCGCTGTGGGGAATGACCTTGAACCAGCCCTTGACGCCCCACGCATCCGAGATGCGCCCGACTTCGATGGCGTCGGCAGGAAGCGGGGCCGCCTCGAGCCCGGCCGGCATTTCGGCGGGGACGCGGCCGGCCATGGGGATTACGCGGCCGCGGGAGCCTTCTTGGCGGCTTCCTTCAGCAGGCGCTCCACGGTGGGAGACGCTTGCGCGCCGACACCGCGCCAGTAGGTGAGGCGGTCCTGCGCGATGCGCAGGCTTTCTTCCTTGTCGGTCGCGATCGGGTTGTAGAAACCCAGGCGCTCGATGAAAGCACCGTCACGACGCGTGCGCTTGTCGGCCACGACGATGTTGTAGAACGGGCGGGCTTTGGCGCCGCCGCGCGAGAGTCGAATGACGACCATTGGTTGGTATCCTTGGGTGGCAGTTTTGCTCCAGCGTTGAGACACGCGCTTGTGGCCACCCGGCCAGCGACACGCTGGAAAGCCCGCGATTATAGCCCTTTCAGCCGACATGAGCTCCATCCGCCCTGCCCGAGAGTCCGACGTGCCGGAGATCACGGCCATCTATGCCCATCATGTGCAAAACGGCACGGGCACCTTCGAGACCACGGCACCGTCGGCCGATGAAATGGCCACGCGCCGTGCCGACGTGTTGTCGAAGGGCCTGCCGTACATCGTGATGGAGGACGACGGCCGCATCGTCGGCTACGCGTATTGCCAGTGGTTCAAGCCGCGGCCGTCGTACCGCTTCTCGGCGGAGGACTCGATCTACATGCACAAGGACGCGGCGGGCAAGGGTTTCGGCAAGCAGCTGCTCGCCGAGCTCGTCAAGCAGGCCGAAGCGGTCGGCTTGCGCAAGCTGATCGCGGTGATCGGCGATTCGGCAAACGCGGGCTCGATCGGCGTGCACCGCGCGGTGGGCTTCACGCCCATCGGCACGATCCGCTCGTGCGGATGGAAGTTCGGCCGCTGGCTCGACATCGTGATGATGGAAAAGGCGATCGGTGAAGGCGCGACCACGCCGCCCCGAGCCGGAACATGAAGAACAAGACCGTCGCGGCCTGGCTGGCCTTCGTCGGGGGCGCTTTCGGGCTGCACCGCTTCTACCTTTACGGCGTGCGCGATTGGCTCGGCTGGTTGCTGCCCATCCCATCGCTGCTGGGGCTCTACGGCATCGTGCGGGCGAATGCGCTGGGGCTCGACGATCCCTGGAGCTGGGTCCTCGTGCCGCTGCTGGGCATCACTGTCGCTTCGTGCGCGCTCGTGGCGATCGTCTACGGACTGATGTCGCGCGAGAAATGGAACGCGCGGTTCAACGCGCATGCCGGTGAAGACCACATTGCCGGCGGCACCAACTGGTCGACGATCTTCGCGATCGTGCTGTCGCTGATGATCGGCACCGGCGTGCTGATGGCCACGCTCGCCTGGGGCTTCTACAACTACTTCAACTGGCAGGTAGAAGAAGGACGGAGGATCAGCCAATGAGCGAGAAGAAAACCGACATCGTCATCCGCAGCGCCGAACCCGAAGACGCCGCGGAACTCGCCGCGCTGCTCGGGCTTCCCGGCGTGTACGAAGGCCTGTTGCAGACGCCGCACACGCCGAACGCTTCACGCATCGAATACCACCAGAAGGTCGAGCCGCGCGAATGCCGCCTCGTCGCCGTGAGCGACGGGAAGATCGTCGGCATGGCCGGGTTGCACATAATGGGCACGACACTCCGCCGCTCGCACGCGCGCACGCTCGGCCTGTTCGTCATTCCGGAAATGCAAGGCCGCGGCATTGGCCGCAAGCTGCTCGCATCGGTCATCGACTGGGCCGACAAGTGGGGCCACGTGCTGCGCATCGAGCTGCATGTGCACGCCGACAACGAACGCGCCCACGCGCTGTACAAGTCGATGGGCTTCATCGACGAGGGCCGGCACAAGGGCTTCGCGCTGCGCGGTGGCCAGTACATCGACAGCGTCTCGATGGCGCGCCTGCACCCCAACCCGCCGCGGATCTCTCCCTGAACTTGTCATTGCGGGCTTGACCCGCAATCCAGTGTGTTTCTCTTTGTGTTTCGACATCGCGCGCTTACGACAGGCGATATCCGGCAAGGCCTCATGCGACACCGTCGTTGATCGACCCAGTTGTCACCCCGGACTTGATCCGGGGTCGTTGGCGCATGACAGCCCGCGATCCCGGGTCAAGCCCGGGATGACAAACCTCTCGCGCAGCGAACGCGCCGTTGCGCTCCACGCGTCGAGCCCAACGAGCGCGCGCTGGGTCCGCGGATGCCGGGTGGCTGATTCCGGAAGTAAAGGAGGAGGCGCCTCCCGCGCCGGGGGAATGGAGCGAATCCGGCCACCCGGCGTCCGTGGACCCGCCAACGCATTTCATCCGAACGAAGAAAGACACTTGGATTGCGGCTCGGGGCCGCAATGACATTGGGCGCGTCAGAAGATCTGCAGGCTGAACCAATACGAGATGGCCGCGACGAAAGCGCTCGCGGGGATCGTGAAAATCCAGGCCCACACGATGTTGCCGGCGACGCCCCAGCGCACGGCACTTGCACGACGCGTCGAGCCGACCCCCACGATGGCGCCCGTGATCGTGTGAGTGGTGGAGACTGGAATGCCGAGCGACGACGCGAGGAACAGCGTGATCGCCCCCCCGGTTTCCGCGCAGAAGCCGTCGACGGGCTTGAGCTTGGTGATGCGCTGGCCCATGGTCTTGACGATGCGCCAGCCGCCGAACATCGTGCCGAGCGCGATCGCGGTGTAGCACGAGAGCTCGACCCAGATCGGCGGCTGTTTCGCCGACGTGGAAAGGTGGCCGGTGGCGATGAGCAGCATCCAGATGATGCCGATCGTCTTTTGCGCGTCGTTGCCGCCGTGGCCCAGGCTGTACGCGCCCGCGGAGACCAGTTGCAGCCGCCGGAACCATCGATCCACGCGTGCCGGCGTCGAGCGGCGGAACAACTGCGACACGATGACGACGATGATCGAACCGAGCACGAAGCCGAGGACCGGTGACACGAAGATGAACAGCACCGTCTTCCAGATGCCTCCGGCAATCAGGTAGCTCGCGCCCGCCTTCGCCATCACGGCCCCGACGAGGCCGCCGATGAGCGCATGCGACGAACTGCTGGGAATGCCCCACATCCAGGTGAGCACGTTCCACACGATGGCGCCGAGGAGCGCGCCGAACACGACGTGCGTGTCGACGACGCTGGCATCGACGATGCCCTTGCCCACCGTCGCGGCGACGTGCAAGCCGAAAAGCGCATAGGCCGCAAGGTTGAAGAACGCCGCAAACACCACCGCCTGCGTCGGCCGCAGCACCCCGGTGGACACGACGGTGGCGATGGAATTCGCGGCGTCGTGAAAGCCGTTCATGAAGTCGAAAGCGATGGCCAGCCCGACCAGCAACACCAGCACCCAGATGGCCGTCGTCTCCATCAGGAATTCTCGAGGATGATGCCCTCGATGACGTTCGCGACGTCTTCGCACTTGTCGGTGATCGTCTCGAGCAGTTCGTAGATCGCCTTGAGCTTGAGCACTTCCCGCACGTCGGGTTCCTCGCGGAACAGCTTGCTCATCGCGCTGCGCATCACGCGGTCCGCATCCGACTCGAGCTTGTCGATTTCCTCGCACGTCTTCAGCGCGGCCTCGGCGCACGCGGGGTCGGCGAGCTTGTCGATCATGCCCACGGCCTCCTTCACGCGATCGCAGCACTTCACGGCCAGATCGGACAGGCGCGTGATCTCCTCGGTCATGTGGCGCACGTCGTACAAGGCCATCGTCTCGGCCGTGTCCTGGATCAGGTCGGCGACGTCGTCCATCGTGTTGATCAGCGTGTGGATCTGGTCGCGGTCGATGGGCGTGATGAACGTCTTGTGCACCATCTTGTTGACTTCGTGCGTCACGCGGTCGGCGGCGCGCTCGGCGTTGTCGACGTCGCGGTTGTATTGCTCGCGCAGGTGCGGATCGGCGTAATGCGTCACGAGCTGCGAAAACGCGCGCGCCGCCTCGACGATGCGATCGGCATGCTGGTTGAACATCTCGAAGAAATTGCCTTCGCGCGGCAGCAGCTTGCCAAAGAACATGGCGCTCTCCAGGGGGCGGGATTGCGGCGAGTGTACCTGTGGCGCGGCCTCAGCCGTTGCGGAATATGAAATAGACAGCGCCCACCATGCACAGCGCGGCCCACAGGTAATCGAGCTTCATTTCCTGCCCGAGCACGAACACCGCGAACGGCGCAAACACGCACAGCGTGATCACTTCCTGGAGGATCTTCAGTTGCGCGACCGTGTAGCCGGCTTCCAGGAAGCCGATGCGGTTGGCCGGCACCTGCAGCAGATATTCGAACAGTGCGATGCCCCAGCTCACGACCGCGACGACATACCATGGCGACCCGGCCTTGAAGAACTTGAGGTGGCCGTACCAGGCAAGGGTCATGAACACGTTGGATCCGACGAGCAGCAGGATGGCCTGCAGCGACACAGGAATGGATGCGAGCGGCGTCATGCGCGGATTATCCGCACGATGCTCGGCGCCGCGCATCCTGTTTGCCGACCCCCACCTGATCGTCGCCGAGAAACCTGCAGGCCTGCTCTCGGTGCCGGGGCGTGGCGCGGACAAGCAGGATTGCGTGTCCGCTCGCGTCCAGCGGCAATATCCCGAGGCGCTTGTCGTGCACCGTCTGGACATGGCGACGTCCGGCTTGTTGCTGATGGCACGCGGCGCGCAGATGCAGCGGCAGATGAGCCTCGCGTTTTCCGGGCGCGAGGTCGACAAGCGATACATCGCAGTGGTTGCCGGGCTCGTCATGGATGATGAGGGCACCGTAGACCTGCCGCTGATCGCCGATTGGCCGAACCGGCCGAAGCAAATCGTGGAGCACTCCGTCGGCAAGCCGAGCCGCACTCGCTGGCGCGTGCTCGCGCGCGACATCGCGACGAATACGACACGCGTGGAACTCGAGCCCGTCACCGGACGCACCCACCAGCTGCGCGTGCACATGATGGCGATCGGCCATCCCATCGCCGGCGATGCGCTCTATGCGCCGCTCGCCGTGCAGGAACTTGCGCCCCGACTTATGCTGCATGCCAGCCGGCTGGAATTCGCGCATCCCGCCACAGCCGAGCGGATGCGCTTCGATAGCCGCGCGCCCTTCTAGGCAAGGAGAGAAACATCGCACGTCACCTCACCGTCATCACCGGCGCCTCGCGCGGCATGGGCCTTGGCATTGCCGAGCAGCTGCTGGACGCCGGTCACGAACTGCTCTGCATTTCGCGCAAGACGAACGCGGCGCTCGATGAACGCGCATCGCGTACAGGCGTTGCGTGCGAGCAATGGCCGCAGGACCTCGCCCGCGCCGCGGCGGTGTCCGCGCGGCTGGAAACGTGGCTGCGATCGAAGGCGCAGGGCGATCTCGAATCGGTCACGCTGATCAACAACGCCGCGTTGCTGCCGAGCGTTGCCCCGCTCGCGCACACCTCGCTGCAGGAACTCGAGGACGGCATCCGCGTCGATCTCGAGGCGCCATTGCTGCTCACATCCGCCTTCCTGCGCGCGACGGCTTCATGGAAGGCCACGCGCAAGGTGCTCAACATTTCGTCGGGCCTGGGCCGCCGCGCAATGGCGTCCCAGGCGTTGTATTGCGCAGCGAAAGCCGGCATGGACCACTTCACACGCTGCGTTGCGCTCGAAGAGGCCAGGAACCCCAACGGCGCCAAGGTGTGCTCGCTTGCACCCGGCGTCATCGACACCGACATGCAGGTGCAGTTGCGCGGCAGCGACCCGAAAGAGTTCCCCGACATCGGCTACTTCACCGGGATCAAGGAACAAGGCGTGCTCGTGTCGACCGGCGATGCTGCGCGGCGCGTGATTGCCTATCTCGCGCGGGCCGACTTCGGCTCCAACCCCGTAGGCGACATCAGGGATTGAACACCATGAACGACGAAGAGTTGAACATCAGCATCCGCAAGTTCCTCAAGATGGTCGGCGTCAACTCGCAGCGCGAGATCGAACAGGCCGTGGCCCGCGCGATCGAGGCGCGCAGCATCTCCGGCGCCGAGGCTTTTCCCGCGAAGATGACGCTGGAGATTCCCGGCCTGCAGGTGCGCGTGAATTTCGACGGCGAGATCAGGTTGCAGTAGCCGGCCCGCGCTCGCGGCGCAGCAGATCCGGCAACCCGTCGTGCGGCCCCATCGGGTGCTGCGGCACGTCGTCCCACCAGTCGCTGGCCTTCAGGTCGACGCGGCGTGAGAGGTTCAGCGGATAGAAGATGCGGTTTTCCGCTTTCGATGGCTCGCCGCCGACCAGCAGCAGCGCCTCCCGCGCGCCGTTGTTCATGAAGCAGTGCGAGATGCCGGTGCCCGCGGGAAAGGCTGCAAGGTCACCTGCAGTCATGCGATGCACGTTGCCGTCGATCCACGCGTCGACTTCGCCTTCGATCACGTAGACGAACTCTTCCTCGCTGGATTCCGCATGCGGCCACGATGAGCGCGTGCCGGGCGGCAGGCGCTGCAGGTTGATGCCGATGCGCTCGAGACCCGCAGCGCGGCCGACGGCGCGCGAGGGACCCATCGGTTCGGTGCTTTGCGGATAGACATGCGTGCGCTCCGGCACGTCGCGCGCCGAGACGATGAAGGGCGGTCGCTGGGTCATGGTAGGCTCGATCCGATTGGAGGAAGTCGTGACGATTTTGCTTGCAGTCGCCGTGGGCGACCTCGTGGTTGTAATGGCAGAAAAGATCGTTCCGCTTCGCGACAACCTGGCGCTCGCGGTTTCGGGCGCGAAGGTCGCGGCCGACATGGCTGAAGCGGACCTGCAGAAGTTTGCCCCGGCGCTCGCGCCCCACGTCCTGTCCCAGTTGAAGCGGCTGGCCTTTGCGGGCGCATCCTATGTGACCTCCGGCGAAGCGAAAGTCGCCCTTTTGGCGGCAGGCTTCGATGTGCATGGGGCGTACATTGCAGCGGCGCGGTACGAAGCCGGCATGAACCAACCGGAAGCGCTGCTTTCGCGCGCACTGGGCAACGTTGCCTTCACGGTCCTCGGGGGCGAAGACGCGGGTACGCAAGCACGCTTCGCGGAAAAGTTGTCGACGATGTTCCCGGAAGGCAAGCCCGCGGTGGAGCGCGCCGGACTTCCAGCGGCCCTACTCAACGCGGGGCAGGAAACGATCGGCGCACCTGTCGATTCTCGCGTCATGTGGCGGGGCCAGCCGGCCACCTAGCCGGCCTGGAATCCGCCGGCCCGATACGTCAGCACCAGCGTATCGCGGTACCCGCCTTCGCCCACCGGCTGGATCGGCGTGGACTCGTGGATCACGCGCTCGTCATCGAGCAGCAGCAGCGACCACGGCTCGGTCAAAGTGAAGCGCTCGCCTCGCGGGCCGTCGGCTTCGAACACACGCGTCTCGCCGCCCTTGATGCCTTCGCGCGCCACGAGGAACACCGCCACCACATCGACGCCGTCGCGATGCGCGCCCTCGGGCGTGGGCCGGCCGATGCCACCTTCGGTGTCGATGCGGAACTGGTGCGCCTCGACGAACCACGCTTGTTCACCCTTGAGCGCGGAACTCACGCGCGCAAGCCAGTCGATGACGGATATCCATGCGTGCGATTGCGCGACACGCGTCGTCACCGGCTCGAACCACCGCTGCATGCCGCCGTGCAGCGCGTTGTATTCGACCGGCTGCCAATGCGCGCGATGCGGCGCCAGCGTGACCTCCTTGCCCTTTGCAATGAACGAAGAGTGCCGGCGCTTGCGGTAATGGCCGCCGTCCTTCAGGTACTTGTCGGGTGCGAGGTCGTTCCAGCTCGCACGCAGCGCGCCCAGTTCTTCCAGTGTGCAGCCGGCAAGTTGACACACGTCGCGCGGCGCGAGAACCGCGTAGCCGTGCTCTCGCATCGTCGTGTCGAGGGCGGCGGGAGCGGTGAAGGAAGGGGCGAGCAGGTTCACGCCCCAAAGCTTAAGCCAAGGGCGCCAACCTGCCCAGGATCGTGGGAAAGAACTCCGCCACGCAGGGATGCGCGGGCAGCGCCTCCTTCATCGTGCGCGCCGTGCCCTTCGCGGCCATGTAATTGGTGAAGACGTGCAGGATCTCGTCGGCCTGGATGCCGACCATCGCGAAGCCGAGGAACTGGTCGCTGTCCGCGTCGACCAGCAGCTTGATCATGCCGGCCGTTTCGCTTTCTTCCTTCGCGCGGCTGACGTTCTTCATGTCGAACTTCGCCATCAGCACGCGCTTGCCCGACGAGCGTGCTTCGGCCTCCGACATGCCGACTCGCGCGAACGGCGGGTCGGTGAACATGGCGTAGCACATCGCGCGGTCGTCGGCCGAGCGGTTTCCGCCATCGTGGTTCGCAAGCACGATCTCGTGATCGTGGTAGCTCGTATGCGTGAACGCGCCACGCTTGTTGATGTCGCCCAGCGCGAAGACGCCGGGCACGTTCGTTTCGAGCTTGCCATTGGTGGGGACGAAACCACGCGCATCCGCGTGGACACCGGCGGCCGCAAGATTCAGCTTCTCGGTATTCGGCAGGCGCCCCGTCGCAACCAGCACATGCGAGCCTTCGATGCGCGCGCTGCCGACAACCACCGCGATACCGTCGCCCGCACGCTCGACCTTCGCGACGGCCTGCCCGGTGATGATCTTCACGCCCTCGTTCCCGAGGAAAGCGCAGATCGACTGCGTGATGTCTTCGTCCTCCCGTGCAGTAGTGCGCGGAGCGGTTTCGATCACGGTCACTTCGCTGCCGAGGCGGCGGAAGATCTGCCCCATCTCCAGCCCGATGTAGCTGCCGCCGATGATCACGAGATGTTTCGGCAAGGTGCGCAGCTTGAGCAGGCTGACGTTGTCGAGGTACGGCACATCGCCCAAGCCGGGGATCGGCGGGATGAAGGCGCGCGTGCCGGTATTGAGGTACACGCGTTGCGCGCGAAACGCCGAATCGCCGGCCTTCAGTTCGAACGCGCCCTCGCCGGCGCCGGCAAAGGATGCCCACTCGCGAACCACGGTGATGTTCGGCTGGCCGCCGACCCACGACTCCAGCCCGGAGCGCGCGGTATCGACGCGCTCCTGCATGCGGTTCATCGCCACGGCGAAATCGATCTTCACCTCGCCGACGTTCACGCCGAACTCGGCGGCGCGCCGCGCCAGGTATGCGACACGCGCACTCTTGCGCAGTGTCTTTGTGGGCGTGCAGCCGTTGTTCACGCAGGTGCCGCCCAGTTGCACCGCTTCGAACAGCGCGACTTTCTCACCGCGCTGCGCGAGCGCCACGGCGAGCGCCGGCGCAGCCTGTCCTGCACCGACGATCGCGGCGTCGACTTGAATCATCAGTCGCTCACTTTCCGTCGTCCTTCAGGCGGGCGCGTACAGCCAATGCACGCTGAACAGCCGTTCGGGGTCGGTCCACACCGGCCCGGGGCGGAAGCCCGCGTCGATGGCCATTGCGTGAAGGCCTTCGACGGTGAACTTGTACGAGTTCTCGGTGTGGATCGTCTCGCCTTCGTCGAATCCGAACGTGTCGGAACCCCAGGCGACCTCCTGCCTCTCGCGGCTGGCCAGGTGCATCTCGATCCGCGATCGGGGCGCGTTGTAGAACGCGCTGTGCCAGAACTTCGACAAATCGAATCCGGTCCCGAGTTCGCGATTGGCCCGCGCGAGCACGTTCAGGTTGAACTGCGCCGTCACGCCTTGGGCATCGTTGTACGCGGCGTGCAGTACATCCGGATCCTTGACCAGATCCGCGCCCAGGAGCAGTGCGCCGCCGCGCAGCACCTGGCCTGCAACGACGAAGAAATGCAAGGCTTCCTCCGGCGTGAAGTTGCCGATGGTCGAACCGGGAAAGAAGCCGACGCGCTTTCCCGCATGCGGCACGGGAGCAGGCAGCAACAGGCGCCGCGTGTAGTCGGCCACCACAGGTTGCACGTCCAGGGCCGGATAGCCGCGCTGCAATTCGGCCGCGCAACGCGCGAGATGCTCGCCGGAGATGTCGATCGGCAAATAGCGGGCCGGGCGGTCCATCGCATCGAGCAGCAGCCGCACTTTTTTCAGCGACCCGGCGCCGAACTCGACGATCTCCGCGCGCGGGCCCATCTGCGATGCGATCTCTTGCGCATGGCGCGTGAGGATCGAAAGCTCGGTGCGCGTCGGGTAGTACTCGGGCAGATCGCAGATTGCATCGAACAGCTGCGAGCCCCGCTCGTCGTAGAACCACTTCGGCGAAATGGCACGGGGCCATGCAGCAAGGCACGCACGCATCTCGGTGGCAAACGTCGAAGACGCTCCGCGCGCGTCGCCGGCCTGGACATGAAGCTGGCTGCGCGTCAGCATGCGCCGTCCTTTGCAAGGCGAAGGCCCGAGAATTGCCAGCGCGCCCCCGGCGGGAAGAAATTGCGGTATGACTTGCGCGCGTGGCCGGCCGGCGTGCCAAGGCTCGATCCGCGCAGCACGACCTGCCCCACCATGAACTTGCCGTTGTATTCGCCGACGGCCCCGGCGAACGGGCGGAAGCCCGGGTACGGGTCGTAGGAAGAGCGCGTCCATTGCCAGCACTGGCCCGTCATGTCGTGCACGCCCGGCGCATCGAAGGCAGCCTCCCACTCGAACTCGGTCGGCAAGCGCGCGCCGGCCCACTGGGCATAGGCAGCCGCTTCATAGAAACTCAGGTTCATCACGGGCGCTTGCGGATCGAGCGGCCGCACGCCCTGCAGGCCGAACACCTGCCAATGCGCGGCGGGGGCGCGCGGGTCTTCCGGAGCAAGCCAGTACAGCGGATGCCTCCATCCATTGGCTTGCACTGTCGCCCAGCCATCGGACAGCCACAGAGCGGCGCGTTCGTAGCCGCCGTCGGCGATGAACTCCGCATACTCCGCGCAAGTGACGAGGCGATCGGCGATCCGATAAGGCGCAAGCATCACGGGATGGCGCGGCGCTTCGTTGTCGAACGCGAATCCATCGCCCTCATGGCCGATTGCGACGATGCCGCCTTCGACGGCAAGCCACTTCGCCTCGGATCGCGCAGCTGCCAAGCGCAGTGACGCAGGCTCGGCCGCTTCGTAAGCCGGAAGCAGCGGATTGCACGACAGCGCGTACAGGATGTCGGTGAGGATCAACTCCTGGTGCTGCTCTTCATGGTTGAGCCCAAGTTCGACCAGCGGCGCGGCGGCGTCCCACGCCGACGCTGCCGCGCCCGCGATGAGCGCCAACATTGCTTCGTCGACGTGCGCGCGATAGCGATGCACTTCTTCCAGCGACGGGCGCGTAAGCAGACCGCGCTGCGGCCGCGGATGGCGCGGCCCGAGCGACTCGTAATAGGAATTGAAGAGGTGGAAGAAGCGGCGGTCGAACGGACGATAGCCGGGATCGTGCGCGCCGAGCACGACGGCCTCGAAGAACCAGTTGGTGTGCGCGAGATGCCACTTGGTCGGGCTCGCGTCCGGCATCGGCTGCACGCATTGATCTTCGGCGGAAAGCGGCGCGGCCAGCGCGCGGGAGTGCGCGCGTACCCTCGCGAATCTCTCCATCATTGCAGCGCGCTGCGGTGCGACGGCGCCGGCGGCGGCGGAAGGCATGGACAAGGCTGAAATCCTCCAGCGAGTGGGTCGAAATCCCCTGTCGATTCATTACAGCACAAGGCGTACTCTGCGGCGTGGCACGGCGCGCTGCTCCTGACAATGCCGTGCTGTCGCCTGCGCAACCCCATCCGTGCGCCAAGGTGCTTAGCATTCCGCCATGGCCAACATCACCTCGCTCACCAATCACCAGGTCCGGCTCGCGCGCCGGCCCACCGGCATGCCCAAGCGCGAGGACTGGTCGTTCACGACCGAGCCGGTCGCCGAGCCCGGCGAAGGCGCCGTCCTGGTCAAGACGCGTGCAATCTCGCTCGATCCCGCGATGCGCGGGTGGATGAACGAAGGCAAGAGCTATATCGAGCCCGTGGGCCTGGGCGATGTCATGCGCGCTGGAGGCATTGGTGAAGTGATCGCATCGAAGAACCCGCAGTTCAAGGAGGGCGACCTCGTCTCGGTCGTCACCGGCGCGCAGGAATACGCGCTGATCGAGCAGGCGCAGATGCGCAAGGCGGCGCTGCACAAGATCGACTCGCGCCTGGGCACGCCCAACCAATGGCTCAACGTTCTCGGCATGCCGGGCATGACGGCTTACTTCGGGCTGCTCGATGTCGGCGGGCCGCGCGAAGGAAACACGGTGGTCGTGTCAGGTGCTGCGGGTGCCGTCGGCCAGACCGTGGGGCAGCTTGCGAAGATCAAGGGCTGCCGTGTCGTGGGCATTGCCGGGGGCGCGGCGAAGTGCGAGTGGGTCGTCAAGGAACTCGGCTTCGACGCATGCATCGATTACAAGGCCGGCAACGTCCGCGCGGGACTGAAGGAACACTGCCCGAAAGGCGTCGACGTGTACTTCGACAACGTCGGTGGCGAGATTCTCGACGACGTGCTCGCGCGGCTCGCCCGCGGCGCGCGCATTGTGATCTGCGGCGCGATCAGCCAGTACAACAATACGTCCGCCGTGCAAGGCCCGAAGAACTACATGTCGCTGCTGGTGCATCGCGCGCGCATGGAAGGCATGGTCGTGTTCGACTACGCCGACCGGTTTCCCGAAGCGGTGAAGGAGCTGGCCGGTTACCTGAAGGAAGGCCGCATCAAGAGCCGCGAGGACATCGTGAAGGGCCTGGAGAATTTCCCCGAAGCGCTGCTGAAGCTGTTCTCCGGCGCGAACTTCGGAAAACTGGTCCTCGAAGTCGCCTAGGACATCGGCTTGACGGAGTTGCCTTCGACCACGACGCGTGAACCCGCGGCGAGCGCGCCGCGCTGTTCGACCGTGCGCACGCTGCCGTCGTCCATGCGGACGTGCATCTGGTAGCCGCGAGGCTCCTTGCGCGCCGAATCTCCATACACCGCAACCACCACCTGCACGACACCGCACTGACTGCAAGCCGGCGCGCCACCCATTGAATTCGTTGCAGGCGCCTTCAGCGGCGGTGCGGCGATCACGGCGGGGGTCTGCGCGGGCGCGACCGCACGCTGCGCAACCTGCGACTGTGCCTGCGGCGTGTCATCCGCGCGCTTGACCATCACGGCCGCCGCCACGGCCACCGCGGCGACAGCAGCTACGGCCATCGCGGGCACCAATGTTTCGCGGCGCGTCGGGGGCGCCAGCGGCTCGTCGGAGTCGTTCACTTGCATCCGCTCGACTTTGGCGGCAGCGGTAGCCCAGCCGCTGTAGGAAGTGTGCCGCTCTGCAGTCCCGTCCGCCTCCTACACGCCGCCTTTCGGATGCGTCGGGTCGACCCAGAGCACGTTCTCGGGTTTTTCCACCGGCTGGATATCGAGGTTGACAGCCACGGCCTCGCCGTCACTGCGGCACAGGACGCACTCGAGAACTTCGGTCGCGCTGGCGTTGATCTCCTGGTGCGGCACATACGGCGGCACGTAGATGAAATCGCCGGGTCCCGCTTCGGCAGTGAACTCGAGGTTGTCGCCCCAGCGCATGCGCGCGCGGCCCTTGATCACGTAGATGACGCTTTCCAGGTGCCCGTGATGATGCGCGCCCGTCTTCGCATCGGGGTGGATATGCACTGTGCCGGCCCAGAGCTTCTGCGCGCCGACCCGCGCGAAGTTGATCGCGGCCTTCCGGTCCATGCCGGGCGTCTGCGCGGTATTCGCATCGAGCTGGTTCCCCGCGATGACGCGCACGCCATCGTGCTTCCATCGCGGCTGGTGATCGGGGTCGTGTCCGTGGCTCATCGTGCACTCCTTCAGTCCAGCGCCGCGTACACGAGGTGCCGGAACAGGTTGCGAAAGAAGATGCGCTGGTTCGGCGCCTGCGTCATGAGAATCGCGAAGATGTCTTCCGAGGGATCGACGAAGAACGACGTGCCGCCGATCCCGCTCCAGAAATACTGCCCCACCGACCCCGGCTGCGGCGCCATGCCGGCGTGTGTGCGCACCGCGAATCCCAAGCCGAAGCCATAGCCCGGGATCAACAGGTCGTTGTATGCGGGCGTGTTGCCCAGATGATCGGACGTCATCCAGTCGATCGTCTTGCGCGAGACGAGCCGCTCACCGCCCAGCGAGCCGCGATTGCGCATCATCGAGAGGAAACGGATGTAGTCGTGCGTCGTGCCGAACAAGCCGCCGCCCCCCGATTCGAATGCGCCGGCGGTGCGCGCATCGAGCATCACCACCTCGTTGCCGCTGTCCGGATCTTTCGCGAAGGGTTCCGCGAGGCGATCCAGCTTCGCGGGCGGAACCGAGAACGCGGTGTCCTTCATCGCAAGGGGATCGAAGATGCGCTCGTGCAGGAAGGCGCCGAGCGTGCGTCCGGAGACCACTTCGATGACGGCGCCCAATACGTCCGTCGCGCGGCTGTACTGGAAGCAGGTGCCGGGATGGTCCTGCAGCGGGATCGAGGCCAGCACCTTGGAAAACTCACGGTTGGTGCGCGAACGGTCGACGATGTTCACGGCCTCGTACTGCTTTTGCACGTGCTTCGATCCGAGGAACTCGTAGGTCAGGCCGGAAGTGTGCCGGAGCAGGTCATGAACGGTCGGCTCGCGGTTCGCGCGCACCTCACGCACTTCACCGCTGCCATCCTCGATCGCCACCTTCGGGTTCGCAAATTCCGGCAGGAAGGCCGACAGCGGCTGGTTCATCTGCAGCTGGCCGTCTTCCATCAGCATCAACGCGGCCAGCGAGACGATCGGCTTGGTCATCGAATAGATGCGGAAGATCGCGTCATCGCGCATTTCGGCGCCGGCTTTCGGATCGAGGCGGCCGAGCGACTCGAACATCTCCACCTCGCCCGCGCGCGCGACCACCGCGACCGCGCCGGGAATACGCCCGCGATCGATGTGGGACTGCAGCGCGCCACGCAGCCGGGCGAGCCCGCGCGGATTCAATCGGGCCCCCGCCATCACGCGTACCTCTTGCGGGCGATCTCCGCACCTTTCGCGATCGCCTCGATCTTGCGCAGCGCGATGTCGCGGTCCATGGGCGCCATGCCGCAATTCGTGCACGGGATCAGGCGGTCCTTCGCCACGAATTGCAGCGCCCGGCCGATTGTTTCCGCGACCTGCTCCGGCGTTTCGACGACATCGCTCGCCACGTCGATCACGCCGACCATCACGTCCTTGCCTTCGAGCAGCTTCATCAGCTCGGGCGGCACGTGGGAGTGGAAGCACTCCAGGCTCACCTGCTTGATCGAGCTCTTCGCGAGCGCGGGGAACACCTGCTCGTACTGGCGCCACTGGTCGCCCAGCGTCTCTTTCCACTTGACGTTGGCTTCGATGCCGTAGCCGTAGCAGATGTGCACGGCGGTCGTGCACTTCAGGTCCTGCGCGGCGCGCTCCAGCGCCTTCACGCCCCAGTCCGCTGCTTCCTTCATGTACACGTTGAATGCAGGCTCGTCGAACTGGATGATGTCCACGCCGTCCTTCTCCAGCGCGAGCGCTTCCTGGTTGAGCAATTCCGCGAACGCGAAAGCCATCTTCACGCGGTCGCCGTAGTGCTTGTCGGCGACCGTGTCCACGATGGTCATCGGCCCGGGCATCGTGAATTTCAGTTTGCGCGTGGTGTGGGCGCGCGCGAGCTTCGCCTCGAACTCATGCACGCGGCCCTTGAGGCGCAGCGGGCCGACGACCTGCGGAACCATCGCCTTGTAGCGGTCGTCGCGGATGCCCATTTCGACCTTGTGCTCGAAGTCGATGCCCTCCACCTGCTCGAGGAAGCCGTGCACGAAATGCTGGCGCGACTGCTCGCCGTCGCCGACGATGTCCAGGCCCGCGTCTTCCTGCGCCTTGATCCACAGCAGCGTGGCGTCGGCTTTCGCCTGGCGCAGGTCGGCGCCTTCGGCTTTCCACCGGGGCCAGAGCTTGTGCGTTTCGGCGAGCCATTCGGGCTTGGGCAAGCTGCCCGCGATCGCGGTGGGGAACATCTTCGTCTCCTGCCTTCGTGTTGCTGCACCCTCGATAATGCCAGCATGCCCAATAACAACAACAAACCACGGGTCGTCATCGTCGGCTGCGGTTTCGGCGGGCTGGAGGCCACCCGGGCGCTGCGTCACGCGGAAGTCGACATCACGCTGGTCGACCGCACCAATCACCACCTGTTCCAGCCGCTGCTCTACCAGGTGGCCACCGCCGGCCTGTCGGCGCCCGCGATCGCCGCGCCGGTGCGCCACCTCTTTCGCGAACAACGCAACGTGACGAGCCTGCTCGGCGAAGTCACGCGCATCGACTCCGGCACGCGCGAAGTGCACCTCAAGGAAGGCCATGTGCTGCCGTACGACCATTTGATCGTGGCGGCGGGTGCGACGCACAGTTATTTCGGCCGCGACGACTGGGCGCCCTACGCGCCGGGCCTGAAGACACTCGACGATGCATTCGAGATCCGGCGCCGCATCCTCCTTGCATTCGAGTGCGCGGAGAAGGAACCGGACCCGAAGCTGCGCGAAGCGTGGCTCACTTTCGTGATCATCGGCGCTGGGCCGACCGGTGTCGAGATGGCCGGCACGGTCGCAGAGATCGCGTGCGACACGCTGCCCGGGGAATTCCGGCGCATCGATCCCAGCGAAGCGAAGGTGCTGCTCATCGAAGGCAGCCCGCGCGTGCTGCAGGCGATGTCGGCCGACCTGGCCGCGAAGGCGCAGCGCCAGCTGGAAAAACTCGGCGTGCAGGTGCGCGTGAATGCGCGCGTGACGAATGTCGACGGCACGAAGGTCGAAGTGCATCCGGAAGGGGGCGATCCCTATTCGATCGGGACACGCTGCGTGGTGTGGGCCGCCGGCGTGGCGGCATCGCCGCTCGGCAAGCAGGTGGCGCAAGCGACCGGTGCGCAAGCGGACCGTGCCGGGCGTGTGATCGTCGAACCCGACCTTTCGCTGCCGGGTCATCCCGAGATCAGCGTGATCGGTGACCTTGCGTCCGCGAAGAGCTACGCGCCAGGCCGCGACCCGTCCCCCGTGCCCGGTGTTTCACCCGGCGCGAAACAGATGGGCCGCATGGCGGCGGCGAATATCGTGCGCCGGATGGCCGGCCAGCCGACCCAGTCGTTCCGTTACCGCGACTACGGCACACTCGCCACCATCGGACGCAATGCCGCGGTCGTCGACCTGGTGTCGCCCATCGGGCACTTCAAGTTCAGCGGATTCTTCGCCTGGTTGTTCTGGCTGTTCGCGCACATCTACTTCCTCATCGGCTTTCGCAACCGCTTCGTCGTCCTGATCGATTGGGCGTCCGCCTACTGGAGCAAGCAACGTTACGCACGTGTGGTGACCGGCATCGAGGTGTAGCCTCACGGGCGTGAACTCATCGGCCGTCGTCATCGTGAATGCCTCGTCGGGCGCGGGCTGCGCCTCGGGCTATGACCGCGAGTTGCAGGAGCGCTTCGCCGCTGCCGGCCTGCAGGCGAAGGTGGAGCTCGTTGCGGATGGCGAAGCAATCGTGCGAGCCGCGCGCAAGGCGCTGGACGACGGTATCCAGTGCATCGTTGCGGGGGGCGGCGACGGCACAGTGAGCGCAGTGGCGTCGCAGCTCGCGGGCACGCAAGCTGCGCTCGGTGTGCTGCCGTTGGGCACGTTGAACCATTTCGCCAAGGACAACGGCATCCCGCTCGACCTCGACCCGGCGATCGCAGTCATCGCGGCCGGCCAAGTGACGGAGATCGACGTCGCCGAAGTGAATGGGCGGATTTTCATCAACAACTCCAGCCTCGGCCTGTATCCCGACATCGTGCTCGACCGCGAACGCCAACGCCGCCGCCTCGGACGCGGCAAATGGATGGCGCTGGCCGCCGCCTCGTTGCACGCGGCGCGCCGCTATCCCGTGTTGACTCTGGCGATGGATGTGGATGGGCAGCCGCTGCGCC